>JASLBL010000521.1 GCA_030146615.1 Actinomycetes bacterium
GTCACTGACTGCCCTTTCGCCTGGTCGGCGACCCCGTAGCCGGCCGCCCACGCCATCCGTCCGTGGCAGACGAGCCCGACGGCCAGCCCGGGAGTCATCGAGTCAGCCAGTGCCCGCCGTGCCGCGACTCCCACGGCTGGCGCCAAGCCAGAGCCCAGCGGGTCGTGAGATCGCTGACGCACCGGCCCACCCCGCCTACGCGACCGGTTCGTCGCTGCCTCGTTCCGGCCGCTTGACCAACGCCACGGTCGCGATCCCGCCGGTCCCGAACAGCTCCTGGGTCGACATCTTGACTGACTCGGTCTGGGTGCCGGCCGCAAACACCACCGTGTCGTGCCCCAGCACCTCGGGATCGACGAACACGTTGGCGCCGACCAAGGCCCCCAGTGGAGGCAGGGCGCCCAACTGGTAGTCGGCGAAGTCGCGGTCGAGCTCCTCCTCGCTGGCCAGGCGGGCATGGTTGTCGCCCAACGCCTCGCGGACCAGCTGCAGATCCAGCCGGCGTGCGGCCGGGATGACCACCAGCACATAGCCGGGCTCGGTGCGCACCGCCAGCGTCTTGAGCACCTCATCGGCATCGACGCCGAGCGCACGCGCCTCGTCGATGGAGGTGTAGGCCTGGCGGTGAGGGAGCACCTCGAACGCGGCACCGCGCTGCTCGAGGTGCTCGGTGACGACCGACATCACAACCACCTCCCAGGCGCGAGGCCTGCGGCGGCCAGGTGGACGCCTTCCCGGCGAGGCCACGCGGCTGTGGCGTCTACCGTACCCGGCGGCGACGCCGCTGCCGAGCACTTCCGCGCCACCAGCCCGCCTCCTGGCCTTCCCATCCGTCCAGCCCCGGCCCCGACGGCGGACAGACGCGTTGGCGTGGCCGCGGCCAACGTCTGTGGCCGCCGTCCTAGCCGGTGCGGACCACGACGAGCTTGTCGACGCCGGACTCGGCCCCCCACACCTCGCCGGGCCGGCCGAGGAGCTGACGCACGTTGGCCGGCGAGCTCGGTAGGGGAACGACCGTGAACCGCTCGGTGGAGGGGTCGAACCGGACCAGGGCGTTGGCGGCGAAGTCGCTCAGCCACGGGTGGTCGTTGTCGTCCACGTACACGGCATAGGCCATCGGGTTCGCGCCGGGCAGCTTCCACTCTTGCCAGCGGCCGTCGGCCGGGTCGTAGCGGCCCAGCTGGCCGGCGTTCCACTCGCTCACCCAGATCCGGCCGCGGGAGTCGGACCAGACCCGCCGGGCGCCCTGGTCACCGGTGGGTGGCTCCAGTACCTCGGCGGCGCCCGTCCGGTGGTCGATGCGGCCGATGTAGCTGCCGGCCAGAGAGGCGTAGAACACCTGCCCGTCGGGAGCGGTGGTGATGCCGTAGGGGCCCGGACCTCGCGGGGCGTCGAAGACCTCGACCCGGCCGACCTTCGGGTCGAGCCGTCCCAGCACCCCCGCCTGCCCGGTGAACCACAGGACGCCGCCGCGGAAGGCGGCCGTGTTGAGGTTGGCCGATCCCCCCTCGGGTGGCAGCGGGTAACGGTCGACCTTCTCGGTTCGAGGGTCGACCCGCACGATCGCGTTCAAGCCGCCGTCGGTGACCCACGGGGCCCCGTCCGGGCCGACGATCACGCCGTGCGGGGCCGAGCCGTCCCCGAGCGGGATCAGCCGGCTCTCGCCGGTGGCAGGGTCCAGCAGGCCGAGCTGACCGGACCCCTGGGCGGTGTACCAGACCGAGCGGCCGTCGGCGGCCGGGGCGACGTCGTGGGGTCGGCTCCCGGCCGGGACCGGGTACTCCTGCACCCGCAGGCCCGCCGGGGCCGCCTCGGCGGCCGTGGTCGCCGGCCGGGGCTGTTCGGCGCCCGGCTCGACGGACCGCTCGCACGCGGCCACCAGCATCACCAGCACCACCAGCCAGGCAAGCCACCCCGCCCGCCGCGCCGCACCATCGACCATGGGGCGATGATAGCGACGGCGGTTCAGCGGGCGAGCGCCGGTCCCGGGGTCGGCGCAGACTAGCGTCATGACGATTGCCATCCACGCGTGCTGGCGCCAACTCGCATGAGACGCCGGGGACGGCCGGGACGCGCCCCCGCCCGCCCGACCGTGGCGCTGGTGGCCTGCCTCCTGCTCGCCGCCGTCACGGGATGCGGTGGCAGCAGGCCCGGCCCGACGGAACCGGCCGGATCCGGCGTCCCGTCCACGCTCGCCGAGCGACCCGGCGGCCGCGACCTCGTGGCCCGTCTACGCCAGGGCGGGCACGTCATCTTCATCCGCCATGCGGCGACCGAGGCGACCCAGGACGACCCCAGGCCCGACCTGGCCGACCCGAGCACCCAGCGAAATCTCTCCGCCTCCGGACGCGACCAGGCCCGGCAACTCGGCCGCGCGATCCGCCGCCTCCGGATTCCGGTGGGCACGGTGCTGGCCAGCCCCTACGCGCGGACCCGGGAGACCGCCGAGCTGGCCTTCGGTCGGGATCGCGTGCGCGTGACACGGGACCTCCTGAACGAGGCCTTCCCCGGCACCGACGACGAGGAGCTGGCCCGCAGGCTGCGGCGCCTGTTCACCACCCGACCGCCGGCCGGACAGAATACGGTGCTCGTCTCCCACGGCTTCAACCTCCAGGGAGCGACGGGACTCTCGGTCGCAGAGGGTGAGTCCGCGGTCTTCAGCCCCGGCGACGCGGGCGGCCCCAGCCTGGTCGCCAGGATCACCGCCGAGGAATGGCAGACGCTGGCGCAGCAGGGCTGACCGGGTCGCCGCTGGGATGCGCTGCGACCGTCTGGTAACCGTCTGGTATGGGATGACAACATAGTGGGATGCGCGACGCTATTCCTGCGGTCGACCTGGCCAGCCTCGCGGCGGCCGGGGACCGGCCAGGCGCCCTGTGGCGGCTGGATGGAGAGGATCTGCAGGCCAACCTGATCCGGCTCGGTTTAGGGGATCGGATCCAGCCGCATCGGAACGACGAGGTGGAGGTCCTGATGGTGGTCGTGGCCGGCCGGGGGGAGCTCACCCTCGACGGCCAGGTCCACCCGCTCTCCCCGATGGCCCTTGTCCACGTGCCGAAGGGGACGGTCAGGGCAGTGGTGGCGGTCGACGGGCCGCTTGCCTACCTGTCGGTCCACCGCCGTCGCTCGTCGGGCCTTCAGGTTGGCCGCCACGCGCCGCGCCACCCACCGAATGGACCCTGAGCAGCACCGACACGGCGACCAGCGAGGCGAGGGGTACGCACCGGGCACGTTGGGTGGCATGACCCAAGGAGGTCGTTGCTTGTGGTGGTGGCATACATCCTGATCCAGACCGAGGTCGGCAAGGCCGCCACGGTCGCCGAGAAGATCGTCGAAATCGAGGGCGTCCAGCAGGCCGAGGACGTCACCGGCCCCTACGACGTGATCGTCCGGGCCGAGGCCCGCAACATCGACGAGCTGGGCAAGCTGGTGGTCGCCCGCGTGCAGGCGGTCGACGGCATCACCAGGACCCTTACCTGCCCGGTGGTCCACCTCTAGGGAGGCTCGACCGGCCGGGACGGCACGGTCCGCTGCGGGTCCCCATGGACGCCGGGCCGCCCCGCTTCTATCTCGTGACCCCTTGCCCAGGCGCCGTACGCCGGAGTTGGTCGTGGGCCAAGCCGTGACCTGCCCGGGTTGGCGGGCGCTCACGTCGCCTCACCGGGCCGGGAGGCGGCGCCTGGGCCTGTTCCACGAACTCGGTAGCTGGCCCGGGTGTTCTCGGCGGTGCTGACGTCGGCAAGGGCGACCGGCTGGAGCGTCTGGAAGCCCGCCTTCGGCAGCAGGAACAGCCACGTCACGAGCACGAATGGGGCGGTCAGGGCCGGCATGCCGATCGGGGACAGCGCCACGGCGATGGCCGCGAACACGATCGTGCTGAATACGGCGGCAGCCAGCGCGTAGACAGCCGATCTCCAGGTCAGTACGAAGAACAAGCCGCCAAGGGCGATGGCGCTCAGCACCGCGTTGAAGCCGTAGAGCCCATGGTAGATCGCGACGCCGTCGCCACCCAAAGCCACGGCCGTGAGCAGCCCCAGCGCCGACCCGACGGCCGCGAACGCCGCCGAGATCCGGGAGTTGACCAGGATGGCAAGCAGGAAGATCACTCCGGTCAGCAGGTTGTCCTGGAACATCACCTCCCCGACGCCGCGGAACAATCCATGGGCCAGGTTGCCGATGGTCAGGCCCGCCGCCCCGGCATCGGTCGGGAGTTCTCGAAGCTCGGTCTGCACGATGGCCTGGGGCTCCAGCGGCATCGGGGCGATCAGCGGGCTGGGCCGGATGTGGGCGAACTGGTAGACGGCAAACAGCAGCAGCCAGGCGGTCAGCACGAAGGGGGCCGTCAACGCCGGCATGTCCCAAGGGCCGAGGAAGTTGGCCAGCGCCATCATGGCGATGGTGGAGACGGCCCCGCCAAGCACGATGTAGACGACCAGCAGCGGATCGAAAGCGAGAAAAAACGCCAGGCCGATACCGACCAGGATGCCGTTGAACCCGAACAGGCCGTTGCGGATCAACGCACGGTCGGCACCCAACAGGTAGGCCGTAAGGGTGCTGGCCGCCAGACCGAGCAGTCCGGCACCGCCGAGCTTGGCCGAGTTGGCGAAGATACCGACAAGGAACAGCAGCCCAGTGAGGGGATTGTTCTGGAACATGACCTGCCCGGTGCCGCGCAGCAGGGCATCGATGCTTGCGACCACTGGGTTGGTCTGCGTCAGCCTGGCCCAGGTGTCTGCGGCGCGTCGTGGCGCGCGTGCTGCTGCCATGACTCCTCTAGCTTCCATCGATGGCTCGGCCACGTGGCCGTTACTCTTGGCCGGGCGCCCGGAGCTGAGCGGTCCGGCCCGGGCGCCGGCCAGCGGTAGGGTTACGACGTCACGGCGCACTGTCCTCGGTCGGCCTTCCTGGGGCCGTCGGCGGTGGGTCGGATGTCGAAGTCGAAGATCGCCGTCGGCACGTACAGCGAGCAGCAGGCGTTGGGGATGTCGACGATGCCGCTGATCCGGCCCTCGATCGGGGCCGATCCGAGCAGCAGATAGGCCTGCTCACCGGAGTAGCCGAAGGTCTTGAGGTACTCGATGGCGTTCAGGCAGGCACGTTTGTAGGCCAGCGTGGCGTTCATGTAGTAGTTGGTGTTGGTGTCGTGGTCCACCGAGATCCCGATGAACGACAGGAACTCGGCGTACCTGGGCTCGACGCGGCCGGGCATGAAGATCGGGTTGGTGCTGACCCCATACTTCTCCATCCCGCCCTTGATCAGGTCGACGCCGAAGTCGATGAAGCCACCCATCTCGATCGCGCCGCAGAAGGTGATCTCACCGTCGCCCTGGCTGAAGTGCAGATCACCCCCGGACAGCTTGGCGCCGGGGACGTGCACCGGGTAGAACACCCGTGAGCCGCGGGTGAAGTTCTTGATGTCGTGATTGCCGCCGTTCTCACGGGCCGGCACCGTCCGGGC
This sequence comes from Actinomycetes bacterium, assembly GCA_030146615.1. Classification (GTDB taxonomy): domain Bacteria; phylum Actinomycetota; class CALGFH01; order CALGFH01; family CALGFH01; genus CALGFH01. Next base: position 5,459 of record JASLBL010000521.1, read on the forward strand.
GCCCTCCTGGGCCACCTTCTGCAGTTCGGCGCCGGCCAGCGTGCCGGCCAGGGTGCCCTGCTCCAGCGGCGGGAGGGCCAGCGGCGGGACTCGGTCGGGATCGGTGGCGATCAGCGCCCGCTCCCGCTCGTTCCACCTGGCCAACAACTCCGCCGACGGCGCGGTGCCGAACAGGCCGGGGTGGGTGATGCCGGTGTAGCGGATGCCGGGCAGGTGCCGGGAGGTGGCCTCCTGGCCGTGGAAGTCCCAGATCGCCTTGTAGGCGTCGGGGAAGTAGTCGGTGAGGAAGCCGCCGGCGTTGGTCTTGGCGAAGATGCCGGTGTAGCCCCAGCCCTGGCCCGGGGCCGGCCCCGTCTCCTGGGGGACCGGGCCCAGGTCGAGGATGTCCACCACCAGCAGGTCACCGGGCTCGGCGCCCTGGACCTCAATTGGACCGCTGAGCATGTGGGCGCGGGTCAGATCGACGTCGCGGACGTCGTTGGCCGAGTCGTTGTTGCCGAGCTGGGCGTCGGTCCACTCCCGGCACTCGACCCGGAACTCGCTGCCGGGCCGCACGAAGGCGACACTGGGAATGTCGGGATGCCAGCGGTTGTGCCCGGGGGGATCCTGGTCGCGCATGGACTTGGACTGGTCGACGTGGAAGACGACCTCTGGCATGGGCGGCACCTTCCTTGCAGTGTGTGGCGTGGACGCCCGGTGTGCTTGGCGCAGTTGCTCTGGACCACCACCGCCGCAGGCGGCGGGGAGCGGGCACGAGCGCCAAGCCCACGCACGGTCATACCGGCCGCCCGCCCGCGGTCGGCAAGGGGCTCGCTGGTTGAACGGACCGGCATGCGCTCTGGACTCCTCCGATCCACTCCGAGCGGGGCGGTCAGGGATGGGGTGGTCTACGGGGCGCTCAGCGGCAAGCACTCCACGGTCCAGGCCCGGCATACAGGCACTGGATGCGACGGCTTGGCCGCTGGCTAGGGCCTGGGAAGGCGCGCGAGGGCAGGATTCAGTGGCGTTGATCGTCGTGGTCGCCGGCGCGCTGGCGGCCGGTCGACCACCTGTGGGTAGTCCCGGCTTGCCTCCTCACGGGCCAGCATCCTGGCAAGGGGCTTAGGCGTCCGATACGTCATCGGTACAGAAAAGATCCGCTTGGCGTCCCGACCACACGTTGGGCAGGCTGTCGACGCGGCGGCCGTGCCCATCGGCATCCGCTGCTCGAAGCAGCCGCAGTCGCCGCAGCGATACTCGTAGGTGGCCACGCAACCCTCCAGGGATACAACGGTCGGAGGCGTCGGGGACCGGAAGCCTGTTCTATGCCCACGCATCCCTATCGTCAAGGGGCCGGATAGACGAGGCCTGTCAGCATCGCGACGCAGGTTCATGGCCTCCTGATCGTCGCCGCGAGCCATCGGCCTCAGGGCTGGCGCCGCCGGCCTGGGTCCTCGGCCTCCTGGATCTGGCGTAGGTCCATTGACTCCGGCTCGTCGCAGACCCATCCAGTAGGCCGCGACCGCGGCACAGCCCACATCCTTGGGCTGTGGCCCGCACCTCTATCCCTAACGGAAGAAGTCCTAGCGATCAGCGGTCGAGGAAACGAAGGCCAGCAACTAGCGTCTCTGCTGGTCAGAGCCGGTGAGGTGGGCCTGCCAGGAGTTGAACCTTGTGTGAGGGGAGTGAACGAGCGGCGCGGCCACTGGCATGGTGGTGCCGGTGGCCGCGCCGGGCTGGGTGGTGTGGTGGTCAGCTCTTGGGGAGGAGCACCTGGTCGATGAGGTAGACGGTGGCATTGGCGGTCTGGATGTTGCCGCAGACCACGCTGGAGTTGCCGTTGACCTTGAAGTCTTCGCCGCTGCCGCTGACCTCCAGGGTCCCGCCCTGCAGGGTCTTGTGGCTGCCGGCGAGCTGGTCAGGGGCGAGCTGGCCCTGGACCACGTGGTAGGTGAGCACGGTGGTCAACAGCCCCTTGGGGTCGCCAAGGGCCTTGTCCAGGGTGGGCTTGGGCATCGCTGCGAAGGCGTCGTTGACGGGCGCGAACACCGTGATGCCCTCGGCCGTGTTCAGGGTGTCGACCAGATCGGCCTTCTGGACCGCGGTGACCAGGGTCGACAGCTCGGGGGTGTTGGAGGCGGCAGTGGCCACCGGGTCCTGAGCCAGGGCTTCCAGGCTGCCGGCGCCGCTGGCCGGCACGGCCGAACAGGCGGCCCCGAAGGGGCCGGACGCGGTCATCGACGAGGCTGTCGTGGCCGGAGCGGCGGGCGTCTGGCTCCCGGAGGTGCCGGCATCGTTGCTGCTGCAGGCGGCACCCAAGAGCGCCATTCCGAGCACACCGACCACAGCGGCGCGTCGAGGACTGGGAAGACGGAGCATTGCTTGATCCTTCCGGGAAGCAGTTCAGTTGGTGACGGAGGTGGCGGGGGTTGGCTCGGAGGTGCTGATGAGCTTCCGGAGCTGGCTGGCCAGGTAGAGCGCGGACAGCCCGACGAGGGTGTAGACGATGCGGCTGCCGACGTTCACCTCGCCGAAGCGCATCCCCCCGAACACGGCGGCGACCAGGTCGAACTTGAACAGTCCGACCAGCCCCCAGTTGAGCCCGCCGACGATCGTGAGGATCGCGGCTAAGGCGGTGAGCCTCTTCATGGACCTCCTCCTTCTGTCTAGAGTTTGTCTAGGTCCTGTCGAGACTGTGCCAACACTCGGGCCGGTTGTCAAGAGTCTGTACAGGGGTCGTCGATTGCTTGTACAGTACGGGTGTGAACGAACAGCAGGACCACCAGGCCATGCGCGATGCCCAGGCGGGCTTTCTTCGGATCGGTCAGCTGGCCAAGCGGACCGGGGTCAGTCCCGAGCTGCTCCGGGCGTGGGAGCAGCGCTACGGGCTCCTCCAGCCGACACGGACCGCGGGAGGATTCCGGCTGTACAGCGCCGCCGACGAAGCCAGGGTCCAGCGCATGCAGAGCCTTGTCTCCGGCGGCCTCGCCGCCGCCCAGGCGGCCCGCCTGATTCTCAGCGGCGGCGAACCAGCACCGCGCGCCGCTCCGGGGTCCGTCACCACCCTGGAGGATGCGGCCGGCAACCTCGCTGCGTCACTCGACCGGCTGGATGAGCAGGCTGCCAACACCGCCCTGGACCGGCTCTTCTCCGCCTACACCGTCGAGACGGTCCTGCGGGATGTCGTACTTCCGTACCTGCACCGGCTCGGAGAACGGTGGGAGGCCGGCGAGGTGTCGGTCGCCCAGGAGCACTTCGCCTCCAACCTCATCCGAGGACGCCTCCTTGGCCTTGCCCAAGGCTGGGGGCAGGGCCAAGGTCCAGGCGCCATCCTCGCCTGCGTACCGGGCGAACAGCACGAACTCGGCCTGCTGGCCTTCGGGGTCGCCTTGCGCCGCCGCGGCTGGCGGATCACCTACCTCGGCACCGACAGCCCGATCGACGCCGTCGCCGACATCGCCCCATCCCTTGCACCCACGGTCGTTGTCCTCCTGAGCATGAACCCAGAGAGGTTCCTGGATCACGCGCGCGAGATTGAGAAGCTTGCCAACCAGGTCCACGTCATGATCGCGGGTACTGGCGCCACCCCCGAGGTCGCCCGGCACACGCAGACGCATGTACTGGATCAAGACCCAGTGAGCGCCGCCGGCATCATCGACCGCGACCATTCGACCCCGCGGTAATGAGCAGCGGCGACGGCTCCGTCGAAGGTCACAACGAGGCTTGGGCCCATTTCTGACCCGACTCTGAATCTGGGACGCGACGAGGAATGCGTCGTAGAGTGCCAGGTGCCGCCAAAGGGGGGCGGAGGCATGACCACAGCATCGGCGCTCGAGCGGGGTCGCCAGGCCTTGGAACGGCAGGCCTGGGGCGCTGCCTACGAACTGCTGCGCGCGGCCGACGCCGACTCCCCGCTGGAGCCGGAGGATCTCGAGTGAGCCGGTCGGGCGGCGTACCTCACCGGCCGTGACGAGGACTACGTCGCCCTGTTCGAGCGTGCCTTCCGCGAGCGGATGCAGCGTGGCGACCCCGAGGGCGCCGCGATGGACGGGTTCTGGTTGGTCTATGGGTTGATGACCCGTGGTGAATGGGCCCGGGCCGGCGGCTGGATCGGGCGGGCGCGGGGCGCGATCGACGGCGGCGAGCGAGACTGCGTCGCCCGGGGCTACCTGTCAATCCCAGACGGGCTACAGGCCCTGATGGGAGGCGACGCCGAGCACGCGTACGCGACCTTCACCGAGGAACGCGAGATCGGCAAGCGGTTCGCCGACCAGGACCTCGTCGCCTTGGCGGGGTTCGGGCAGGGACAAGCCCTGATCGCCATGGGAAGGATCACCGAAGGCATCGCGGTGCTCGACGAGGTGATGCTGGGGGTCGCCGCCGGAGAGGCCTCGGCGATTGTGACCGGGCTGGTGTACTGCGGGGTGATCGCTGCGTGTATGGAGACCTTCGACCCGCGGCGGGCCAAGGAGTGGACGACGGCGCTCAACCACTGGTGCGACGCCCAGCCCGACCTGGTGCCGTTCCGGGGCCAGTGCCTGGTGCACCGGGCCCAGATCATGCAGCTGCACGGGGCCTGGGTCGACGCGCTGGAGGAACTGCAGCATGCCTTGGAGCGGTTCGCTGCGGCTGGGCACCCGGCGGTGGGCGACGCCCTCTACGAGCAGGCCGAGGTACACCGGTTACGCGGTGACTTCGACATCGCCGAACAGGCCTACCGTAAGGCGGCCGAGTTCGGGCGCGACGCGCAGCCGGGCCTTGCGCTGCTCCGACTCGCG
>JASLBL010000591.1 GCA_030146615.1 Actinomycetes bacterium
GCCCGGAGCTGCTGGTCCGCCGGCAGGGGCGGGTGGCCATCTCGCGGCCGATGGCCGGGACCGTGCCCCGCGGGGACAGCGCCGGCGCCGAGGCCGGCGGGCTGGCCCGGCTGACCGGCTCGCCCAAGGAGGCGGTGGAGCACCGGCTGGTGGTCGACGCCGTCGCCGAGGGCCTGGCCAAGGTGGCCGACCGGGTCCAGGTGGGCCGGCCCGAGGTCGTCCGGCTGGCCACCGTGGCCCACCTCGCCACCGAGATCACCGCCGACCTGACCGGGCCGCTGCCGACCGCCCTGGAGCTGGCCGGCCTGCTCCACCCGACCCCGGCCGTCGGCGGCTCCCCCCGCGACGCCGCCCTGGCCGCGATCGCCGCCCTGGAGCCGTTCGACCGGGGCTGCTACGCCGGCCCGGTCGGCTGGGTCGACCGCGCTGGCGACGGCGAATGGGTGGTCGCCCTCCGCGGCGCCACCCTCCAGGGCCGCCACGCCCGGCTGGTCGCCGGAGCCGGCATCGTCCCCGGGTCCGACCCCGACACCGAGTGGGCCGAGACCGAGCACAAGCTCCGCGCCATGCTCGAGGTCCTGCTCAGCCGCTGAAGAACCCCTTCAGGGCGGTCAGGGTCTCCACTGGGGACTCCTCGGCCAGGAAGTGGCCGCCGGGGACGCTGTGGCCGTCGACGTGGTCGCACCAGGGGCGCCAGGCGGCCAGCGGGTCCTCGGCTCGGCGGGAGATGCCGTCCTCGCCCCAGAGGGCCAGCACCGGGCAGGCGATCCGGCGCCGGCCCAGGTCGGCCGCGTCGTGCAGGTCGTCGACGGTGGCCCCGGCCCGGTAGTCCTCGCAGGAGGCGTGGATCGCGGCCGGGTCGGAGAAGCAGCGCACGTACTCCTCGAGCGCCTCGGGCGCGAACGCGTCCGGTTTGCCGGCCCAGCGGCGCAGCTTCTCCCGCACCCACCAGCCCGGGTCGGCGCCGATCAGCTTCTCGGGGAGGCCGTCGGGCTGGGCCAGGAACAGCCAGTGGTAGACGGCCATGGCGAGCTCGGTGTCCATCCGCTGCCACATGACATGGGTCGGGACGATGTCGAGCACGGCCAGCCGGGTCACCACCGCCGGATGGTCCAGCGCCATGCGATAGGCGACCCGGCCGCCCCGGTCGTGGCCGGACACGGCGAAGCTGGCGAAGCCGAGCTCGGCCATGACCTGGACCATGTCGGCGGCCATGGCCCGTTTGGCGTAGGTGTGGTGGCCGGGGTCGGACGGCGGCTTGGCTGAGCCGCCGTAGCCGCGCAGGTCGGCCGCGACCACGGTGAACCGCTCGGCCAGGCCGGGCGCGACCCGGTGCCACATGGCCGAGGTCTGCGGGTAGCCGTGCAGCAGGAGCAGCGGGGGCCCGTCCCCGCCGAGCCGCAGATGGATGTCGGCCTCCTCGGCGGCCACCGTCCGGCTGCTGAACCCCTCGAACATCGGCATGGTGCCGGCCAGCCTACCCGCCGACGGCGACGGCCACGGCCTCGGTCAGGGCCCGGTGGCGGGCAAGGTTGGCCGCCCGGTCGCTGCGGACCACCACCAGCTGGGTCCCACCTCCGGCCAGGGCAGCGTCCAGGGCCGGGACCAGGTCGGCCGCCTTCTCCACGACCCGCGACGGCACCCGGGCGGCGGCGGCCAGGGCGGTCAGGTCCAGCCCATGCGGGGTGCCGAACAGCGGCTCGAACAGGTCACCGGGCAGCTGGGCCTGGGGCAGGAAGCTGAAGATCCCGCCGCCGTCGTTGTCCACCACCACCAGCACCGCCCCCCGCGGCCGGTGGCCGGCGCCGAGCAGGCTGGAGGCGTCGTGCAACAGCGTCAGGTCGCCACAGAGCGCCACCACCGGCTCGTCCACGGCCGCCGCCACCCCCAGGGCGGTGGCCACCAACCCGTCGATCCCCGACAGCCCCCGGTTGGCCACGAACCCCAGCCCCTCCCTGGGCCGGGCGAACGCGTCCACGTCCCTGACCGGCATGCTGGACCCCACCACCAGCGTCCCCCCACCCGGCACCCACCCGACCAGGTCACGGGCCACCCGCCCCTCGAACGGCTCGGCCCACTCGTCCAGCAGCCCGTCGATCGTCTCCCGGGCCCGCCGGTCGGCCTCCAGCCATTCCTGGAGCCAGGGCCCGGCCGGGGAGGTGGCGGTGGGACTGGACCCGGGGACCGCGAGGAGGGCCGCGGCGGCGGCGAGCAGGGCCGACGGGTCGGCGGTGAGGCGAAGGGTGGCGGCGCGGGCCGGGTCGGACCAGCCGCCGGACGGGTCGACCAGGACCTGGGGGACGGACTCGTCCAGCCATCCCGTGAGGGCCTTGCTGGTCGGGGCGCCGCCGACCCGGACGACCAGGCCCGGCCGGTGGGCGGCGGCGAACCGCGGCGCCCGGATGAGGCCGTCGTAGGTCGAGATCGCAGCCGGGCCACGACGGGCCCCCGACAGCGGGTCAGCCAGGACCGGCCACCCGCCGGCGGCGGCGAACGCATCCACGGCGGCCGGGTCCAGATCGGCCCCCCAGCCCGCGACCAGCAGCCCGTTCGGGTTGGCCCGCACCGC
>JASLBL010000664.1 GCA_030146615.1 Actinomycetes bacterium
GCTCACGGCCAGCCCGACCACCACCAGCAGGACCAGGGCCGCCATCAGCCGCCCGACCCGCCGCCCCCGCGGCGGCTCAGGCGGCGGGGTCGGCGTCCACCCCCGCCCTCCCGGCCGCCCGGGCCCCTCGGGCGGGGTCGACCCGGGGGCCGGCTGGCGGAGCCAGGCCGGGCGGTCGTCGTGACGCTCGGCGCCCGGGGCCGGCGGCTGCCAGCCGGGGCCGCCGGGCGTCGGTGGGGTCACGTCGCCGGCTCACCGGCGCGGGACTCGACGTCCTCCTGGGACAGGCGGCGGAACGAGCGCCGGGGCCGGCCCCGCTCCAGCACCGCGACCTCGAGGCGGGAGTTGCCAGCCTCCCCCGCCGGGGCGGCCTGGCGCAGCACCCGCATGGCCAGCTGGAGGGCCGCGTCCAGCTCAATGTCCTCGTCGTAGCTGCGCTGGAGCTCGGCGTTGAGCTCGTCGCTCTGGCCGCCCATGGCCAGGAAGCCCTTGCGGTCGAACACGTTGCCGTCGAACACGATGTGGTACATGGCGTTGGGGGCGCCGTCGGTGCCGACCTCGGCCACGCACAGCTCGACCTCGTACGGCTTGAACTCCTGGACGAAGATCTGCCCCAGGGTCTGGGAGTAGGCGTTGGCGATCGAGCGCGAGGTGACGTCCTCGCGGCCGTAGCTGTAGCCGCGGATGTCGGCCAGCCGGACCCCGGCCTGGCGCAGGTTCTCGAACTCCGAGAACCGCCCGACGGCGCAGAACGCGATCCGGTCATACAGCTCGGCCACCTTGTGGAGGTGGGTCGAGGGGTTCTCGGCGACGAACAGGATGCCGCCGGCGTACTCGAGCACGATCAGGGGACGGCCCCTGGCGATCCCCTTGCGGGCGAACTCGGCCTTCTCCCTGGTGAGCTGCTCGGGCGGGACGTAGAAGGGAACGCTCACCGGTCAGCCTCTCCCTGGGCGCGGTCGGCGACCACGCGCTCGGCCGCCTTGCGCAGCTCGTCGTCGGGAACCCGCCGGTAGCCGTCGGCGGTGACCGTCGCCACCACCGGGAAGATGCCCCGGACCAGGTCGGGCCCGCCGGTGGCGGCGTCCTCGTCGGCCGCGTCGTACAGGGCCTCGACCAGGACGCCGACAGCGGTGTCGCCGTCGAGGTCGACCCGCCAGCGCTTCTTCAGGCTGCCCCGGGCGTCCCGGCCGCCCGACCCGGTGGCGTGGTAGTCGGTGTCCTCCCAGCGGCCGCCGGTCACGTCGTAGCGGAAGATGCGGCCGGCCTGCCGGCGGGTGTCGTAGCCGGCGAACAGGGGCACCACGACCAGGCCCTGCATGGCCAGGGGGAGGTTGCTCCGGACCATCTGGCCGAGCTTGTTGGCCTTGCCCTCCAGCGACAGCGGGGAGCCCTCAATCTTCTCGTAGTGCTCGAGCTCGGTCTGGAACAGCCGCACCATCTCGATCGCCGGCCCGGCCGCCCCGGCGATCGCCACCGCCGAGAAGTCATCGGCCGGGAACACCTTCTCGATGTCGCGCTGGGCGATGGTCATCCCCTCGGTCGCCCGCCGGTCCCCGCCCATGGCCACCCCGTCGGCGAACCTGACCGCCGCCACCGTGGTCCCGTGCGCCACCTCCGGCACCGTCCCTCCCGCCGCCCGAACCTCCAGCAGCTCCGGCGCGTAGGCCCGCAACGCGTCCACGAACGACGGGCTGAGCAGCTTCGGGCCCTCGAACGGGTTCCTCACGCCGGTTCCTCGTCGTAAACGGACAAAGCGCTACTCTCCACCCTTCTGGACGTACTGCTTCACGAACTCCTCGGCGTTCTCCTCGAGCACGTCGTCGATCTCGTCCAGGAGGGCGTCGAGCTCTTCCTTGAGCTCCTCGCCCTTCTCCTGGATGTCGGGGGATGCCTGAGCTTCCTCCTGCTCGGCTTCCTGCTTGCCGGGCGTGCGCCGCTTCTGCTCGGCGCCGCCGCCACTGTCTCTGGCCATCGTGCCTCCCTGGAGGAGCGTTGAGTCGATTGTTCCACGGCCTGGCCGTGGGCGTCGCAGCCGGGCCGCGATCTGTGGACGCAGCTCAGCTCTGGAGGTTGCGGATCAGGTCCTCGGCCGTGGGGCTGGCGTCGAGGACGGCTGCGGTGTGGGCGGCGGTCCCCCGGGTCGGCTCGAGCATCGGGACCCGCTGGAGGGTCTCGCGGCCGATGTCGAAGATGATCGCGTCCCAGCCGGCGGCGGCGATCTGAGGGGCGTAGCGGGCCAGGCAGCGGCCGCGGAAGAAGGCCCGGGTGTCCTCCGGGGGCTCGGAGGTGGCGGTGGTGATCTCCTGCTCGGCGACCAGGCGTTCGACCCGGCCGGCGGCGGCCAGCCGGTAGTAGAGGCCCTTGTCGATGCGGACGTCGTGGAACTGGAGGTCGACCAGGGCGAGCTTGGCGTCCTCCCACTCCAGGCCGTCGCGCGCCGCCATCTGCTGCATGAGCTGGTACTTGGTCGCCCAGTCGACGGTCCGGGCGGCCTTGAGGGGGTCGTCCTCGAGCTGGGCCAGGACGGCCTCCCAGCGCTCCAGGACCTCGACCTGCCAGTGGCTGGTCTCGCGGTCCTTGAGGTAGGTCTTGGCCGCGTCCAGGTAGTGCCACTGGAGCTCGCAGGCGGTCAGGCGGCGGCCGTCCTTGCGCTCGACGGTGGTCCGCAGGGTCGGGTCCTTGGCGATGGCCCGCAGGGCCTGAACCGGGTTGGCCAGCTGCCACTCGTCGCCGGGGATGACGCCGTCCTCGATCATGCTGAGGACGATGGCCAGCGACCCGGTCTTGAGGAAGATGGCGACCTCGTTCATGTTGGCGTCGCCGATGATGACGTGCAGGCGCCGGTAGCGCTCGGGGTCGGCGTGGGGCTCGTCGCGGGTGTTGATGATCGGCCGCTTGAGGGTCGTCTCCAGCCCGACCTCGACCTCGAAGAACTGGCTGCGCTGGGCGATCTGGAAGGCGACCGAGCCGTCGTGGTGGTCGCGGACCAGGCTGCCCGCGCCGGCGAACACCTGCCGGCTGACCAGGAACGGGGTCAGGTCGCGGACGATCCGGGCGAACGGGGTCGCCCGGTCGACCAGGAAGTTCTCATGGGTGCCGTAGGAGGTGCCCTTGCCGTCGGTGTTGTTCTTGTAGACCTGGATGCGCCGGCCGCCCGGGGCCAGCTCGGCCGCCCGCCGGGCCGACTCGGCCAGGATCCGCTCCCCGGCCTTGTCGTAGGCGACCAGGGTCCGGGGATCGAGGCACTCGGGCGAGGAGTACTCGGGGTGGGCGTGGTCGACGTAGTAGCGGGCGCCGTTGGTCAGGATGACGTTGGCCAGCCCCAGGTCGTCCTCGGCCGGGGTCTCGGGCTCCCGGGCGGCCTCGAACCCGCGGGCGTCGCGCAGCGGCGACTCCTCCTCGTAGTCCCAGCGGACCTTGCGGCCCCGGCCCGAGAAGGCGTTGACCAGCAGGCTGGAGGCCAGCACCGGGTTGGAGTCGGGCGCGCCGGGCACGGTGATGCCGTACTCGGTCTCGATGCCCATGACCTTGGTGATGGCCATCCGTCGTTTCCCTCTCCCCGGAGCGCTCCCCCAGGCCGAAGCCTACAGGTACTGCCCGGCGTTGACCTGCTCGATGGTGCGCCCGAGGTCCTTGGAGTTGCCCCCCTCGATCAGCGTCCGCACGTACACGATGCGCTCGCCCTTCTTGCCCGAGATCCGCGCCCAGTCGTCGGGGTTGGTGGTGTTGGGCAGGTCCTCGTTCTCCTTGAACTCGTCGGTCACGGCGGCGAACAGGTCGGCCGCCTTGATGCCCTTCTCGCCGGTCTCCAGGAACCGCTTGATGGCCATCTTCTTGGCCCGGCTGACGATGTTCTCGATCATGGCCCCGGAGTTGAAGTCCTTGAAGTACAGGACCTCCTTGTCGCCGTTGGCGTAGGTGACCTCGAGGAAGCGGTTCTCGTCGGCGTCGGAGTACATCCGCCGGACGCCCTCGTCGATGATCCGGGCCAGGGCGGCCTCGCGGTCGCCGCCGGCCGAGGCGACCACGTCCTCGGCCAGGGGCAGGGAGGCCAGCAGGTACTTGGAGAAGATGTCCTTGGCCGCGTTGGCGTCGGGCCGCTCGATCTTGATCTTCACGTCCAGCCGTCCCGGCCGCAGGATCGCCGGGTCGATCATGTCCTCGCGGTTGGAGGCGCCGATCACGATCACGTTCTTGAGCTGCTCGACCCCGTCGATCTCGGACAGCAGCTGGGGGACGATGGTGTTCTCGACGTCCGAGGACACCCCCGACCCGCGGGTCCGGAAGATCGAGTCCATCTCGTCGAAGAACACGATCACGGGCACGCCCTCGTTGGACTTCTCCTTGGCCCGCTGGAAGATCAGCCGGATCTGGCGCTCGGTCTCCCCGACGTACTTGTTGAGCAGCTCGGGGCCCTTGATGTTGAGGAAGTAGCTGCGCCCCGAGGGCTGGCCGGTCACCTCGGCGACCTTCTTGGCCAGCGAGTTGGCCACCGCCTTGGCGATCAGGGTCTTGCCGCAGCCCGGAGGGCCGTACAGCAGGATGCCCTTGGGCGGCTTGAGCTGGTGCTCGGCGAACAGGTCGGCGTGCAGGAACGGCAGCTCGACGGCGTCGCGGATCTGCTCGATCTGGTCGCCGAGCCCGCCGATGTCCTGGTAGGAGATGTCGGGCACCTCTTCCAGGATGAGCTCCTCGACCTCCGGCTTGGGCAGGTGCTCGAGCACGAACCCGGAGCGGACGTCCAGCAGCAGCGAGTC
>JASLBL010000724.1 GCA_030146615.1 Actinomycetes bacterium
TGGTGGGCGCGACAGGGTTTGAACCTGTGACCTCTTCCATGTCAGGCCATGCCCGCCCCTTCGCGAGGTCCGTCGCCGCCTGGCATGGCACCACGTCAGCCCTGCTCAGGAGGGTTACAGAACCGGGCACCGCAGTGTGACGCGAGGCCGTGTATGGGATCGCTGCTGACAAACTGCTGACAGGTGGCCGCGAACCGCGTAGCATCTGGCGAACATCAGTTCGAGCGCAGACAGATGGCTGATCGCTGCTCCTTCTGCGGCTCCACCGCCGGACCCTTCAGCAAAGCGGAGGGTCTCTTCACGTGCTGATGTGCGGCGACTGCCAGGCCGCACGCGGCCGCAGCGGCCCCTATCCGGTGATGACCCGGGCGGAGATGCGAGCCGGCCTGGACCTGATGGCGACCTGGGCGCTGGAGCAGAAGCGGCCGCCGCCAACCGCCAGCTCATCGCGGCCATGCGCCTGCGACTGGCTGCCGGCGAGCAGGTGGCTCGCATGTACCAGGAGCCGGGGCTTGGCCTGGCTGGAGCGGCAAGCCGAGGAGGCCGAGGAGCTGGTAGCTCAACGGAAGCGGACAACGGAGAACCGCCCAGGATCATGACGGCATGGGTGGGGGAGACTCGAACTCCACGTCGCCTTACTCCTCCACCAGAGGTCAGGAGGCTATACGCGGAGCGACCTGCGGTTTTAGCGAACGTCCAGTGACCGCTGGTGTCCGCCGTTGTCCGTGGTTCGCCGGTCGGCTACGGACCCAGCACGGACCGACAGTCCGTCGACCGCTCTCACTCCGCCGGTGGCGTTGGCCGCTCGTCTCCCCTGGGCTCAGAGGACCGAGCCGGGCCAGCAGTCGGCGCGAGCACGCCGACCAGCCCGCCAGCGATGGTGGCAAGGATCGTGGTGAACGAATCCGGCACCGGGATCCCGTTGTAGATGAACGTCGCCCAGGCGATCCCGCCGATGACGAAGTACAGACCAAGGGCCGCCACGATGGCGACATACAGCCAGTCGGGAAGGCCGCTCGGGCGCCGTTGGAGCTGCATCTGCATCACCTTTGGGTTCCGGGGCTCCTGTCCTCTATTGTGCTCCGAGTGTCTAGCTTGGGACGGTTCGCCAGTCTGCATCGCCAACGGCGACTCCTTGCTCCCAAAGCCAGTTCGGCCGCTGCTGTCACCTGCAAGGGCGGGGAATGGCGCAGGTCGAGGCTGATTCGTGATTGTCCGTGGTTGTCCGCTCGGGACCGGTCAGGACCGCTGTGAATGGCACGGTTGTGGCACAGCCGGCAAGGATGACCCTCGCACACCGTGGCGCCGTTGGCTCCGCCTCGACCGAAGGGTGAGGCCCGCGCTCGGTTACCACCACCTCGTGGGCAAGAGCCGGAGGGCTCGCGGCAGTCGCACACCGGGACCTAAATTGCCAGGTGGTGTGGTGGCCTGTGCTTCCCTAGGGCCTCCCAGGCCTGTTAGCAGGGCAGATGCGCGAGGGTCGTCCCCACTATGTATCGGCTCGTCCCGGGGTGTCGCGGCGCGTCCCGTGAGCAATGTCGTCAGCATTGGGGCTCCGGTCTTGTCTGGTCGTGGACTGCTCTGGCGCTCCGGTCCTCCCCGACCGCGACCGGATCGGCCGGCCGGGGTATGGCGAGGCCGAGGTTGCCCAGGGCTGTGCCGGACGAACGCTAAGGTGCAGCGGCTGTCGGCCGATCAGCGATCCCTAGGTGGCCATCAATCGTCTAGCCGGGAGCATCACCATGCACGACAGGCCCTCGACGCTGCGATCGGCGTTGGACCGGTTAATCCCCAGCCGGAGGCTCCAGTTCGGGGTCAGGCTGGCCCTGACGGTGATGCTGACGCTGGGGATCGTGGGTGTCGCCCAGTACGCGCTCGCGGCGCGGCAACTGACCAGGCGCGTGCTTGAGCAGACGCTCGCTGGGCATGAAGCCGACGCCGCCGTCCTGAACCGGCTGTACAAGAACGCCGAGAGCAAGCCGTGGGAGGAGGTCGGCGGGCTGCTCGGCCACGTTGCCCAGCGGCCGGGCGTGCACCGGGTCAGCATCGTGGCGCCGGATGGGACCGTGGCTGCTGTCGGCAAGGCGGGCCACGGCAGCAGCGCCGGCGGGGGACACAAGCCCGGGACGGATGGGATGCAGGGAATGGCTGGGATGGACGGGATGAAAGCTCCAGAGCATTCCGGGCAGGAGCCGCCGATGCGTGATCCGATGGAGCCCAGTCAGGCCGAGACGGTCCGGCCCGTGCTAGCGACCGGCACCCCCTATGCTGGGCCCCATCCAGGCGCGCAGCACGGCGAGTCGGCCTATGCCGTCCCGCTGGACTTCGGCGGCAAACGGTATGTGCTGCACATCGTCAAGGACGGGTCCCTGCTCAATCAGCAGCTGGCCGACATGCGCTGGGTCCTGGTCCTCACCCTCGGTCTCGCCCTCCTGATCGGCCTGCCGCTGTTCCATGTGCTTGGCGGTCGGGCGCTGAACGCCCGTCACCGGCTTGCCCTGCGCCATTCCAGCCGCGATGGCCTGACCGGGCTGGGCAACCACCGCAGCTTCCAGGAGGAGATCCGCAGCGCCGTGGAGCTGGCCCGCCGGCACGGCCAGCACCTGGCCTTGGCCCTGGTCGACCTGGACCACTTCAAGCAGGTCAACGACACCAACGGCCACCGCCGCGGCGATGCCGTGCTGGTCGAGGTCGCCCAGATCCTGGAGCAGGTCCGCACCGAGGATCGCTCCTTCCGGATCGGCGGGGATGAGTTCGCCGTCCTGTTCCCCGCCACCAATGCTGGAGGCGCGAGTGTCGTGGCCGAGAAGATCCGGGCCAGGGTGGAGGCCGAGGTGGACGGGGTGACCACCAGCATCGGCATCGCCGAGCTGGGGCTGGCCGCCCCCGATGTCGACAGCCTGATTGAGCGGGCTGACGCGGCCATGTATCAGGCCAAGCGGCAGGGCAAGAACCGAGTCGTGGTCCACGACGAGCCGCAGGTGCAGGAGCCATCCACGGTCACGATCGGATGAACAGGGGACGATTCCTGGCCCTGACAAGCGGCAGCTCGTTCGACTCCTGTGACACGGATCCATGATCCTGGCGAGAGGTGCTGTGAACTGAGGCCTTCGCCGACCACTGAGGATCCCCTGTGTCCGTGATGCTCGGATGGGGATGTGGCCCCAGCGGTGGTATGCGGGCTGCTAGTCGTCGTGCCCGCAGGTCGGGCAGGGCCGCCGGCCGCAGGGGCAGCCGCAGTTGGGGCATGCCGCCATGCTGTCACCTCCCCGCTCGGGTGAACTCTTGCTCGCACCACCAGCGACC
>JASLBL010000021.1 GCA_030146615.1 Actinomycetes bacterium
GCCTCGACGAGTTCGAGGTCACCGAGTCCGGGGTGTTCGTCGGCATCTCCGTGCGGGCGACACCCTCGCCCGCAGTCCTGCTCGGGCCCACGACCGTGCCGGCCACCTACCGGGGCGACACCCTGCGCTACATCCTGCGGCCGCTATCCGGGGTCGCGGGGACCGACCCGGCGCTACGGATCCGCTGGACCCTCGAGGACCGCACGAACGGCGTCGTGCTGCGGAATTCGGACGGCCCGGCAACCGGCCGGCTGCGGTTCGAGTTCTCGCCCGCGTCGTTCGCCGCCACCGACTTCGCCGTCGTCGCCCGGCTGTATCGCCAGCTGGGCGTGGTGGTGTCCGACCTCGGCACCGAGTCAGTGAACCTGCACATGCGCTCGGCCTTGCCACCCGCCGCGTACGTCCGCTGGCGCTGGCAGGGGTCCAACCCGCAGTTCACCGTCGACGAGGCCACCGACACCTGGGCGTACACCGGCGAGGTCCGGGTGAACCGGCACTCGGAATGGCATCGCACCGACGCGCCCTGCCGGGCCGTCAACGCCCCGGCCCGGTATCGCTACGAGGTCGAGGAGGCCGACCGCCTGCCGTTCTCGCTGCGGCTGCTGGAGAACCACCGCAAGGGCCTGTGCCCCTACTGCTTCTACGGCGGCCCCGCGGGCATCAACCCGAACCTGTGACCCGGCCGGTCGACTACGGGTGGGCGTCTGGCTCGTCGATGCACGGCGACGAGGCGAGATGCGGAGCTCCAGGAGCGCGCTCCCGACCTCCTCGCCTCGCCGCTGGTCGGCGAAGCACGTGAAGCTCGGGCGGTGGTGTCAACCATCAACCGGAACACCGGAACCCATCAGCCGGCACCAAGACGACAAGCATCAACCGGGTCAGCACATGGAGGACGGCTTGTCCTCTGTCAGCAATCTGTCAGCACACCTCCCTCGCGACGCCATGCGCAGCAGGACGTCGCCTCGAGCTGTCAGTGCCGACGAGCTGGGACGACGTGGTGCGGAGTATGGCGTGGGCGAGCCGCGTTTGGTGCCCGCGCTCCCTTCACACGGCAGAGGCCACAGGTTCGAAACCTGTCACGCCCACCAGCACAAACGCCATCCCGAGGCCCCGCTGCGACGCCGGTTGCCAGCAGATTGCCAGCAAACCACTAGCAGTGGTCGATGTAGCGCTCAGGGCGTTGCCGTCTTGGGGGTCTTGCGGATCTCCATACCCCTTGGAGGAGAGGACCCGGCCAGCGCAGTAGTCAGGTGGGATTCGAACCCAGCGCCAGGCTGCTTCGCCGCCCGAGGTCACGACGGTGAACGGCCTATGACCTGCGATGCTGATTAGCCGAGGGTGACCGCTCGTGCCCGCCGAGGACCAGCGGTCCCTGATGCGGTGCGGACCCAGCACGGACCGACGAGCCCATCCTTACCATTGTGTCGCCGCACAAGGGAAAGGGACGCATGAGCAACTTGTCTGGCCACCCTCTCGCGCCCGGTGTGCGCTATGGCTTCTACCTGCGCCCCTCCCTGGCGATGAGCCGAGCCCAGGCCGACCTCCACGGCCTGCTGGCGCGGCAGTACGGCTTGCTTGCGGCCAGCCGGTTCCCGCCTCACGCCACGCTCAAGGGGTTCTTCCGCTCCACCGCCGGCACCGAGGAGCTCACCGCACGGCTGCGGGCCATGCTTGCCGGCCGGCCGGCATTCCCGGTCTTCAACGATGGCGTCATGGCGTTTGGCCACGAGGCGATTGTGCTCGACATCGACCGAACCGAGGTCGGCCAACGCAATGCGGCACTCCGGGACCTCCACGAGGGGGCGCTGGATGCCCTGCTACCGCTGGTGGATCAGGACGGCGAGTTCACCTGGACCGATCCAGGGATCCGCGAGCGCTTCCACGCCCACCTGACCCTGGCGTTCGCGGATATCCCAGCGGCGCGCTTCGAGGAGATCATCGGGTTCGTTCGCGACGCCGAGCCGATCGGCCCACGGAGCTTCCTGGCCGACACCCTGCACCTTCTCGCCTTCACGAGCGATCGTTGGGATGGAACGTGGTGGGAGACGCTGCGCTGGAGGCTCGTGGAGAGTTGGCACCTGGATGCACCTGTCTGAGCTAGTAGGGGTGCAGGGTGAGGCCGGTTCCCCGGTGGCCGCCGTGTCGCTGCCGGCGCGAGGACGGCCGCCGCAGGCGGCCGCCCGCAGGGCCGGCCTTGAGGGTGGTAGAGATACTTCTCACGGCGCCTCCCGAGCGCGGGCGCCTAGAACACCCTGAAGGATTTCCGGTTGGGTCCAGCTCGGGTTGCCTCATCGGCCACCCTCACGACCATCTGCAGCCGCGCCTCGATCGCGTCCACCACCCGGGCCGCCATCTCGTCAGTGGTGTGCCGGTAGCGGGCGCCGATCCGGCTGCCGCCGTCAAGCTCGCCGTGCCGGCTGCGCTGGTGGCCCATGAGTTCGTCGATCACCCGGGCCGGGATGCCGGCGTCCCAGCCAGGTCGAGAAAGTGTGGCGGAAGTCGTGGGGGCCGCGGAGCTGGAGGTGGTCGAGGTCAGCGCGCTTGACCGCAGTCTGGTACATGCGACGGACGCCGTGCCGGGACAGCACGGTCCTGGTCCCGGCCGCCACGTGATTGCCACCGCCGGGACCGGCGAACACCAGGGCGTCGGGGTCGGCGCCGGGCGGCAGTTGTCCGCGGATCGCCTCGACCACCAGGGGGGCGAGCGGAATCTCGCGGATGCCCGCGTCGCTCTTGGGGCGTGGCTTGAAGCCGCTGCCGAACCGGCCGGCTTGATAGCGGACGTCGACCACCTGGAGCACGGGCAGGGGGCGCTCGAGCTGAACCCTCGAACGACGCAGGCCAGCGAACTCGCCGAACCGTAGACCAGTGCCGAGCAACACCAACACGTGATCCCACCAGAACAGCGGGCATGAGGCCAGCAGCCGACCGGCTTCCTCGGGCGTGTAGGCCCGCCGCTTGGCCTGCCCCAGGACCTTCTCCGGGTCGATCCGGCGCTTGGGCGGCGGCACTCGACGCAGCGGATTCCCGCTTATGGCGCCTTCGTCCTCGGCGAGCTGGAGGATGCGGAACAGGATCGAGCGGCAGGCCATCAGACTTTCGTAGCTGAGCTTGCTGGGGAGCTGGTTCTGCCACTGGCGGATCAGCATGGGCTGGATCGCCTCGATGGGGCGATCACCGAAGAAGGGTCGCACGTGGCGCCGTAGCCGGATCTCGGTGGCGGCCAGCGTGGTCGGGCTGCGGCTGGGGTCGGTCGACCACACCGCCCACCACTCGTCCGCCCACCGGCTGAACGGGAGCCGGCCGCGGCGACGCCCCTGCCACGTGTTGCGGCTCATCTCCAGCCGTTTCTCGGCAACCAGGTCGAGCGCTTCGTCCTTGGTGGCGACCGTCTTGGCGCCCTGGGAGCCGTCATCGAGCCGCCATGCGACCTGGTAGCGGTTCCCGCGCTTGCGCCAGTTCACCGAGCCCATCAGCGCCTCATCCCGCGAGTGAGCAACCGCGGGCCGGTCGGCGGTCGGATAGGCCATCGCGGGGCATGGGCGGGCCGCTGGCCGACGTTGGCGGCCGGGCGGGACTCTAGAGATGGCCGGAATCGGCTGCGGCCGTTCTCGCCGGATAACGTGACAGCGAAGCTCTCACTCATCCGCGGCTCCCTGGGGTGTCGCCACGCAACTCAAAACCCACAGAACCCACAGAACCGGTCGGCGATGTGAACCGCCCCGGGATTCCTGGAGGCTCCGACTCGTGAGAGGTTGGAGCCATGACACGACCAGGCAGG
>JASLBL010000136.1 GCA_030146615.1 Actinomycetes bacterium
TCGCGGCCGACCGCGACCTGCTGCTCGCCTACGACAACGCCTACTCCGAGATCACCTACGACGGCTTCGTCGCCCCCTCGGTCCTTCAGGCCCCAGGGGCCACGGACGTGGCCCTCGAGTTCGGGTCGCTGTCCAAGATCTTCAACATGACCGGCTGGCGGATCGGCTGGGCGGTCGGCAGCGCGACCGCCATCGAGGCCCTCGGCCGGGTCAAGACCAACATCGACTCCGGCATCTTCAACGCCGTCCAGCGGGCCGGGGTCGCCGCCCTGGAGAGCGGCATGCCGCATCTGCCCGGGCTGCTGGAGACCTACCGGCGCCGCCGGGACCGGATCATGGAGGTGTTCTGGGACGCCGGCTGGAAGGTCGACGCTCCCAAGGGCGCCCTCTATGTGTGGCTGCCGACCCCGCCGGGGGAGTCGAGCGTCGACTTCACCGCCCGGCTGCTGGACGAGGCCGGCGTGGTTGTCGCTCCCGGGACCGGCTACGGCCCCAGCGGCGAGGGCTACATCCGCCTGTCGATCACGATCCCCGACAGCCGCCTGGACGAGGGCTGCGAACGGGTCCGCAAGGCGCTGGTCGGCCGGTAGGCGGACAGTGGTCGGGCGACCGGTGGAAATCGGTGGGATGGATTGCGCCGACCCGCTACGGTGGATGGGATGACTGAACACACCTTTCCTGATCCTGACGCCCGCCAGGCCGACGGCCGGCCGGCGACCACCACCCCCGCCCCACCCGCCGACGACGTCAGGCTTGTCGAACTGCGCAAGCTCCGCCTGGAGCGAGTGGTGTTAGTCGGCGTGGCTGTCGACGGGTCGGTGGAGCAGGCCGAGCGGTCGGTCGAGGAGCTGCGCCGGCTGGCCGAGACCGCCGGAGCCGAGGTGCTGGACGCCATGGTCCAGCGGCGGGCCCGGCCGGACGCCGGCACCTTCATCGGCAAGGGCAAGGCCAAGGAGCTGGCCGCCACCGTGAAGGCACTCGGCGCCGACACCGTGATCATGGACGACGAGCTCTCCCCTGGGCAGCTCCGGCACCTGGAGGAGCTGGTCGACGCCAAGGTGATCGACCGCACCGTGCTGATCCTCGACATCTTCGCTCAGCACGCCACCAGCCGGGAGGGCAAGGCTCAGGTCGAGCTCGCCCAGCTCAACTACATGCTGCCCCGGCTGCGCGGCTGGGGCGAGAGCCTGACCCGGGTCGGCAGCGGCATGGGCTCGGGCGGGCCGATCGGCACCCGCGGGCCAGGCGAGACCAAGATGGAGGTCGACCGCCGCCGCATCCGCCGCCGCATCACCAAGCTCCGCCGCGACCTGGTCGACATGGCCCGGACCCGCGACGTCAAGCGCCGCGGCCGCGAGCGGGCCGGCGTCCCTGCCGTCGCCCTGGTCGGCTACACCAACGCCGGCAAGTCGACCCTGCTCAACCGCCTGTCCGGCGCCGGGGTGCTGGTCGAGGACAAGCTGTTCTCGACCCTCGACCCCACCACCCGTCGGCTCGACCTGCCCGGCGGGCGGGCCGCGACCTTCACCGACACCGTCGGGTTCATCGCCAAGCTGCCCCACGACCTGGTCGAGGCGTTCAAGTCGACCCTCGAGGAGGTCGCCCGGGCCGACCTGATCGTCCACCTGGTCAACGCCGCCCAGCCCGACCCGGGCGGGCAGATCGCCGCCGTCCGGTCGGTCCTCGGCGAGGTCGGCGCCGCCGACGTGCCCGAGCTGCTGGTCCTCAACAAGGCCGACCTGCTCGACGAGGTCAGCCGCGCCCGCCTGAGCCGCCTGCTCCCCGGTGTCCCGATGATCTCGGCCTCGGCCGGCGAGGGGGTCGACGACCTGCTCAGCACCGTCGCCACCCGCCTGCCCCACCCCGAGGTCGAGCTGACCGCCCTGGTGCCCTACGACCGTGGCGACCTGGTCGACCGCGCCCACCGCGAGGGCGAGATCCTCGACACCGACCACGTCGCCGAAGGCACCCGCCTCCACCTGCGCGCCTCCGCCGCCCTCAGCCACGCCCTCGCCCCCTACGAAGTGAGCACCCCGGAGACGGGGGAGGAGGCGGTTCGCGGAACCGTGGACGCCCCGGCGGCCCCGAACGGCTGATCCGCGGCGACGACCCGGGCCGGCGGCCGCGGCGGTGGGCTAGAGGAAGTACCCGCTGATGTCCACGATCACGTGGACGCTGCCTCGGGTGGAGGCGTTGTGGAGGCCGATGCTGGCCATGTACTCGGCGCCGTCGGCCGGGGTGGCGGCGGCGACGATGGCGTAGTTGGCCACCGTCTGGCCGGTGACCCAGTTCACGTTGGAGACCAGCGGGATGATGTCGCTGTTGCCCGGGAACGCGCGCAGGTTCCCACCGGAGGTGCCGCTGGTGACGGTGAGGTTGCAGGCGAGCGCCTTGGCCTCGGGCGGGACCTCGTTGCCGGCGCCGGAGAAGTAGTCGGGGTCGCCGAAGTCGAAGATGAAGAACTCGCCGATGGACCCCTGCGGCGGGAACGGCCCGCCACCGTCGAACCGGGTGTCCAGGTAGCGCTGGGGCGAGATCGTGTGGAGCGAGAGCGGTCCGCTGACCGCCAGGGGGGCGACGGCGGCGGCCTGCTGGCCACCAGCTCGGACGACCTTGCGACGGGCCGGGATCTTCGGCGCCGCCGCGCCAGGCACGGCCGCCCCGGCGACCTCGGCTCCCGCCTGCCCGACCGCGGCACCGGCGGCGACCATCGCCCCAGCCGTGCCGACCCCGGCCGCGCGGAGGAAGCGCCGCCTGGTCAACCCCTGGTCATCCGCTACTCGTCCCTTGCTGTGCCGGCCGGTGGGCATGGGGGGACCTCCTCGTCTCGCCCCCCCGTGCACGAACGCCCGGACTCAACCGCTTCTGCGCCCAACCCACAAGTCCGCGACAACATCGTTTTGATCACAACCCACGGGGGCAGCACCCGCGGGCCGGGGTCAGTGGGTCGCCCTGCGGCCTCGGCGACCGCCCCGTCGTCCGTACGCGTGGCCCCGAGGTGCGGAGGCCCCCGAAGTCGCTAGCGGAGGCGGCGAAGGACGGCGACGACCTTGCCGAGGATCTGGGCGTGGTCGCCGTCGATGGGGTCGAAGGCGGGGTTGTCCGGCAGAAGCTGGACGTGGCCGCCACGGCGGGAGAAGTGCTTGACCGTGGCCTCGGACTCGTCGTTGGGGAGGAGGGCGGCGACCATGTCGCCGTTGTCGGCGGAGTCCTGGCGGCGCACCACCACGAAGTCGCGGTCGAGGACGCCGGCGCCGACCATCGAGTCCCCTCGGACCTGGAGCATGAACAGCTGGCCCTGGCCGACGAGCTCGCGGGGCAGGGGCAGCAGCTCCTCGACCACGTCGTCGGGCAGGGTGCCCGTACCGGCGGCGACCGGGGCGCTCATCAGGGGCACGTAGGTGGGCAGCGGGCGCGGCATCGCGGCCACCGGCTCCTCGATGTGGACCTCGATGGCGCGGGGCTTGGTCGGGTCGCGCCGGATGAAGCCCTTGCGCTGGAGCGCCTCGAGCTGGGAGTGGACGCTGGAGGTCGAGGTCAGGCCGACCGCCTCGCCGATCTCGCGGATCGACGGGGGATAGCCCCGGTCGGCGACCGCGTCGCGGATCACCTCCAGGATGCGCCTCTGCCTGGTGGTGAGTTGATCCGCCATCGCTGTACCCCCTACGCCCGGACCCGATGCCGCCTGATGACCGGACTCTAGCAGCGGAGTTGGGCCGAGGCAAACACCAGTTCGATGTTGTCGGAGAAGGTTGACAGCGAACAGGTGTTCGGGGCAGGATGGAAGTCCGACCGAACAGGTGTTCCCTATCCATGATGCGGCCGCGACGAGGGGAGGTCAACCGGATGCGTGCCCGGGTGCTTGCCATCGTGCTGGTCGTCGCCGGGTTCCTCATGATCGCTCCCGGGCTGGCCAGAGGCGACGGACCGGACCGGCCGGCGCCGCGGATCACCTACGTGGTCGAGCCCGGGGACACGCTGTGGTCGATCGCGCGCCGGGTCGCGCCAGGACGCGATCCCCGTCCGGTCGTGGACGGGCTGATCGAGGCCAACGACGTCCGCGGCGGGCTCCAGGCCGGGCAGGAGCTCTCGATCCCGGTCCCGGAGCGCTAGGGCCCGGTCCGGATGGGGGGTCCGGGCGGCGAGCTCCAGGGCGTCTTCTCCGGGTCATGGCTCCCGCCTCCCGGACCGCTTCTCCTCCCGACCCTCCGGCGGTCAGGTCGCGGTGGCGTTGGAACGGGGCTTCGGGGGAGTGGTCTTGCGGAGGGAACCGAGGTCCTCCAGCTCGCGCTCGAAGTCGGCCGGGTCCTGGAAGTCCTTGTAGACGCTGGCGAAACGCATGTAGGCGACCGGGTCGAGCTCGCGGAGGGCGTTGAGGAGCTCGATGCCGACCTCCTGGCTCTCGACCTCGCGTTGGCCGCGGGCCCGGATCGACTCTTCGATGTCACTGGCGATGCGTAGGATTGCGTCCTGGGAGATGGGCCGGTTCTTGCAGGCTTTCTGTAGGCCGGAGACCAGCTTGCCGAGCTCGAACTGCTCCCTGGAACCGTCCCGCTTGAGCACGAGAAGGGGTGCCTCCTCGACCCGCTCAAAGGTGGTGAAGCGTCGACCGCACACCGCGCAGGCACGCCGACGGCGGATCGTCCCTCCGTCCTCGGACGGCCGGGAGTCGACCACGCGGTCCTCGTCGGACCCGCAGAAGGGGCAACGCACGGCTGATCCTCCCTGGGTCGGCCGGTGCCGACCACCACAACATATAGTGGTATAATCGTCCTCTGGTGGCAAGTTTTCCACAACATCTTGTGTCGAGGGTGCTTGACCCGGGCCTCGGATCAGTGCTTAATCACATCGCTGTAGTTCGTGGATCTGTCCGTTGGTCGTCCCGCTCGGCTCTGCTGACCCGGTCCGCAGCACCGTTCAGCGCCGCTTCTCCAGGGGACGGAGGTGCGCGACCCCGTTGAGCACGGGGGTCGCAGGAGGTCAATCATCGTGGCCAAGACCCGGGATGCCCTGTCCGTCGAGACCGGCCCCGCCCGCCGGGGCCTACAGGTGCGTCGCCTGTTCACGAACAAGGGAACCCACCCCTACGACGAGCTGACCTGGGAGCGTAGGGACGCAGTCATCACCAACTGGCGCGATGGCACCACCGCCTTCGAGCAGCGTGATCTGGAGTTCCCCACCACCTGGTCGCAGAACGCCACCAACATCGTGGCGCAGAAGTACTTCCGCGGGCCGCTCGGCACGCCCCAGCGCGAGCACTCGGTACGCCAGATGGTGGACAGGGTCGCCGGTACGATCACGCGCTGGGGCAGCAAGGACGGCTACTTCGCGGCCGACGCCGACGCCGAGGCCTTCCAGGCCGAGCTGACCCACCTGCTGGTCAACCAGAAGGCCGCCTTCAACTCCCCGGTCTGGTTCAACGTCGGGGTCGAGCCCGACCCGCAGTGCTCGGCCTGCTTCATCCTGTCCGTCGAGGACACCATGCCGTCGATCCTCAACTGGTACGTCGAGGAGGGCATGATCTTCAAGGGCGGCTCGGGGTCGGGCATCAACCTGTCGACCATCCGCTCGTCCAGAGAGCAGCTGGGCAACGGCGGCGAGGCCTCCGGCCCGGTGTCGTTCATGCGCGGGGCCGACGCCTCGGCCGGGACGATCAAGTCGGGCGGCAAGACCCGGCGGGCGGCCAAGATGGTCGTGCTCAATGTCGACCACCCTGACGTGCGCGACTTCATCTGGTGCAAGGCCCGTGAGGAGCACAAGGCGCGGGTGCTGCGCGACGCCGGGTTCGACATGGACCTGGACGGGCGCGACTCGATCAGCATCCAGTACCAGAACGCCAACAACTCGGTCCGGGTCAACGACGACTTCATGCGGGCGTATGAGGCCGACACCAGCTTCGACCTCAAGGCCGTGCTCGACGGCTCCACCATGGAGACGCTCCGGGCCCGCGACCTGATGCGCGAGATCGCCCAGGCCGCCTGGGAGTGCGCCGACCCGGGCATGCAGTACGACACCACCATCAACGACTGGCACACCACCCCCGAGTCGGGCCGCATCAACGCCTCCAACCCGTGCTCGGAGTACATGCACCTGGACAACTCGGCCTGCAACCTGGCCAGCCTCAACCTGCTCAAGTTCCTCGGCAGCGACGGGCAGTTCGACGTGGCGGCGTTCCGGCACGCGGTCGAGATCGTGTTCCTGGCCCAGGAGATCATCGTCGGGAACTCCTCCTACCCGACCGAGCGGATCACCCAGAACGCCCGCGACTTCCGGCAGCTCGGGCTCGGGTACGCCAACCTGGGGGCGCTGCTGATGGCCCTCGGCAAGGCCTACGACTCCGACGGTGGACGGGCCTGGGCCGGGTCGATCACCGCGCTCATGACCGGGCATGCCTACCGGACCAGCGCCCGCATCGCCCAGGTGACCGGGCCGTTCGCCGGCTACCCGAAGAACCGCGAGCCGATGCTGCGGGTGATGGGCAAGCACCGCGCCGCCGTCGACGACATCAACGACTCGCTGGTCCAGACGGACCTGTTCGAGGCCGCCCGCACCGCCTGGGACGAGGCCATCGAGCTCGGCCAGGAGCACGGCTACCGCAACGCCCAGGCCAGCGTGCTCGCCCCGACCGGGACCATCGGCCTGCTGATGGACTGCGACACCACCGGGATCGAGCCCGACCTGGCCCTGGTCAAGACCAAGAAGCTGGTCGGCGGCGGCTCGATGTCGATCGTCAACCAGACCGTGCCGCGGGCCCTGCGGACCCTCGGCTACGCCGACGAGCACGTGCAGGCGATCACCGAGTACGTGGCCGAGAACAACTCGGTGAAGGGCGCGCCGGTGCTGCGGGCCGAGCACTACGACGTGTTCGACTGCGCCATGGGCGACTCGCCGATCCACTACATGGGCCACATCCGCATGATGGCCGCGGCCCAGCCGTTCCTCAGCGGCGCCATCTCCAAGACAGTGAACATGCCCGAGCACGTCACCGTCGAGGACGTGGAGCACGCCTACGTCGAGGGCTGGAAGCTCGGCCTCAAGGCGCTGGCCATCTACCGGGACAACTGCAAGGTCGGCCAGCCGCTGTCGGCCGACAAGAAGGTGACCACCGACACCGGCGCGGTCATCGAGGTCGACCAGGCCCCGGTTCGCAGGCGCCTTCCCAAGCAGCGGCCGTCCAAGACCACCTCGTTCCGGGTCGGGGACATCGAGGGCTACCTGACCGCCGGGTCCTACCCCGACGACGGGCTGGGCGAGATCTTCGTCAAGGTGTCCAAGCAGGGCTCGACCATGTCGGGCGTGATGGACGCGTTCGCCATCGCCGTCAGCGTCGGCCTGCAGTACGGGGTGCCGCTGGAGGCGCTGGTGGCCAAGTTCACCAACATGATCTTCGAGCCCAACGGCATGACCGACGACAAGGACATCCGCATCGCCCAGAGCCTGGTCGACTACCTGGCCCGCCGGCTGGCCATCGACTACCTGGACGTCGAGACCCGCCACGCCCTCGGGATCAAGACCACCGCCGAGCGCACCGCCGAGGTCAACGGCAACGCCGAGCCGGTCGCGACCGAGCCCGCCGAGGAGACGGCGCCCGCTCCGGCCCGGGTCGAGCTCCAGCAGGCCCCGGCCGCCACCTCCACGCCGGCCCCGACGCCCGTGTCCCAGGCACCGGCGTTCACCCCGGGCATGGCCGCGGTCGACGCCCCCTACTGCTCGACCTGCGGGGTTCGCATGCGCCCGGCCGGTTCCTGCTTCGTCTGCGAGTCCTGCGGCACGACCAGCGGGTGCAGCTGAGCCGAGGCCCCAACGGGCGAGATCGCCTGGGAGCAAGCTTAGGCTTCCGGTATGGGTGAGGACCTCCGGCTCCGGGCGCTCGACCCGAAGCGCGACCGGCCGGTGCTGGAGCGGCTCTGGGAGGCGGCGCTGGGTCCGGTATGGCCGCTGCTGCCAGGGGCGCTGGGCATCGTCGGGGACGGGCTCGTCGCCGAGCTGGGCCACGGCCGGGGCGGGGGTGGCCGGGTGCGGAGTGGTGGGGATCCGGGCGGTCGAGTGGTGGGGGTGGTGGTTGTCGACCCGGCGGGGAGCATCCCGTTGCTGCTGGTCGATCCGGAGTACCAGCGGCGGGGGATCGGCACGCGGCTGCTCGAGGCCGGGATGGCGTGGCTCGGCGAGCTCGGGGCCACGACGGTGGGGCTCGGGAGTGGCGGGGACGACTACATCTGGCCGGGAGTGCCGGACGACCTGCCGGGCGCGGTCGGCTTCTTCGAGGCGCGGGGGTGGGGCTTCGAGCACACGGTGATCGACCTCGTGGCCGATCTCCGCGAATACCAGGCGCCGGCCGGGGTGGGGGAGCGGGCGGAGCTGGCCGGGGTCTCGATCGAGGTGATGGCCGAGCCGGAGCGTGCCGAGGTCATGGCCTTCGAGGCGGCGACCTTTCCCGACTGGGTGGTGTGGTTCGAGCGGCTGGACTCCTCAGTGCTGGTCGCCCGCGATCGAGCGGGGGCCATTGTCGGCACGCTGCTGTTCCGTGGCCCGCTCGGCGCGACCATCTATGAGCCGCTGCTCGGGCCGGCGGCGGGGACGATCGGCTGTGTCGGCGTGGCGGCTCCGGCCCGCGGCGCCGGGGTCGGCAGCGCCATAGTGGCCAGGGCGTCCGAGTTGCTGCGGGACGCGGGAACCCGTACCTGCCACATCGGCTGGACCCGGCGGGAGGAGTTCTACGCCCGCCTCGGCTACGTCCCCTGGCGGCGCTACCACATGGCCCGGCGACCGGTTTCGGGGTGAGCTCCGGCATGGCTCGGCGGTCGGCCCGGGAACGAGGCGGCGACCGCCGCTGCCGATCCCGCCGCCGGCGCCATAGCACCACCCGAACTCATCGGTCCCGGCGATGCGCCATGCTTGAGGGGGACGCGCCGCCCACTCCCGAGGAGCCAGAGATGGCCGACCGGAACCAACCACGGCACGGGCCGATGACCGAGGAGGACCTGCGGGCGGCCTGGGTGGTGGAGCCGCCCAAGCTCGCCGGCAAGGTCCAGCTGGTCGACTCCGACCCGCAGTGGCCGCGGTTGTTTCAGCGCGAGGCCGACCGGATCAGGTCGGTGCTCGGGGAGCGGGTGGTCCAGCTCGAGCACGTCGGGTCGACCGCGGTGCCGGGGCTGGCCGCCAAGCCGATCATCGACGTCATGCTGATCGTGCCCGACTCGTCCGACGAGCCGGCATATGTCCCGGACCTGGAGGCGGCCGGTTACGTGCTGGTCATCCGGGAGCCCGACTGGTACCAGCACCGCTGCTTCAAGGGCCCGGACACGAACGTCAACCTCCACGTCTACTCGCCCGGCTGCCCGGAGATCGAGCGATATCTCATCTTCCGGGACCGGCTGCGCTCCCACCCTGGCGACCGGGCCCACTACCAGCAGGTCAAGCGTGACCTGGCCGGGCGGGAGTGGACCTATGTCCAGGAGTACGCCGACGCCAAGTCCGAGGTGGTCGACTCGATCATCGCCCGGGCCCGCGAGGCCGCGGCCGGCGGCTGAGCGGATCGGCGCCGGGCTCCTTCAGGCCTCCGCGGGGCGTTCACAACTTCTTCACGGCGCGACGGCAGCATCGGGAACGACCGAAGCAACGCCGTTGAACGAGGAGGAGTGCAATGCGGCGATCGATGGTGGTCGGGGCGGTGATCCTCGCCGTCCTGGCGGTGATCGGGATCGGGTTCGCGGCCTTCAATGCCGGGGTCGACGAGGGGATCTCGCGGGAGCTGGCCCGGAGTGGCGACAGCGACCAGGTGGTCAGGGTCGTCGGGCACGGCTACGGGTACGGCTACGGCCGCGGGTTCGGGTTCCCGTTCGGGCTGATCCTGTTCCCGCTGTTCATCATCGGGATCGTGCTGCTGGTCCGGGGCGCGTTCGCCCGCGGCCGGTGGGGCGGTCCCCGGTGGTGGGGTCCTGGCGGCTGGGGGCCTGGCGGCCCGGGTGGTCCCGGAGGCCCGGGTGGGTACGGCCCTGGTCCCTGGGGCGGCCCGGCGGCGTTCGACGAGTACCACCGGCGCCTGCACGAGCAGCCCAGGACGCCGGCGGGGTCCGGTGACGCTCCCTCACCGAGCACGACCCAGCAGCCCCCGGCCGACCCCGGGACCGCATAGGCCGGAAGCTGCAGGACCGGCGCGCCGCGACGGCGCCGGGGCGGGGCGGAGGGTTGCCTCCGCCCCGCCGTCTCGTCAGGCTTCGGGCGAGCTGGGGAGGAGCGCGTGAAGAGGATCCTGGTCGTCGAGGACGAGGGCAAGATCGCCCGGCTGGTGCGTGACTACCTCGAGCATGCCGGGTTCGTGGTGGTGGTCGCCTCCGACGGGGAGGTGGCGCTGGCCGAGGCTCGGCGGTCGCGGCCCGACCTGGTCGTGCTCGACCTGGGGCTGCCCGGGCGGGACGGGCTGGACGTGGCTCGGAGCCTGCGCCGGGTCTCCAACGTGCCGATCGTGATGCTGACCGCCCGGGGCGACGAGACCGACCGGATCGTCGGCCTGGAACTGGGGGCTGACGACTACGTGGTCAAGCCGTTCAGCCCCAAGGAGCTCGTGGCCAGGGTCAGGGCGGTCCTGCGGCGGACCGAGACGGCATCCTCCGGGGGGACCGAGGTGCTTCGAGTCGCCGACGTCGAGGTCGACCTGCCCCGCATGCGGGTCACGGTCGGCGGGCGGCCGGTCGAGCTCACCCCGACCGAGTTCCAGCTCCTGGCCGCGATGGTCCGTGAGCCGGGCCGCGTGTTCACCCGCGGCCAGCTCCTGGACGCGGTCCACGGGGTCGCGTTCGAGTCCTACGAGCGGGCCGTGGACGCCCACGTCAAGAACCTCCGCAAGAAGATCGAGCCCACCCCAGGCCACCCCCGCTACCTGCTCACCGTCCACGGCGTCGGCTACCGGTTCGCCGATGCCTGACGACCGCCCGGCCGTCGGCGGGCCCGAGCCCCAGGAACCGGGACAGCCCGGGTGGGGCCCGGGATGGGGCGGTCACGGCCGGTACCCGCGGGGTGGCTACAGGCGGTACGCCCCCGGCGGGTTCGGGGGCGGGCGGCGGCCGCCGTGGTGGCCGGAGGGGGAACCGTTCCCGCCGCCGGCATGGCGAGGCGGGCCACCGCGGTTCCCGCGGCGGGTGGGGCTGGTGGTGGCGCTCGTCCTGGCCTTCTTCTTCCTGGCCAGCGGGTTCGTGTGGCGATGGTTCGGGGGCGGCGGGTTCGGGCCCGAGGACGGCGGCCGGGGCTGGTCGGGGCCGCCGTTCCCGCTGATCCTGCTCGGGCTGCTGGGGGTGGCCTTCGTGGCCGGCCGGGCGGTGCGGCGGATGGCGGCGCCGATCGGGGACGTGATGGAGGCCGCCGACCGGGTCGCCGGCGGGGACTACTCGGCCCGGGTCCAGGTCCGGGGACCGGGCGAGGTGAGCCGCCTGGCCAGCTCGTTCAATCAGATGACCGAGCGCCTCCAGGCCAACGAGGCCCAGCGCCGGGCCCTGCTGGCCGACGTCGCCCACGAGCTCCGGACGCCGCTGTCGGTGATCCGGGGCAACCTCGAGGGGATGCTCGACGGGGTCTATCCGCCCGACGAGGCCCACCTGGGGCCGGTCCTGGAGGAGACGGCGGTGATGGCGCGGCTGCTCGACGACCTTCAGACCCTGTCCACGGCCGAGGCCGGCGTGCTCCGGCTGCACCGCGAGCGGGTCGACCCGGCCGCCCTGGCCCAGGACGCGGCGGCCGCGTTCCGGTCGAGGGCGGACCGGGCCGGGGTCGGGCTCGACTGCCGCGCCGCCCCCGTCCCCGAGGTCGACGTCGACCCGGTGCGGATCGGCGAGGTCCTGGCCAACCTCCTCACCAACGCCATCCGGCACACGCCACCGGGCGGGTCGGTCCGGGTCGTGGTCGAGCCGGCGTCGGGCGGCGTCGCCTTCACCGTCTCCGACACCGGGCCCGGGATCGACGCTCGCGACCTGCCGCACGTGTTCGACCGGTTCGTGAAGTCGGCCGACTCGGGCGGGGCCGGGCTCGGGCTGGCCATCGCCCGGAGCCTGGTCGAGGCCCACGGCGGCCGGATCACCGCCGAGAGCGCCCCCGGACAGGGCACCAGGATGCGGTTCGTGCTCCCGGCTGTGGACAGCTCCACCGCTTCGTCGGGGTGACGGCATACCCTTGTCTCGCACCCTTCGGGCGTGCAGCATTGAAGGGACGCAACGGGCATCCCGACCGAAGCCGACGAGCAGGCGGGTGGGTGGTCTGGTGACGAACGGCGAGCTGGGCGCGACCGGCCAGAGGATCTACGACTTCATCCGTGAGTCGCACGCGGCCACGGGACTGGTCCCGACGGTGCGTGAGATCCGCGAGGCGATCGGCGTCAGCTCCATCGGGACGGTGGGCTACTGGCTCGACAAGCTCGAGGCGCTGAACCTCATCCGCCGCGACGCCGGCAAGAACCGCTCGATCCAGCTCCGGGGCGAGTCCCCGACCGTGCCGGTGCCGCTGGTCGGCGAGATCCGCGCCGGGTTGCCGATCCTGGCCGACCAGCTGGTCGACGGGAACTTCGTGCTGCCCCGCCAGCTGGTCGGGGAGGGCACCCTGTTCATGCTCCGGGTCCGTGGCGACTCGATGATCGACGCCCAGATCGCCGAGAACGACTACGTGGTCGTCCGCGAGCAACGCGACGCCCAGAACGGCGACATCGTGGCCGCGCTGGTTCCCGGGGCCGAGGACGGTGCCACCATCAAGACCTTCTCCCGCAACGGTGGCCGGGCCCGCCTGCTCCCCGCCAACAAGCAGTACAAGCCCATCCCGTTCGGCCCGGACGGCCGCATCCTCGGCAAGGTGGTGACGGTGCTCCGGCGGGTCTGAGCGACCCGGGCTCAGGGGAGCGTGCGGACGTCGCGGCCGACCCGGGTGTCGTAGTGGTAGCCGGCGACCAGCCGGAGGGCGATGCCGGGTTGTGCCCGGACATCACAATGGCGCTGAGGCGGCGGGCACCCTTGGCGGCGAGGCGGCGCTCGGCCTCGGCGACCAGCCGGAGGGCGATGCACGCCCAGCCCCTCCCCCGGGTTCTGGTGCGGTCACTCGGCCCGGAGGAGGACGACGGTGATGTTGTCGGGGCCGCCGGCGTTGTTGGCGGCGTCGATCAGGGCGGTGCAGGCGGCGTTGCCGTCGGGGCTGGTGGAGAGGATCTCGGTGATCTGGGGGTCGCGGACTGCTTCGGTGAGGCCGTCGGAGCAGAGCAGGACCTGGTCGCCGGGCTGGAGGTCGATGGGGTCGGGGGCGTCGACGGGGATGCGGGGGTCGAGGCCGACGGCGCGGGTGAGGATGCTGCGCTCGGGGTGGATGGCGGCCTGGGCCGGGGTGAGGCGGCCGCGGCGGACGAGCTCGCCGACGACGGTGTGGTCGGTGGTGCGCTGGTCGAGGGTGCCGTCGCGCAGGAGGTAGGCGCGGCTGTCGCCGACGTGGGCCAGCTGGAGCAGGTCGCCGGCGACAGCGGCGGCGGTCACGGTGGTGCCCATGCCCCACAGGCTGGGGTCGGCGGCGGCCCGTTCGAGGATGGCCGAGTTCGCCTCGGCGATCGCGCCGGCCAGGGCCTCGGCCGCCTCGGCGGGGGTGGCGAAGTCGCGGCCGTCGAGGTCGGCCAGCGGCTCCACCGCGGCCGCCGAGGCGACCTCGCCGCCCTGGTGGCCGCCGAGGCCGTCGGCGACCGCGAACACGGTGCGGCCGCAGAAGTAGCTGTCCTCATTGCCGGACCTGGTCCGCCCGACGTCGGTTCCGGCGAAGGTGCTCAGGCGCATGTGGCCTCCTCCATCTGTCGGGGGGAAGGTTCTCACGTGACGGCGGTATCGTGGGGGCCGACAACGAGCCGACGGCACGAACGCCATCAAAGGAGGACCCGTGACCACTGCGGCGGAGCTCGACCCGGCCCCCAAGCTCGGCGAATACGCCCACCCGGAGCGCCTGGTGACCACGGCCTGGCTGGCCGACCACCTGGACGACCCCAACCTGGTCGTGGCCGAGTCCGACG
>JASLBL010000212.1 GCA_030146615.1 Actinomycetes bacterium
CGCAGCTCGTCGAGCTCGTCGTCGGCCAGGCCGTCGAAGGACGCCTGGAAGCCGCGCCGCTGGGCGATGCCGCTGTTGATCTCCTCGGAGGTGAAGTGGTCGTCGAGCACGACCTCGGCCCGGCGGACCCCGGGCACCGAGCGCACCGCGGTGTCGGCGTCGGCCACCATCAGGTAGGCGAAGTTGGGCGCGCAGAAGTAGGTCGGCAGCCGCAGGTGGACCCGGACGGTGTCGCCCTCGACCTCGAGAGCGGACACGAAGCCGAGGTCGGGCAGGGCCTCGTCCAGCTCGGGGTCCCGGACCGTGCCCAGCGCCGCCACCACCGCCGAGCGGTCGACCGTGGGGGGGCCGGGGGGCCGGCGCACCAGCCCCCCGGTCCGGGCTCCGGTCACTCGCTGTGCCCGCCGACGCTCGCCTCCGCCGGGATGGCCGGCTTCTCGGTGACGTCCGGGCCGGTGCCCCCGTCGCCGGCGCTGACGCCCGCGGGGACCTCGAGGTCGTACAGCCGGGCCGCGTTCAGCCCGAGGATCTTCCTCTTCACGTCGTCGGTGAGCTCGGGGTACTCGTTCTCCATCGGGTACTGGTAGTCGACGAACTTCTCGACCAGCCACTTGGGGTGCCACAGGGCGTAGTCGCTGGCGAACAGCAGGCGGTCCTCGCCCAGCCAGTAGAGGAGCTCGCCGACGATCTGGCCGAAGTAGGCCGGCCGGCTGTGGATGAACGGCATCGCCACCGCCAGGCCGCCGTAGACGTTCGGCTCCTGGGTGCCGATCCAGCACATGTCCTCCAGCCGGGGCAGGCCGACGTGCTCGACGATGAAGGTGAGCTCGGGGAAGGTGCTGGCGGCGTCGTCGACGTCGGCCAGGTCGAAGGAGTCACGGTTGAGCGGCCAGATGGTCGGGCCCTTGTGGACGTGGATGTTGGTGACGCCGAGCTCCTGGGCCTTGGCCAGGTACTTGAGGGCCCACGGGTCGGTGAGCTTCCAGCCCTTGGAGTCGTCGTGCCACTCGGCGGTGTACAGCTTCACGCCCTTGGCGCCGTACCTGGCCACCTTCTCCTCGAACTGCTCCAGGCCGGCCTCGCCCAGGCGCGGCTCGAAGGAGGTGTTGAGCACGAACTTGTCCGGGTACTTGTCCTTGAGGACGGCGTCCTGCTCGGTGGTGTTGAACCCCTTGTGGTAGAAGTCGGTCAGGTACGTCGGCTGGAAGATGGCCACGTCCACGTAGCCGTCCTCGAACAGGTCCCGCATCATCGTCGGCTCGTCGTACTTGCGGTACTTCTCGAGCGGCCAGACGTACTCCTCGGGGCTCAGGTTCTTGTGGTAGTCGTAGAAGCACCTGATGAAGCCCTCGCCGTACTTGTTCTTGGTGTTCTCCTCGCTCGCGTCCCAGAAGTGCGTGTGGCCGTCGACCACGAAGTACCGCTGGCCGTCCTTCTCGTACATGAGCGCCTCCCGCTAGCTGGGGATGAGGATCGCGCGAGTCCCGGGCAGCCGTCCGTTGTCGAGGTCGTCGAAGGCGTCGTTGGCCGCCTCCAGCGGGTACGGCTTGGTGTGCAGGGTGACCTTGCCCTGGGCGGCCAGGGCCATCAGCTCGGCCAGGTCGTTGTAGGTCCCGACGATGTTGCCGATGACGTTGCGCTCGCTGGAGATGATCTCGATCGTCGGGACCTCGACCTTGCCGCCGTAGCCGATCACGAAGTGCGACCCGGCCTCCCTGGTCATCGCCCAGGCGTCCTTCTCCGCGCCCTCCTCGCCGACGAAGTCCAGCACCACCTCGGCGCCGTTGCCGCCGGTCAGCTCCTTGACCTGGTCGACCTGGGTGCCGTCGGCGACCACGCCGTGGTCGGCGCCGATCGTCTTGGCGAACTCCAGGGCCTCGGGGTTGCGGTCGACCACGACGATGGAGGTGGCGCTGAGCGCGGCCAGGACCTGGATGCCGATGTGGCCGAGGCCGCCGGCCCCGATGACCACGCAGGCGGTGCCGGGATACAGCAGCGGCACGGCCTTGCGGACGGCGTGGTAGGCGGTCAGGCCGGCGTCGGCCAGCGCGGCCACGTCGGCCGGCTGGAGCTTGGGGTCGATCTTGACCACGGCCCTGGCTCCGGTCCTGAGGTAGGTGGCCATGCCGCCGTCGGTGTTGAGTCCCGGGAAGAAGCTCTTGACGCAGTGCATGTCGTCCCCGGCCCGGCAGTAGCGGCAGAAGCCGCAGGTCGCCTGCGGGTGGAGGATCACGGTGTCCCCGGGGGCGACATGGGTCACCGCGGAGCCGACCTCGTGCACCCAGCCGGCGTTCTCGTGGCCGAGGGTGTAGGGCAGCGGCGCGTCGGACCCCAGCTCGTGCCACTGGCCCAGGTAGAGGTGGATGTCGGTCCGGCACAGCCCGGCCCCGCCGATCTTGACGATCACGTCGAGGGGATCCTCGACCTTCGGCTCCTCGATCTCGTCAATTGAGGGCCGCTCGTTGTAGCGGTGGAGCCGCAGTGCCTGCATCGACGCCTCACCTCGTCTCGGGCGACGGGACCTGTCCTGATAGTCGAGAGTTCGGGTGGCTTTGTCCACACCCCTATCCTAGGCGGGTCATGACACCTCTGGGGCGGCTGCGGCGGGCCGCGATCGACGTCGAGCCGCTGCGCCATCGCGCCTTCCGGCGGCTGTGGGTGGGCAACTCCCTGGGGTTCATCGGCTTCCAGCTGACCGCCGTGGCCGTGCCGGTGCAGGTGTTCGAG
>JASLBL010000262.1 GCA_030146615.1 Actinomycetes bacterium
CACCTCGTTGGCGCGCAGCCACTCCACCAGCCGCTTCTGGCAGTCGCCCTGCTCCGCGCAGCCGACGGCCTTGACCGCCGCCGCCACCACCTGGCCCGTCGTGTAGCCGTTCGCCTCGTCCTCCTCCGGCGGGCTGCCGAACTGCGCCGTGTACTTCTGGACGAACTCGAGGTTGCTCGGATACTTGGCATCCTGGGTGTACCCGGTGGGCGCGAGGACTCCCTCCGTCTTGTTGCCGATCGCCTTGGCGAACTCGGGGCTGGTCGGCGCGGTCGAGAACGCCGCCAGCTTCGGCTGGTAGTTCAGCTGCTGCAGGGCGACGATCAGGTTCACACCGTCCTGGTACTGTGAGCCCCCCACCACCATGTCGGCCTTGGAGTTGGCGACCTTGGCCGCGATGCTGCTGAAGTCCGTCGTGTTGGGCGGGTAGACCTCGTTGACCACGGTCTTGACGCCCGCCTGCTCCATCTTCTCCTTGAGCCCGTACGCCGTGCCCTGGGCGAAGGGGTCGTCCATGGCCGCGTAGGCGACTGTCTTCGGACGCTGGTCCGCCGGCAGGGCCAAGATGTGCTCGGCGAGGTGGTTGTAGTGGTCGTCGGCGACGGCAGGCGCGGCGTAGAAGAGGTTCTTGAAGCCCTGTTCGAAGACCTCCTTGGCGGCTCCGGCCGGCTCGACGAACAGCATGCCGTACTCCTCGGCCACCCGCGCCGAGGGGACCACCAGCCGGGTCGAGAACGGCCCGAACACGAGATCGACCTGGTCCCTGCCGATCAGCTGCTCGTAGTCGCTGACGACCCGCTCGGCGTTCGACTGGTCGTCGAGGATCTTCAGCTCCACCTGTCGTCCGAGCAGGCCGCCGCCGTCGTTCACGACCTTGGCCCATGCCTCGTACCCCCGCTGCACACCCTTGCCGGGCTCAGAGAAGTCTCCCGTGAGCGGCAGAGAGACCCCAATCACGATCGGATCGGCGGCTGCGTCACCGGACCCGCCGTCATCGGCGCCGCAACCTGCGAGCGTGATCACGGCGACCATGGCGATCGTCGCCATACCCAATCGGACCCGTTTCGCTCCGTTCATCAAGGACGCTCCTTGCCAGAATCCGACCTTCCGACCGTCTATGGACGACCTTGACATGCTGTGAAACGTTTGCCAAACGATGGTCGCGGCGACCGTGATTGTCAATGCTACCCTGGCCGGTCCGGGGGGATCGATCGGATCGACCAGCGGACGACAGGCAATCAGGCCCCTGTTCCGCAGCGTTCCGGAGAGCGTTTACCGCACCATCGAGGGCCGCTAGGATGACACCGTCAGATTCCCGAAGTCCCGAGGCGCCGTGCCCAGCTCACTCGCCGACGTCGCACGCCGTGCCGGCGTCTCCGTCGCCACGGCGTCGCGTGCCCTGAACGGCTCCCGGCATCCGGTCTCCACGGAGCTGCGCAAGCGGATCCTGCGTGCCGCCGAGGAGGTCGGCTACCGGCCCAGCGCGGTCGCCCGAGCGCTGGTCACCCGTCGCAGCCGGATCATCGCCGTGATCGTTGGCGACATCGTCGACCCCTACTTCGCCGAGATCACCCGCGGGGTCGAGGACCACGCCAACCGCGCCGGCTACCTGACGATCGTCTGCAACGCCGACCGCTCTCCCGACGCGGAGCTGGCCTACGTGCGCGTGATGCGCGACTATGCCGCCGAGGGGATCGTGTTCGCCGGCGGCGGCTACACGATCGGCGAGGGCGCCGACGCCCTCGCCAGGATGGTCACCGAGGCCGTCGAGGAGGGCATCGCCGTGCTGACGCTGGCTCCGCGCGGATTCACCGGCCCGATGATCGCGGTGGACAACCGCGCCGCGGCAGCCGACCTGACCACCTATCTGGCAGGGCTCGGCCACCGCCAGATCGCGTTCGTGCGCGGCCCCGCCGGCCTGTCAACCGGTGACCTGCGGCGCGACGGCTTCCGCGCGGCGATGCAGGCCGCCGGGCTGGAACCGGAGCTGGAATTCGACGGCGACTTCGACCACGAGAGCGGCCACGCGGCGGCGATGCGGATGATGGCCGCCGGCCTGCCCGACGCGGTGGTCGGCGCCAACGACGAGTCCGCGGTGGGGGTGCTGCTGGCGTTCCGCCAGGCCGGCGTCGAAGTCCCCGGGCAGGTCTCGGTCGCCGGCATCGGCGACACCCGGACCGCTCGCTTCGTCGACCTCACCACGATGAGCATCCCCCTGTACGAGCTGGGCGCGCTGGCCGCACGCCGGATCACCGCCGGGGACACCACCACGGGCGAGGTGATCCTGTCGCACCGCCTGGTGCCGCGCGGGACGACCCGTCGCCGGGGGCCCGAGCCAGGGGGTCGAGTGGAGCGGATCCCCCGGCGACCGGCTGGTCCGAGGACCGGACGGCATCTTGACAGCGGCCCGAACGCTCCTTAGCGTCCCCGGAGAACCGGTTGGAAATCGTTTTCCGGCTCGCCTGGGCCGGTCGCGGTCGAGGAGCGGGGATGGCACATCGTCTGGGCATCATCATGAACGGCGTGACCGGGCGTATGGGCTCCAACCAGCACCTCGCCCGCTCGATCGTCGCCATCCGCGACCAGGGCGGCCTCACCCTGGACGATGGCACCGTCGTCTGGCCGGACCCGATCCTGGTCGGCCGGAACGAGACCCGGCTGCGGGCGCTCGCCGAACGGCATGGCCTGGAGCGCTGGAGCACCGACCTGGACGCGTGCCTCACCGACCCGGAGGACACCGTCTACTTCGACGCCCAGACCACCAATCGGCGGGCCGACGCCCTGAAGGCCGCCATCGCCGCGGGCAAGCACATCTACTGCGAGAAGCCGGTTGCCGAGGACACCGCGACCGCGCTCGACCTTGCCCGGGCTGCCCGCGACGCCGGCGTGCGCGACGGCGTCGTGCAGGACAAGCTCTTCCTGCCCGGCCTGCTCAAGCTGAAGCGCCTGGTCGACGCGTCCTTCTTCGGCCGCATCCTGTCGGTGCGCGGCGAGTTCGGCTACTGGGTGTTCGAGGGCGACTGGCAGCCCGCGCAGCGCCCGAGCTGGAACTACCGGCGCGAGGATGGCGGCGGGATCGTGGCCGACATGTTCTGCCACTGGCGCTATGTGCTCGACAACGTGCTCGGCCCGGTCCGGGCGGTGTCCTGCCTGGGCGCGACCCACGTCCCCGAGCGGGTGGGCGAGGCCGGCCGGCGTTACCACGCCACCGCCGACGACGCCGCCTACGGCACCTTCCTGCTCGAGGGGGGCGTCGTGGCCCAGATCAACTCCTCCTGGTGTGTGCGGGTGTACCGCGACGAGCTGTTCAGCCTCCAGGTCGACGGCACCGAGGGCAGCGCCGTCGCCGGCCTCAGGGACTGCCGCGTCCAGCACCGCGCCACCACCCCCAAGCCGGAGTGGAACCCCGACGTGCCCAACCCGCACGACTTCCGGGCCGGCTGGGCCGAGGTGCCCGACAACGACCAGTTCGACAACGCCTTCAAACGGCAGTGGGAGCTGTTCATCGCGCACGTGGTCGCCGGCGCGCCGTTCCCCTGGGACCTGGTCGAGGGCGCCAAGGGTGTCCAGCTGGCCGAGCTTGGCCTGCGCTCCTGGGCCGAGCGCCGCTGGCTGGACGTGCCGGAGCTGGTCCTGTGACAGCTCCGAGCGTGCTGCTGCCCGGGCGCGACGGGACGCTGAACCGCTTCATCCCCGGCGGCCGGGCGATCCCGGCCGAACCGGGGCCGCCCCCGGTGACCCGCCGCGCGCTGGCCGCCACGCATGTGGTGGCCGACCCGCTGGCCGACGCCGACCCGGTCGCAGACGCCCGGCTGGACTGGGACGCCACCCTCGCCTACCGGCGCTGGCTGTGGTCGCTCGGGCTTGGCGTCGCCGAGGCGATGGACACCGCCCAGCGCGGCACCGGGCTCGGCTGGCCCCTGGCGGGAGAGCTGATCCGCCGCTCGGCGGCGGAGGCGGCGGCCTGCGGCGGCTGGGTCGCCTGTGGCGCCGGCACCGACCAGCTCCCACCCGGGCGGCCGGCCGCGCTCGACGTGGTGGAGGCCGCCTACGCCGAGCAATGTGAGCTGGTCGAGGCCGCCGGCGGGCAGGTCGTCCTGATGGCCAGTCGAGCTCTGGCCGCGTGCGCACGTGGCCCTGACGACTACGCTCGAGTGTACGGCCGCGTGCTGTCCCAGGTCGGCCGGCCGGTCATCCTCCACTGGCTCGGCGAGGCGTTCGACCCGCAGCTCGCCGGCTACTGGGGTGCGCGCGACCCCGAACCCGCCATGGCCGCCTGCCTGGACGTGATCAAAGCGCACGCGGACCGGGTGGACGGGGTCAAGCTGTCCCTGCTCGACCGCGACCTGGAGGTCGAGATGCGCCGTCGGCTGCCCGCCGGGGTGCGCATGTACACCGGCGACGACTTCAACTACCCCGAGCTGATCCGCGGGGACGGCGATCAGCATTCGGAGGCCCTGCTGGGCGTCTTCGACCCGATCGCTCCCGCCGCGGCCGCCGCGCTGCGGGCGCTGGACGCGGGTGACCTGGAGCGCTATGAGGCGCTGCTCGGCCCGACCCTGCCGCTCGCGCGCCACTGCTTCGCCGCGCCCACCTGGGCCTACAAGACCGGCGTGGTGTTCCTCGCCTGGCTGAATGGGCACCAGGACCACTTCCGGATGGTCGCTGGCGCCGAGGGCGCCCGCGGCGTGCTCCACCTGGCCGAGCTGTTCCGGCTGGCCGACGCCGCCGGCCTGCTGCGCGACCCGGAGCTCGCCTGCGCGCGGATGCGGCTGCTGCTGGCCGTGGGCGGGATCGAGGACCGGCAACCGCCACCGGGCCGACGCCCGCGGCCAGGCGCTCCATGAGCGGCGGCCCGCGGCAGGTCGACGCGCCGGTCACGGCCACCGGCCCAGTGGTGACCGGCGTGCCGCCCGAGGGCGCGCCGCCGGACCTGGCTCGGCTGAGCCTCAACCAGATGACGACCTGGGGGCTCAACCTGCGCGAGGTGGTCGAGGCCTGCCTGGCCGAGGGCGTCGGCCAGATCGGGCTGTGGCGCGAGAAGGTCGCCGAGCCGGGCGTGGCCGAGGCAGCCCGGATGGTGGCCGATGCCGGGCTGACCGTGTCCAGCCTGTGCCGCGGCGGGTTCTTCGCCGCGCCGACCGGGACCGAGCGACGCGCCCGGATGGACGACAACCGCCGCGCCGTGGACGAGGCCGCCGCGCTCGGCACCGGCGTGCTCGTGCTGGTCTGCGGCGGCATGGTCGACCGGGACCTTGACCGCGCCCGCGGCATGGTGGCCGACGGCATCGCGGCCCTGGCCCCGTACGCACGGGAGCGTGGCGTCCGGCTCGCGATCGAGCCGATGCACCCGGTGTTCGCCGCCGACCGCTCGGTGATCGTCACCCTGGCGCAGGCCTTGGACCTGGCCGAGCGGATCGGCGAGGGGGTCGGTGTGACGGTCGACACATTCCACCTGTGGTGGGATCCAGATCTCTGGCGACAGCTGGCCCGGGCCGGCGAGCGCATCCTCGCACTCCAGGTGTGCGACTGGCTCGCGCCC
>JASLBL010000323.1 GCA_030146615.1 Actinomycetes bacterium
GTGAGGAACACGCGGTCGCCATCGCGCAGGTAACAGACGATGTGCCCCTCTTCTGTGGCGATCGGCGCCTCCACGCCCCGCACCGAGTACCAGGGCTGGGTGTAACCCATGAACTCGACGTAGGGAGCCACCTCGTCCCACGGGCCCGAGGTCAGGACGGCGAACGAGACGCCGCGGGCGTTGAGGTAGACGGCGTCCTTCATGTGCCAGGCCGTGGTCGTGCAGCCCTCGCACTGCCCCTGGTGCGGCGCGCCGTCGTACCACATGTGCTGGTAGACCACGAGCTCGTCGCGGCCCTGGAACAGGTCCAGGAACGGGACCGGGCCGTCGGGTCCGACGACCTCGACCGTCCCGTCCAGCTCCACCATCGGCAGCCGGCGGCGGGCCGCGGCCATGGCGTCGCCCTCGCGGGTGTGGGCCTTCTCGCGGACCAGCAGCTCGTCACGGGCCGCCTGCCAGGTGGCCAGGTCGACCACGGGCGGGCGGCCGCGCAGGGCGGTGGTCGAGTCGTCCGGCGTGGTCGTCATGGTGTCCTCCGTGGTGTCTCGTGCCAGGCAGCGTCGTACGACGTCCTACGACGGTCACCAGAACAGACGCGCGACCCGGCCGGAACGCATCGCGGCAGGGGGCGACCTCGGCCGAGCCTGCACGGACCACGTCGGGGCTGACAAGTTCACAGACGCGCTCTTAGAGATGCCCGAAGGGCGGCCTCCCAGTGTTGCCAGGGCCTCTGGCTGCGAGGCTCATGCGGGTCCGTGAGTTGCCAAGCTGGCAGGCGCCCGTAGGGCAGGCAATGGGCGTCTGTAGCATCGGTTGCGCGTTGCGCTTGATTTCGGCTGCACACGCTGCGGCCCCGAGCTTCTACCCGGGGCCGCGCGGAGCGGCATCGCTCGGGGGCCTGTCCCCAGCAAGCCCGTCATCCCCAGCCCCCGCCCAACAGCCTTGGGAGGGCC
The DNA here is from genome assembly GCA_030146615.1 of Actinomycetes bacterium. GTDB lineage: Bacteria > Actinomycetota > CALGFH01 > CALGFH01 > CALGFH01 > CALGFH01. The sequence continues at coordinate 954 of JASLBL010000323.1, forward strand.
GGTCCATGGCTCGTGCCCTGGACCTGGAGCGGGCAAACGCCGCGCCGGACAGGTACGTAGAAGTAATAACCTCGGTGGCAACTCTGGCCACATCGGCTGCCATCCGCGATGCCATCTGCAGGTGACCGACGGCGGCGGAGCGGCCCGTTGGCAGGCCGCCACAGCTGGAGGCGGCGTTAGACGGCGGTTTGGCGTTGAACCTAGGATCTGCGCCATGGCCAGGGTGACCTACGAGAGCAAAGAAAATGCGGGCCACAAGTTCTGGGTGGCCCGCTCCGGTCGCTACGCCATCCGGATCGACGCCACCCGCCGCGGCGTCTACCCGTGGCTCATCACCCTGGAGGGCCGCTCGGTGCGCAAGGGGGTGGCCCCCGACCGTGACGAGGCCGCCGATGCGGTGAGCGATGCCCTAGACGAGCTGCCCCGCTAGAAGTCGCAGTTGTGATCCTGGCGGTTGCCACCTGGCTCGACGCCTCCTGACAGGTCGGTGACCAGGGCATTTGCCTCTCAGTGGTCGCATCGTCTGCCGCCGTTGGCCGACCTCGGACGGCCTGGCGACGGCGTGGCAGCCCACGCGATGGCAACTTTTGCGTGATCCGGCAGCCTGGGAAGCGTCGCGCTGCAAGACAGTCAGCGGTCCCAGCAGCAGGCCCGACGGTCCCGATCAGCCTGGACCAGATGACCCTACGGCGATGGGACCACCGCGCAGGCTCGCCGTGAGGCCGCAGAGGGTGCGATCGGCGGACGACCGGGTACACCCTGTGGCAGCCGACAGTGACGCAGTGCCGGCTGCCAAGGTGAACAAGGAGGCGTACAGCGATGGCGACCAGCCAGCAAGCCCAACCGCCGCGTGGCTGGCTCCCCCGTGAGCGGGAGCATCTGGCCGGTGCCAATCTGCACCTGGCCGCCCTGTCATCGGCGCCCTTGCCAGGCGCTGACCTGCGCCGGGCCAACCTGCACGAGGCCTGGCTGCGGGACAGCTGCCTGCATGCCGCCGACCTGCGCGAGGCGGACCTGCACGGCGCCCACCTGGAAGGCGCCGATCTGGACGCTGCCGACCTGCGGGGTGCGAACCTGAACGGCGCTGACCTGCAGGGGGCGACGTTCTCGCCGGAGACGGCCTGGCCGGCTGGCTTCGATCCACTGGCGGCCGGAGCGAGACGAGCCTAGAGACAGACCGGACGGCCACGCGCGTCGGCCGCACCCCGTCATCGTATCCTCGATCCGCCCAGGTCAGGGCAGGGTTGGCCGTCCAGGGCCGTCCACCGCTGTCCCTTGCTGTGCTGGGCGGTCGACGACGTGCGCCCCTACCGGCGTGACGCAAAGGGCAACAAGACCGACAGGCAGCGGCTGTGGCAGGTGCTGACCATGCGGGACGGCAGGATCGTCCGCATCCAGGACTACACCGATCAGGCCACCGCCCTCCAAGCGGCCGGGCTGCCCACCGGCCCGTAAGGGGTCCCGCTGACAACCTTGCCGAGGTCAGCATGCCGGACCTGCGCGGACTCGTCCTGGCAGGAAACGTTGCTGCGCGGGACCCCTTAGCGCTTACTGCGTCGATGCGTCGGCGGGAGACGTCTGATTAATCGGGGGAGCGTCGGCATGGCGGTGGACGATCTTCCACTCACCGTCCTCGCGACGGTAGACGTGGGTGACGCGCAGGGTGTACGGCTCGAGTGGGGTGCCGTCCCACGAGACCGTGGTGTGCTCGTAGCCGACGGTGTAGGCCAGGTCCCCGCTGACGCCCGCGGCGACGAGCTCAAAGCGGTAGGAGGTGCAGCCGGAGAACCCCGACCCGAGCCAGCGGAAGAGCCGGCTGACCTGGTCCCACCCGCTGGCGCTCTGCACCGCCCCCAACACCGTCACCGGGTCCTGGGTTGACCACATCGCCAGCCGCGGTCCTGGGTCGCCGTTGTGGAGTGCTTCTTCTGCCTCGACCTGGCGGGCGAGGGTGGTGGCGAGGAAGTCGTCGAGGTCACTCATGACCACCTCCAGGGGCGGGGAGCATGCTCTGCTGTTCCTGGGAGTCTGGCAGGTCCCCAAACGCGGTGGCGTGACCGGCGGATGCCCGACGGCGCACGGGATCACCTGGCGTAAGGGTAGACCGGTTCCCCGGTGGCTGCCGGGGCCGGAGGGCGGCCGGGAGGCCCCAGGAGGGCCGGCCTTGATGATGTGAAGAAGGTCGTAATGCCTTCAGCGAGGACAGGGCCGAACCGTTGCCTAGGAGCGCCGAACGGCCGGTCTCAGGACCTGCAGCGCAGGGTCGGAAACAGCTCTACCAGGATCCTTGCTTGCCGGGACTGTCTCTGTTGGCCCCGCGGATGCCGCCGGTCTGTGCCCTCGAGGTGCCCCGGGCCTACCCGAGGTGCACGACCGGACAGGTGAGGGTCCGGGTGATGCCAGTCACTGCCTGCACGCGCGCCACCACCAGCTGGCCGAGCTCGTCGATGTTCTGAGCTTCGGCGCGGACGATCACGTCGTAGGGGCCGGTGACGGCCTGGGCCTGCTGCACGCCCGTGATGTCGATGATGTCCTTGGCCACCTGGGCCGCCTTGCCGACCTCGGTCTGGATGAGGATGTATGCCGTTACCACAGGTAGAGACCTCCTTGCCTCATGCCGTCCGCGGCGCCCTGCAGAGACTCTGGTGCCCGAAGGGATGGTGGCATGCGGCGGCCACGGTCATTGGCGCCTGGCTCCAGTCCCGAGGTCGTAACTAGGGCTAGCGTCAGGGGAGATGCAAGTCTCC
>JASLBL010000307.1 GCA_030146615.1 Actinomycetes bacterium
GGCGGCGGCTCGGCGGCCGGGCCGAGCGCGCGGCCCTAGCCTGGCGGCGGGCCACGGCCACGGCGGCGGCCAGGGCGAGCCCGGCGGCGGCGCCCCGGTAGACGTCGCTGCGGCGGATCTGGACCCCGCCGACCAGGACCCCGGCCGGCTTCTGCCCCCCGGCCTCGGCGAACGCCTCGGCGCTGGAGCGGGTGGGCGCCCAACCGGCCTGGCGCAGCTTGGCGTTGTCGAGCACCCAGGGGTGGGTCTGGAAGGCCAGCTCGCCGGCGGTCGCGGCCGACATGCCGGCCTGCCACAGCCGCTCGGCGGTGGACTGGGCGACCCGCTGCGGCACCTCGAGGCGGCGCCGGCCGGCCGCCCTGGCCGCGTCCTTGGCCCCGACCCAGTCGTCGGGGGCGACGTTGTAGACGCCCCGGAGGCGCCCGGTGGTGGCCAGGGCCAGGGCCGAGACGGCGTCGGCGGGGGCGAGGCACTGCAGCGGCGGGTCCTGGCCGCGGACCCCGACCATGGCCGGGGCCATCAGGCTGCGGGCCAGGAAGGTCCCCCAGGCCGGGGCCCACACCCCGGCCCCGCGCAGCACCACTACCCGATCCCCGGCCGCCAGGGCCACCTGCTCGCTCTCGGCGAGCACGCCGGCCGCCGGGAACTCGGAGTTGGGCCGGGTCGGCTGGGTCTCGGGGATCGGGACCGGGTTGTCGGGGTGGGCGCCGTAGACCACCCCGCTCGACCACAGCACCACCGTGGCCGCTCCGGAGGCGGCCTCAAGGGAGCGCCGGGTCCCCTCGAGCACCCGGGCCCGGCGGCCGTCCTCGTTGCGGTCGGCGGCGTCGATCAGCGGGAACAGGACCAGGGTGTCGACCCCGGGCAGGGCGCCGGCGAAGGCCGGGTCGCCCGGCCCGGCCTGGACGAAGTCGAACTTGGGCCCGAGCAGCGGCGGCTCGTGCCTGGACAGCCCCAGCACCCGCTCGACCTCGGGGTCGTCCTCCAGCGCCAGCGCCAGCTCCCTCGCCGCCGGGTGCAGCGCCCCGACCAACGCAACCGTGCGAGCCACGGGGTTTCCTCACCTTCCCTTGCCGTCCGAAGCGCCCAGGCTACCCGGAGGCGGCGGATTCTGGCCGTGCTGGCGGCAGGCCGCGAGTAGCATTGAGGGCATGAGCGAGGGACCGGGCGGCACCGGCGACTTCTTCGGGCGGATCCCGTTGTTCCGGGAGTTCGCCAGGCTGATGGCGACCGCCAGCGGGCCGGTCAACTGGGAGCTGGCCCGGCAGGTGGCGGTGGCGACCGCGGCCGGGGCCGAGGACCTGGGCATGATGCCCCAGCTGCCGAGGCCGGCGGCCGTTCCCGACCCGGGCGAGGCCCGGTCCTGGGACGACCGCCTGCGCCTGGCCGAGCTCTGGGTCGACCCGGTGACCAGCCTGGCTGGGCCGGGGGTGGCCCTGGTGGCCAGGCCGGTGAACCGGCCCGACTGGGCCGAGGCCGTCCTCGGTGGGTTCGCCCCCCTGGTCGAGCCGGGCGCCCGCCGGGTCGCCGAGGCCCTCGGCACCGGGGCCGGCATGGGACCGCCCGGGGTCGGCGACATGGTCGGCCGGGTCGGCGGCCTGGTCGCCGGCCTCCAGGTCGGCACCCTGGTCGGCCAGCTCGCCCGCACCGTGCTCGGCCAGTACGAGCTGGCCATGCCGCCGCCCGACCCGGCCAAGGTGCTGCTGGTCCCCGAGAACGTCGCCGACTTCGAGCGCCAGCACGACCTGCCCGGCGACCAGCTGCGGCTCTGGCTGGCCTGCCATCAGGTCGCCGGCCAGCGCCTGCTCGCCGGCGTGCCCTGGCTGCCCGAGCAGCTGCGCCGGGTGGTGGACGACGTCGCCCTCCAGACCGAGCCCGACGCCTCCCAGATGATGGACCGGCTCCAGTCGATGGACCTGGCCAACCCCGAGGCCCTCCAGGACCTGCTCGCCGGTGGCGGCGAGGGGCTGCTGGGCCCGCCCTCGGCCGCGCTCCAGGCGGCCACCGGGCACCTCGAGGTCCTGCTCGCCCTCACGGCCGGCTACCCGCTGGTGATCGCCGGCCGGGCCCTGGAGGGCCGCCTCCCCGGGCTGGCCGCCATCGAGGCCGCGGTCGCCCGCCGCGACGCCGAGCCGCAGTCCCCCGCCCGCCTGTTCGCCCTGCTACTCCGGGCCGACCCCGACCGGGCCGCCGCGACCAGGGGCGAGCGCTTCTGCCGGGAGGTCCTGGCCGCGACCGACATCGACGGCCTCGACCGGGTCTGGGCCCACCCGGAGCACCTGCCGACGGCCGAGGAGCTGGACGTCCCCGGCCGCTGGCTGGAGCGGGTCGGCCTGATCGGGGGCGAGGAGGTCGACCTCGACGAGGGCCTGCGCGCCCTGCTGGAGGCCGAGGAGCCGGACCGGGGCGGGCAGGACGATGGGCAGGGCGAGAGCCCGGACGGCGGCGAGGGCCCAGGCGACCCGGACCCGGGCGGCCGGCCCCGCTAGTCCTCGTCCTCCTCCATCCCCTTGGCGATCAGGAACCCGCGGGCCCGCTCCGAGAGCGGGTAGCGGTCGACCAGGCGCCAGAACGCGGGCGAGTGGTCGGGCACGGCCAGGTGGGCCAGCTCGTGGACGAGCACGTAGTCGCGCACCCAGGGCGGCCAGGGGGCGAGCCGGTCCGAGAGGCGGATGGTACCGTCGTCGGGCGTGCAGGAGCCGTAGCGGGACCGCATGTTCCCCACCCAGCGGACCGAGCGCGGCTCGACCATCCCTCCCAGGTAGCGGCGGGCCAGCAGTCGCGCCCGCCGCTCCAGCTCGGCGTCCCCGGGGACGACCCGGCGGGCCCGCCGCTCCAGGCGCTCGAGCATGGTCGCGACCCAGTGGTCCTCCTCCCGCCGGCTCATCCGGGCCGGCAGCAGGACCACCACCGTCTCCCCCTCCCGGTAGGCGGTGACCGTCTTGCGCCGGCGGGCGCTGCGGACCACCTTGACCGGTGGCCGGCTCGGGTCAGCTGCCTTCGATGCGCTCATCGCCCGGAGTATCGCACCGGGTCGCGACACGAGGTCGCCAACTTTTTCCTGTCCACAGGACCCTGGCGGCCTTCGGAGCAGGTCGAGCTGGCAAAGAAAATTCTCGTTCCGGCGGTCGTCCCCAGCCATCAACCGGGTTGTCCACAGCCCTCCCCGCACCCGTCAACATCCCCGCCCGACTTGTCCCCAACGTCATCCACAGGCCAGCTTCAGTTCCCGTTGACGCCCCCCAACCCGCGTGCGATCGTGCTCCCCGACACGAGACCCCCGGAGACACAACGGCTCTCGCTCTGTAAGGGGAAGGCAGAGCGCGAACCCGCGGTCACCAGGGGTCTCGTGACTCATGAGCAGGCAAAACGCTCCTGCGCCAACCCCGTCGGCATCCGGAACACGCCCACGGGCAGCAAACGGGCAGCAACCCCTGTCGCTTGGTCTGCTTGCCGGGACCTTCCTGCGCTTGGCAGCCACGTACGGAAGCTCACACACTGCGGCGGGCCAACATCAGGCGGTTACCGGCGCAGCGGGTCGTCTCGCCAGGCGCCAGGATGCAGGTCCGCCCGACTAATCTGCCACTCGACCTCGTCGACCTCGCGTTCGCAGTACCCTCGCCACCGGACTCCATCGCCAGTTGCTCGGCGTCCCGAGGCAGCCACTGCAGCGTGGCGAGCAGCTCCCTCCGGTCATCGACTCAGCGCACGTAGTGGTATCGCAAGCGGCCGCGTGCGACGACTGGATCGCCGGCACGATCGTTGCCACCGGACGTCTTTGAATGGAGCCGCCGGTCGTTGGGGACACTTTGGGGGGTGGCCTGGTTTCGTCACCATCCAAAGGAGGCGACGATGGTCGAGGTTGGCGACCGGGTACTGGTGGAGTCGGAGAAGGTCGGCAGCGTCACTCGTAGCGGCGTGGTCACCGCCGTAGATGGCCGGCTGATCACTGT
>JASLBL010000334.1 GCA_030146615.1 Actinomycetes bacterium
AGGCGCCTGCTATCTCGCCCTCGGCGACAGCGCCAAGGCAGGGCCGATCCTGGAGGGCACCGCCCGCCGCCTCCAGGGTCGCCACAAGTCCAAGGCAATCATCCTCGGGAACCTGGCCCTCGCCCATATCCGTCAACGCGACGTCGACCAGGCCGCAACCGTGCTCCACAGGGCAATTGACCTGGTCGAGGTAACCCGCGGCGGAGGCGGCCTCAACGTGGTTTCCACAGCCGTCCGCGAGCTCCATCCCTGGCGCCACGAGCCGGTTGTCCAGGACGTGAACGAACGGCTCCTCGCCTTGATGACGCTCAACTAGGAGGTGTGGCCACCTGACCGCCCAGCCAGAGCAATGGTCGAGAGCGATCGAGCGCGCCAAGCAGCAGGTCCGCGACCGCATTTGGGCGCTCCTCGAGCGTGAAGGGGCGGCCACGCCCCCTGGCCGGGTGGTCGGCAAGATCCCCAACTTCCTCGGCGCTGAGGCCGCCGCCGACCAGCTCGCCGCCCTCCCAGCGTGGGAGGCCGCCCACGTGCTCAAGGCCAACCCCGACAAGGCCCAACGACCTGTCCGCGCCAGAGCACTCACCGACGGCAAGGTGCTCTACATGGCGGTGCCACGCCTAGCCGACGAGCTGCCGTTCTACCTGTTGGACCCCGAGCTCCTGAGCATCTCCCCATGGGAGGCGGCCGCCAAGGAAGGCGCGGCCAAAGCAGGACGGAAGGTCGCAGCCACCGAGCTGCCATCGGTGGACCTGGTCGTCTGCGGCAGCGTGGCCGTGAACCGCCAGGGCGCGCGCATCGGCAAGGGCGGAGGCTTCTCAGACCTCGAGGTTGCCTTCCTGGTCGAGGCCGGCGTGATCCGGCCAGACACGGTGCTGGCCACCACGGTCCACCCCCTCCAGGTGGTGGACGAGCCCCTCCCCGAAACCATCCACGACTTCCGGGTGGACCTCATCGTCACCCCGGACGAGGCCATCTGGTGCGCCGAGCCGCACCGGCCACCAGGCATCCTGTGGGAGCACCTGGACCAAGACAAGATCGCCGAAGTGCCAGCGTTGGCGGCCCTGGCAGCCCGGCGTTGAGACACCAAGGCAACCAGCTGAAGGTTCCCTGTCGTTACAACTTTCTTTTCTCTCGTCAAGGCCGGCCCTGCGGGCGGCCGCCTGCGGCGGCCGTCCTCGCGCCGGCAGCGACACGACGGTCACCGGGGAACCGGCCTCACCCATCACCACTCACGTTGCCGCCGCTGTCGCGCAGGAGCACAGTATTGCCCACCCTGTGCTGACGGAGATCGACGTGGACAAGTGGCGCTGGCTCGACCACCTCGTCGAAGGACCCCAGGCATGGCGCGACCTCGGCCACGACGCACGCCGAGCCGTGATCCTGCACGCCCGAGCAGGTCAGCCCTACCCGGACCCGCCAGTCGCCGGCGTCGCAGTCCAGTGGGCGAGCCGCCTGCTCGCCGAGCCACTGTGGCGGCGCCTGCTTCGCGCCGGCTGCTGGGCGGCAGTCGCATACGCCGCCCTCGGCATCCCCTTCCTGTTGATCTGGGTGCTTGGCGCCCAGCTCAGCATCGAGCACGGCTCCGGCTGGGCCATCCGGATGACCTGGACACTCGGGTGTTTCACCTACCTCCTGGGTCCCAGGCGCTGGGCCGCCGCCTGCGCGGTACTCCGGTTGCACAGCCGGCCACCCAGCCAGGTCGACGCACCCGCATAAGGCCTCGACCGCCATGCTGGTCCGCCCTGGGTCCGCATGGCATCCAAAACCGCTGGTCTTCGCCGGGCACCAGCGGGCACACGCCACCCACCACGCCCGCCACCGCTTCGCCTTGAGCCTGGTCTCACCGGCCAGTGCCGGCGCGCGCTCGGCGGGACCCTGCACCCGCGACCGCCAAACCGCGCCGGCCTGCGCGACGACCCCGATACCACCTGGCCGGGAACCTCCGTGTCAGCCTCGATCGTCCTCGGCCGCCTGCGGCGCAGATCAGCAGCTTCGCCCTTCACGATGCGGCCTGCGGGCGCTCCAAGGTTGACGCCGGACAGCCCGGGTGGAACGGGGATACCGGTCGGCCCCCAGTTGGGCCGAGACGCAGCGGCCCGTCGCGCAGCAGTAGCATCGACCGATGCGAGGAAATCACTTTCTGCGACGATTCCAGGCTCTTTGGCGTGGACAGGACCGTGATCTCACCGAGCCGCTGGGCAAGCAGCCTGAGACGTGGCCGCCACGACATCCCGACGCAGACCGACTCGCCGGCGTGCTCGGAGAGGTCTACCGGCGTGCGCACCGGAAACCGGAGGAGCAGATCCGCGAGCAGCTCGACCAGGAGCTACAAGCAGCGGGCCTAAGTTATCCCCAGGACGACAAGGACCACTTCGTGCGCAGCCTCGCTGCTGAACCAGCTTGGCTGGTCGGCGTCCTTCTTGCCCCGTTCCATCGCCGGAAGCACGAGGCTGAACTCCACGCATTGGAGGCAGACGCTCAGCCTCCCGAAGATCCAGAGATGGACGCCCTGGCCGAGCGCCTGTTGGCCCTGCCAAGGGTGGCGCGAGTGGGCTGGGACTCCTTCGATCGCGATCGAGTCATCTACATCCGCTTGCACCCGTGGTCCGACGAGACCGAAGAAACCGAAAAACAGGTACGGCAGGCGGCAGCCCCCCGCGTGGTCCGGTTCACCGACTGACGACCGACTCCGGCTGCCGCGCGCCCCTGCCGGGGCGCTTGCCCACGAGGCAAGCGGTCGCCGTGCCCCGTACATGCCCCAACCACCGGACAATGACCATCAACACCGGGCAGTCTCGGGTAGGACCTCACCGCTGCTGAGCGGGACGGCAACCCTACAAGCAGGCCGAGCAGCGACCATGGAGAGTGCCTTCCAAGCTCGGGACCGACGGGGCCACATCGGGGCCACATCGGGGCCACGAACGACCGGATCGCAGCGGACAACACC
>JASLBL010000671.1 GCA_030146615.1 Actinomycetes bacterium
CACCCGGTGAGGCGGCAGCGGGTGGCCGGGGCGGCCGCCGTAGGAGCGCCGCGGCACCGGGCCGAGCGGCACCCCAACCCCTTCGTCGGGGCGGTGCGGCTGCGGGCCCGCGAGGTGGCCCGGCGGCCGATGGTGCTGGCCGCGTTCTCGCTCCAGGCGATGGCCCTGGTCGGGGCCGAGCTGCTGGGGGCGGTGACCGGCGACGGGCTCGCCGGGGCCGGCGACGACCTGGTCCTGGGCGGCCTGCGGGTCACGGCCGTGCCCGGCGGGCTGGTGTTCGGGGTGCTGGTCGCGGCCGTTGTCGGGTCCGAGTTCGGCTGGGCCACCGAGCGGGTCCTGCTGGCCCGCGACCCCCGCCGGCTCCGCTTCGCCGGCTCCCAGCTGGCCGTGGCCGCCGTCCTGGCCCTGGCCTGGTGGACCGTCCAGAGCCTGCTCGCGGTCACGGTCGCGGCCCTGCTCCAGGCGGGCGGCGGGATCGTCGCCGGGGCGGCCTGGAACGCCCCCGCCCACCAGGCCGCCCTGGCCGCCGCCCTGGCCGCGACCCTCCTCTACGGCCTCCTCGGCGCGGCCTGCGCCCTGGTCCTGCGGGGCGCCCTGGCCGGGGTGGTCGCCCTGCTGGCCTACGGGCTCCTCGGCGAGCTCGTGCTGGCCCCCCAGTGGGCCCCGGCCGCCGGCTGGACCGTGTACGCCTCGGCGGCCCGCCTGGCCGGGCAGGGCACCACCCCGATGCCGAGGGCGGCCCTGGTCGTCACCCTGGCCTTCGTGCTCGCCCTGGCCGGCTGCCTGGCCCTGTACGCCCGCCGCCAGGTCCGCGACTGATCAGCGCTTCAGCTCCTGGACGGCCCAGGTGTTGCCGTCCGGGTCCTCGAAGAACGCGAACCGCGAGCCGGGCGTGCCCTCGGGCCCGAGCTGCTGGACCTCGCTGATCCCGACGCCGCGGCCGGCCAGCTGCTCGCGGACGGCGTCGAGGTCCTCCACCACCAGCTGCACGCCCTTGACCGAGCCGGGCTCGCCAAGGGGCAGGCCCACCCCGATCACCACCGAGCAGGCCGAGCCGGGCGGGGTCATCTGCACCACCCGCATCTGCTCGTTGGGACGGGCGTCGTGGTCCAGGTTGAAGCCGACCTGCTCGACGTAGAAGGCTTTGGCGGCGTCGACGTCGGACACGGGGATGGGCACGACTTCCAGCTTCAGGTCCATGGTCCATCCTTCGAGGGTGCGGGTGTGCGGCGGTGCGCTGGAGCATACGGTAGAGGGTGCATGGGACGGTCGGCCCCACTGGAGGAGGCTGGGAGTGGACGAGCTGCTCGCCTACCGTGACCGGTTCCCGACCCTGGCCCGCGGCCCGTATTTCGCCGCCCACACCCTGGGGCCGATGCCGGACACGGTCCCCGACGCCCTGGCCAGGTTCGCGGCCGAGTGGGCCGAGGAGGGCGTGGTCGCCTGGACGGGCTGGCTGGAGCAGATCCGGGCCGCCGCGGCCCTGCTGGAGGGCCTGTTCGGCGCCCCGGCGGGGTCGGTGGCCCTCGGGCCCAACGTGTCGGTGCTGGCCGGCCAGGTGCTGTCCTGCTTCGACTGGTCGGGCGAGCGCAGCCGGCTCGTCACCACCGACCTCGAGTTCCCGACCTGCGACTACCTGTACCGGGCCACCGAGACCCTCGGGGCCAAGGTCGAGGCCGTCCCCTCCCGGGACCTGACCGTGGATCTGGACCGGCTGCTGGAGGCCATCGACCCCCAGACGGCCCTGGTCGCGGTGACCCACGTCGCCTTCCGGTCCTCGGCCCTGCTGGACGCGGCCGCCGTCGTCGCCCGGGCCCACGAGGTGGGGGCGCTGGTCCTGCTCGACACCTACCAGTCGGCCGGGACGGTCCCGATCGACGTCGACGCCCTCGGGGTCGACCTGATGGTCGGCGGCTCGGTCAAGTGGCTGCTCGGCGGCCCCGGCACCGGCTACCTGTACGCCCGCCCCGACGTGGCCGCCACCCTGGCCCCGCGGCTGGTCGGCTGGTTCGGCCACCAGGCCCCGTTCGCCTTCGAGCCCAGCCCGATCGCCTTCGCCGCCGGTGCCGGCCGCTTCGTCACCGGCACCCCCAACGTGGCCGCCAACGTGATGGCCGCCGAGGGCTACCGGATCGTCGCCGAGGCCGGCGTGGAGGCCATCCGGGCCAAGTCCCAGCGCCAGGTCACCCGCCTCCTGGAGGGGTTCAGGGCCCAGGGCGCCCAGGTCCGCGGTCCCGCCGACCCGGCCCGCCGCGGCGGCAGCGTGGTCGTCGACTTCGACGGCGCCGAGCGGGTCACGGCCGCCCTGATCGCCCGCGGCTACACCTGCGACTACCGCCCCGGGGCCGGCCTCCGCCTCGGCCCCCACCTCTACACCACCGACGACGAGTGCGACGCCGTGGTCGCCGAGGTCGCCGCCCTGCGCCGGTCGCGCGCCTAGAGGCCGGCCAGCTTCTGCTGGCTCTTGGACATCTCGGTGCCGGAGCGGTCCCTGGACCGGGCCCGGGCGGCGGTGGCGGCGGTGGGCTTGCGGGTGTTGGTGTCGCGGGGCAGGAACTCCTTGACGCCGAGGCTGGGCAGGAACCGGGGGGCGTGGCGGTGCCGGGTGCCCTGCTCGAAGCCGGAGGCGAGCTTGAGCAGGGTGGGCTCGGACCAGCGGCGGCCGATGAAGTTGACCCCGACCGGGAGCCCGCCGAAGGCGTAGCCGGCGGGCACGGTGATGTTCGGGTAGCCGGACACCGCCGACGGGGTCGAGCTCGAGGTCAGGAAGTGGTCGCCGTTGACCAGGTCGGTGGTCCAGGGGGGGCTGCCGGTGAGGCTGAAGATGGCGTCGAGGTCGAAGCGGTCCATGGTCGAGTCGATGCCCTCGCGGGCGACCCGCTGGGAGGTCGCCAGGGCCTCCAGGTAGGCGGGGTCGTCGAGGCCGCCGGTGGCCTCGGCGAGCATAAAGATCTCCTGGCCGAACCAGCGCAGCTCCCGCTCCGCGTTGGCCTCGTTGAAGGCGATCAGGTCGGCCAGGGTCCGCATCGAGGTGTTGCGCAGCTCCGACAGGTAGGCGGCGATGTCGGCCTTGAACTCGTGCAGCAGCACGGTGAACTCGGGGTCGAAGACGTCGGCGACGTTGGGGATGTCGGCCGGGTCGACCACGGTCGCGCCCAGCCGGCTGAGGTCGGCGACGGCCCGCTCGGCGACCGCGTCGGCCTCCGGGCTGACCCCGAACACACCCTCGCGCCAGATGCCGATCCGGGCCCCGCGCAGGCCGTGTGGGTCGAGAAATCTGGAATAGTCGCGGTAGCTGTGGCCGCGGCTGGAGGCGGTGGCCGGGTCGCGGGGGTCGACCCCGGTCATGGCCCCGAGGACGATGGCCGCGTCGGCCACGGTGCGGGCCATGGGGCCGGTCACGTCCTGGCTGTGGGCGATCGGGATCACGCCCGAGCGGCTGGTCAGCCCGAGGGTCGGCTTGATCCCGACCAGGGAGTTGTGCGAGGACGGGCAGACGATCGACCCGTCGGTCTCGGTCCCCAGGGAGGCCGCGGCCAGGTTGGCGGCGATGGCCGTGCCCGACCCGGAGCTGGAGCCGCACGGGTTGTGGTCCAGCACATAGGGGCTGAGGCACTGGCCGGCCCGGCCCGACCAGCCGCTGGAGGACTGGGTGGAGCGGAAGTTGGCCCACTCCGACAGGTTGGCCTTGCCGAGGATGACCGCCCCGGCCCGGCGCAGCCGCCGGATCACGAACGCGTCCCTCGGCACCTCGGCCCCGACCAGGGCCAGCGACCCGGCGGTGGTCTCCATCGTGTCGCGGGTGGCGAAGTTGTCCTTGACCAGCAGTGGGATGCCGTGGAGGGGCCCGCGGGGGCCGCGGTCGCGGCGCTCGGCGTCCAGCTCCCTGGCGATCTTGACCGCGTCCGGGTTGACCTCGATCACCGAGTTGAGCTTGACCCCCGACAGGTCGATCTGGCGGATCCGCCGCAGGTAGGCCTGGGTCAGGCGGCGCGAGCTGAGCCGCCCTGCCGCCATCGCCGCCTGGAGCTCGGCGATGGTGGCTTCCTCGAACGGGAACGACGGCACGTCGTGGTCGGTGTCGGCCATGGCGGCGCCAGCATTGGCGACGGTGCCGGCGCCGGCAATCGCCCCGGCCGCTCCGGCCGTGCCCGAGGCCTTGAGGAAGCTCCTGCGGCTGACTCGTCCCGGCATGGGGGGCCCTCCTTGGGGGTCATCGGGGGTGCACGACGAGGGCGCTGCCGCCGCCCCGGCGGACCGGCTCGGCGGCGGCCTGCATGCGGCCGTGGCGGCCGAAGGCGATCCCGGCCGCGGCCCCGATCTCCGGCGGCAGCGGCGCCGTCGCCGGGGCCGGGCGGAACAGCTCGCCAAGGGCCTGGAGCTCGGCCGCCTCCGGGCTGGCCAGGAAGGCCGGCTCGGCGTCGCCGGGGTCGCTGTTGCGCTGGGAGACACGGGGGGCGGCGATCGCCTCGGGCAGGCTCCGGCCCAGGTCCAGGTGCTCGACCAGGATCTGGAGCACGGTGGTGATGATCGTGGCCCCGCCCGGCGACCCCACGGCCAGGACCGGCCGGCCGTCGCGGAGCACGATCGTCGGGCTCATCGAGGACCGGGGCCGCTTGCCGGGGGCCGGCAGGTTGGGGTCGGGCACGCCCTCGAACAGCGGCTCGGGGTTGAAGTCGGTCAGCTCGTTGTTGAGCAGGAACCCGAACCCGGGGACGACGATGCCGCTGCCGCCGGTCTGCTCGATGGTGAGGGTGTAGCTGACCACGTTGCCCCAGCGGTCGGCCACGCTCAGGTGGGTCGTCGCCGGCCGCTCGGCCGGGCTGGTCACGGCCACCCCACCGGCCGGGCAGCCGGGCCCGAACGGCGGGAACGGGTCGCCGGGCGGGACCGGGCTGACGTTGGCCCGCTCGCCGATCAGGCAGCGCCGTTCGTCGGCGAAGCCCTGGCTGAGCAGCCCGCGCAGGGGGACGTCGACGAAGTCGGGGTCGCCGATCCAGCGGTTGCGGTCGGCGAAGGCGAGCCGGGACGCCTCCAGGAAGCGGAACAGCGCCTGGGTGCGGGAGGCGTCCCCGAGGTCGTAGCCCTCGAGGATGTTGAGGGCCTCGCCGACGGTCGAGCCGCCGCTGGACGGCGGGCCCATGCCGTAGACCCGGAGGCCGCGGTAGCCGACCCGGGTCGGGGGCCGGTCCAGGGCCCGGTAGGCGGCCAGGTCGGCCTCGGTCATCAGCCCGGGCCGGACGTTCAGGGTCGACGCCGGATCGACCGGCGGGTCCTGGACGGTGGCGGCGACCGCCTCGGCGATGGGGCCGCGGTAGAACGCCGAGCCGCCGTGGCGGGCGAGCAGCCGGTAGGTGCGGGCCAGGTCGGGGTTGCGCAGCACCGACCCGACCGCCGGGGGCGCCCCGCCGGGCAGGAACAGCTCCCGGGTCGCCGGGAAGGCGGCGAAGCGGGCGGCGTTGCTGGCCGTCTGGTCGGCGAAGGTCTGGTCGACGACGAAGCCGCGCTCGGCGACCCGGATGGCCGGCCGCAGCAGCTTGCCCAGGGGCCTGGTGCCGTACTGGCGCAGGGCCCGCTGCCAGGTCGCGACCGTGCCCGGCACCCCGACGCCGAGGCCGCTGGTGACCCGCTCGGCGAACGGGATCGGCTCGCCGGTGGCCGGGTCGATGAAGCTGTCCTCGCGGAAGGCCGCCGGGGCGGTCTCGCGGCCGTCGATGGTCACCACCCGGCGCTTGCCGGCCAGGTAGACGACCATGAACCCGCCGCCGCCGATGCCGGCCGAATACGCCTCGGTGACCCCGAGGGTGGCCGCGGCCGCGACCGCGGCGTCGACCGCGTTGCCGCCGGCGCGCAGGACCTTGAGGCCGGCCGCCGAGGCGTCCAGGTCGACGGTGGCGATCGCCCCGCCGGTGCCGGTGGCCACCGGCTGCTTGACCGGTTCCGGGCGAGGCTTGGCGGGGGCCGCGGGAGCGGCCGAGGCGGTGGCGGCGACCAGGCAGAGGGCGGCGAGGACGGCGGCCAGCAGGGCACGGGTCGGGCGGCGCTTCATCGCGGGACCTCCGGCAGGTGCGACGGCAGCCTCCGGAGTCTAGTCCACCATGCAACCTTTAGACAGGTTTGTCCAAGCTTGGGTTGCTTGCCTCAGAGCAGGTCGTCCAGCGACTTCTTGGGCTTCTGCTCGGCCCCGGCGACCAGGTCGTCGAAGCTGGGGGCCTGCTCGCGGCGGGTCATGGCCTCGGTCAGGGGGTCCTTGCCGCCCAGGTCCTTGCCCGCGTCCAGCAGGTCGTCCAGTGACGCCCGGGACTTGCCCTCCAGGCGCAGCCGGATGGCGGTGAGGGTGGCCGACTGATCGGGCTCCAGGCCGTGGCGGTTGTTGAGCTGGGTGAGGGCCAGCTCGGCCCGTCGCAGCAGCTCCCGGTCGGTCAGGCCGAGGTCGTCGGAGGGCTCGGTCATGGAGGTGGCCTCCTACAGCTTGCGGGCGACCAGCTCGGCGACCGGGCTGCGCTCGCCCTTGACGAGGGTGACGTGGCCGAACAGCGGCTCGCCCTTGAGCCGCTCGATCATGGCCGCGACCCCGGAGTCCGGGTCGACATAGGGGTGGTCGACCTGGGAGGTGTCGTGGCACAGGACCAGCTTGGAGCCCTCGCCGAGCCGGCTGGCCAGCGACCGCAGCACCCCGTACTCGACGTTCTGGGCCTCGTCCAGGATCGCGAAGGTCCGGGCGAAGGTGCGCCCGCGGATGAAGGTCAGCGGCTCCAGCTGCACCGTGCCGTCGTCCAGCAGCCCCTGGACCAGGTCCTGGGTGTAGCTCTCGCGCCGGTCGGCGTCGTGGCTGCCCCGGAACAGCTGGGCCAGGGTGTCGTGGATGGCCTTCATCCACGGGGAGATCTTCTCGTCGACGTCGCCGGGCAGGAAGCCCAGGTCCTGGCGTCCCACCGGGACCACCGGGCGGAACACCAGCACCCGGTCGTAGGCGCCCTGCTCCAGGGTCGCCTCCAGCCCGGCGGCCACGGCCAGGTAGGTCTTGCCGGTGCCGGCGTTGCCGGCCAGCGACACCAGCGGCACCTTCGGGTCATGGAGCAGGTGCAGGGCGAACTGCTGCTCCTTGGAGCGGGCCCGCACCCCGAAGGTCTCGGGCGGCTCCCCGACCAGGGCCACCTCCACCGGCTCGCCGGCCTCGGCCGAGCGCCGGACCTGGCCGAGGGCGCTCTGGCTGCCCGAGCGCAGGACCACGAACTGGTTGGCCCACAGGCTCTGGTCGGCGGTGATCTCGCCGCCCCGGGCGGCGTAGATGGCGTCGAGCCCCGCCGGCTGCTCGCAGACCGCCACCCCCAGGTAGCCCTCCTCGATGGCCACCCGCTCGTGGCGGTACTCCTCGGCCAGCAGCTTGAGCGCCTCGGCCTTGATGCGGAGGCTGGCGTCCTTGGAGACCAGCACCACCTCGCGCTCCCCGGCCAGCTCCTTGGCCAGGTTGGCGGTGGTGGCCAGGATCCGGTTGTCGCTCGAGTCCGAGGAGAGGGCCTCGGGCAGGTCGAGCCGGGAGGCCAGGCTGACCTCGACTCGGATGCGCCCGCCCCCCGGCAGCTCGACCCCATCCGACAGGTTGCCCTGCTGGCGGAGGCGCTCCAGGGTCCGGATGGCCCGCCGGGCCGACGCCCCGGTCTCGTCCGGCCTGGTCTTGAGCTTGTCCAGCTCCTCGACCACGGTCAGCGGGATGGCGATGTCGTGCTCCTGGAAGCGACCCGGGGCCTCCGGGTCGGCGATGAGCACGTTGGTGTCCAGCACATAGGTGCGAGCCATCACTCAGTTACGGTACCGGACCAACCGGGACTTGCAATGACTAGTTACCTCGAACTAGACTCCGCGATGCGGGTACAGACCGCCCCCGATTATGGGGACGGCGGGGCCCGGGACCGCTTCTTCTCCGGCGGCCTGCTCTGGGGGATCAGGCCGTTGCGGGGTCCTGGGAGCCGCCGTGGGGGCGGGTAGCGTCAGTCGTCACGACGACGCCGGAGAAGGGCCGCGGAGCCACCGCGGCCCTTCTTCTTGTGGTGCAGCGGCCCCATTTGCCCGGTAGTTCTACTTACGCGAGCTCGGCCAGGTCCTCCGGGCCCAGGCGCAGGTTGCCGGCCGGGAGCCAGCCGTCGACCTGGGACGGGCGGCGGGCCCCGACGATCGCCCCGGTCACCCCCTCGGTGGCCAGGACCCAGGCGACGGCCACGGCCGCCACCGGGACCCCGTGGCGCTCGGCCACCGGCTCCAGCCGCCGGGCCAGCTGCAGGTTGGCCTCCAGCTTGGGCGGGCGGAAGTCGTCGTCGTTGCGGCGCCAGTCGCCCTCGGGCAGGCTGCGGACCCGTTCGGCGTCGAAGCTGCCGGTCAGCAGGCCCGAGCCGAGGGGGCTGTAGCAGAGCACCCCGGTGCCGTTGGCCGCCGCCCAGGGGATCAGCCGGTCGGCGGCGGCCCGGTCGATCAGGCTGTAGGGCGGCTGGAGGGAGTCGACGTGGCGGACCCGCTGGCAGCGCTCCAGCAGCGCGACGTCGAAGTTGGACACCCCGGCCCAGCGGACCTTGCCCTCGGTGACCAGCTCGGCCATGGTCGCCCAGGAGTCCTCGACCGGCGTCCCGGTCTCGGTGTCCGGCCAGTGGAACTGGTAGAGGTCGACGTGGTCGGTGCCGAGGCGCTTGAGGCTCTGCTCGAGCTCGAACCGGATCGTCTGGGGGCGCAGGTCGTAGGTCGGCTGGTTGCCCTCCCGCCCGTACCAGGGCCGGCCGCACTTGGTGAACACCAGCACGTCGCCGCCGTGCTCGCGCACCACCTGGCCGACGACCTCCTCGGAGTGGCCGAGGCCGTACACGGCGGCGGTGTCGACCCAGTTGACCCCCGAGTCGAACGCCTTGTGGAGGGCGGCGATCGACTCGTCGTCGTCCTGGGGCCCCCAGCCGAACTGCCAGGGGCCGCCGATCGCCCAGGCGCCGACCCCGACGACCGAGATCTCCGGCCCATCTGTGCCCAGCCTGCGGAACTGCATACCGTCTCCTCGTGCCGTCAGCCGAGCTTGCGCAGCCAGCCGCCGGGGTTGAAGGTGAACAGGAACTTCTCCCGGGAGCGGTCGACCTCGAAGTCGTCGCGCTCCTTGAGGAAGTCCTGGACGGCCTCCATCGGGCCGGGCCCGAAGGCCTCGTAGACCGGGTGGCCGTTGATGTTGGTGTCCTCCACCACCAGGTAGCTGCCCGGGGTGACCATCGGGGCATACGCCCGCAGCTCGGCCAGGACGTGGTCGCGGCGGTGGTCGGAGTCCAGCACCACCAGCACCGTGCCGGCAGTTGTGGCCCGCTCGGCCACCTCGGCCACCACCTCCGGGTCGGTCGAGGAGGCGGTCAGGTAGGTGAGCCGCGGGTGGGCCGGCCGGTCGGGCCAGTGGCCGATGTCGACGCTGACCACCTCGCCCCGGCCGACGGTCTCGCACAGGGTGGCCAGGTACAGGGCGCTGCCGCCGTGGGCGGTGCCGGTCTCGACGATCAGCCCGGGCCGCAGCTCCCACACCAGCTCCTGGTAGACCCACAGGTCGAGGGGGACCTTCCAGGTGGTGACGCCCAGGAACCGGGTGTCCTTCCAGGTCCCGCCGGCCTCCCCGGACTCGTAGTAGAGCCGGTGGTAGCCGGCGGTGACCTCCTCGCGCCAGCCGTCGCCGGGGGCGAGGAGGCCGAACTCGTCGCGGACGTGGCGCTCCCATTCGGGGCCGGTGGACAGCCGCCGGGAGGCGGCCAGGGCCTTGTCGCGCAGGCGGCGGCGGACACCGGTGGGCAGCAGTGGCATGCCCGGCAGTCTATACCGGGGCCCCGGCGCCCCTGTGGGCGGTCAGGTCGACCGGCTTCAGGCGGTCCGACGGCCGGTACACCCGGCCCACCTTGGCGCACGGGCGGCCTTCGCGCAGGACCACGTCGGCGGTGTAGTCGGCGCTCCCCTTGAGCAGCGAGGAGCCGACGGCGTAGGAGTCGACCGGGACCCCGGTGGCCTCGAAGGCGGCGATCCGCTCGGCCGTGAACCCGCCGGAGACGATCACCCGGACGTGGTCGAACCCCTCGGCATCCAGGGCCTGGCGGACCTTCTCGACCAGGCGCCGGTTGACCCCGGTGGGGGCGAACTCCCCCATCTCCGACCACAGGGCCCGGTCGACCATGGTCCCGGAGGTGTCCAGCCGCACCCCCCACAGCCGTTCCCCGAACGCCCGGGCGCAGGCCAGCGAGGTCGCCACCGAGTCGTTGTCGAAGTCGACCAGGGCGATCAGGGGCACGCCGGGGAACTGGCGGGCGAAGGCGGCCACCGCGGCCACCGTGTCCCCGCTGAAGGTGGCGATCAGGGCGTGGGGGATGGTGCCGAGGCCGCGCTCGCCCCACCAGGCGGCCTGAGCGTCGGTGGCCACCCCCTGGGCGCCGCCGACGAAGGCGGCGTAGCCGTCGCCGCCCTGGGTCGCCCAGTGGTCGAAGCGGTCGGCGAAGAACAGCACCGGCTTGCCCCCGGCCGCCCCCACCACCCGGCGGACGTTGCTCGCGACCAGGGTCCGGCGGGCCAGCACGCCCAGGTAGACGCTCTCCAGGTGGGCGACCAGCCGGTAGGAGCCGGTGAGCTCGATCACCGGCTCCCAGGCGTCGACCACGTCGCCGTCGCGCAGCGCCGACACCTGGAGCTCGTCCGCCCCGGCCCGCCGCCAGTGGCGGTCGAAGGCCGCCTCGGCCTCCACCTGGGCCCGCACCCCCTCGACCCAGGCGTCGCCGCCGCGGGAGCGGGCCCGCCGGGCGGCGTCGCGGGCGCGCAGGTAGGCGGCGAAGGCCTCGTCGGCGGCGTCGGGGTCGCGGAACTCGCCGGCCCCGAGGGCGAGCACGGCCAGGGCCTCGTCGATGCCGCAGGCCACCATGGCGTCCGAGCGCTGGAACACCTGCATGGTCACCCGGGTGTTGTCGCCCTCGGCGGCCAGGATCCGCCGGGAGCGGTCGAAGTAGACCGCGGCCCGGTACCCTGCCCGCAGTTCCACCACCGGCAGGTCGAAGATCCAGGCGGCCAGCCGTTCGTCGCTCGTGCGAGTATCCATACGGCAACACTATGCTCCGACCATGGCTGGAGGGATGTTGAGGTTCCGGCGCCTCGCGGTCGTCACGATCGCGGCGACCTTCGTGCTGATCGCGGTCGGGGGCCTGGTGCGGGCGACCGACTCCGGGCTGGGCTGTCCCGACTGGCCCCGGTGCTTCGGCAAGCTGGTCCCCCCGGCCGAGCTGCACGCCTGGATCGAGCACTCCCACCGGCTGATCGCCTCGGTGGTGATGGTGCTGGTCGCCCTCCTGGTGGCGGCCGCCTGGCGGACCGGCCAGGACCGGGTGGTCCGCCGGGCCTCGGTGGCCGCCCTGGTCATGGTGCTGGCCCAGGCGCTCATCGGGGCGTTCGTGGTCTGGTGGAAGCTGGAGGCCGAGTCGGTCACCCTGCACCTGGCCACCGCCCTGGCCCTGGTCGCCCTGCTCATCTACATCGACTTCCGGGCCCGGTTCCCGGCCGACCGCTCCCGCCGCCAGGGCCAGGACCGCCGGTTCGTGCGCCTGGTCGCGGCCGGCGCCGGCCTGACGTATCTCCAGATGCTGGTCGGCTCGACGGTCACCGGCTACCACGCCGGGCTGGCCTACCCGCTGAACGTGCTCCTGCCCGACCTGGGGCCGAGCGTGGCCCGCATCCAGCTCGCCCACCGGACCCTGGCCATGGTGGTCGGGGCCCTGGTGGTCGCGACCTGGGTGGTGGCCCGGCGGACCCAGCGGGCCCACCCGACGGTGACCCGGCTGGCCGGCTACGCCGCCGGCCTGGTGGCCGTCCAGATCGGCCTCGGCGTGGCCAATGTCGCCAACCGCCTGTCGGCCCTCACCGTCGTCCCCCACCTGGCCGTCGGGGCCCTGCTCTGGGGGACCATGGTGGCCCTGCTGCTGCACGCCGACCGGTTCTGTGGCACCCCGGCCCGCGACCCGGCCGAGCCCGAGCCGGCCCCGGCCCGCAGCGCCGGCCAGTCGGCCCGGGCCTACTTCCTGCTGACCAAGCCCCGCATCATCGAGCTGCTGCTGGTCACCACCGTCCCGACCATGTTCATCGCCGCCCGCGGGGTGCCGTCGCCCTGGCTGATGGCGGCGACCCTGTTCGGCGGGTCCCTGTCGGCGGCCAGCGCCAACGTCCTCAACTGCTACCTGGACCGCGACATCGACGCCCTGATGCGCCGGACCGCCCGGCGGCCGCTGCCCGCCCACCGGGTCGACCCGGCCGACGCCCTGCGCTTCGGGCTGGTCCTGGGGGTGGCCGGGTTCGTGTGGCTGTGGGCGGCCGTGAACCTGCTCTCGGCCGTGCTGGCGACCTCGGCGATCCTGTTCTACGTGTTCGTCTACACCCTCGGCCTCAAGCGCCGCTCGACCCAGAACATCGTCATCGGCGGGGCCGCCGGGGCGGTGCCGGTGCTGGTCGGCTGGTCGGCGGTCACCGGCCGGGTCGACCTGCCGGCCCTGGTGCTGTTCGCGATCATCTTCTACTGGACCCCGCCCCACTTCTGGGCCCTGTCGCTGCGCTTCAAGGACGACTACGCGGCCGCCGGGGTGCCGATGCTGCCGGTGGTCAGGGGGGCCAAGGAGACCTCGACCCAGATCCTGTACTACACCGTCCTGCTGGTCGCCGTGAGCCTGCTGCTGTACCCGGCCGGGCGCATGGGGGCGGTGTACCTGGCCGCGGCCGTCGCCCTCGGCGGCGCCTTCATCTGGCGGGCCCTCGAGCTGCGCCGCGACCTCGACGGCCGGCGGGCCATCCGGCTGTTCAGCTTCTCCAACACCTACCTGGCCCTGCTGTTCGGGGCCATGGCCGTGGATGCGGTGGTACGCGGAGGGGCATGAGGTACAGTCGTTCCCGACTCGAACATCCCAGGAAGCGAGGCGACCGGACTCCGATGCGACGCGCGCAACTGATCGGCATCGTGCTGGTGGCGGTGCTGGTGCTGGCGGGATGCGGCTCGCTCACCCCGGTCACCGAGCAGGGGGTCGAGGTCCGCAACCTCTACAACATCCTGTTCGTGGTCGCGGCCATCGTCTTCGTGCTGGTCGAGGCGGCGATCGTGTTCGCCGTGATCCGCTACCGGCGCCGCAGCGACATGCTCCCGCCCCAGTTCCACGGCAACAACCTGCTCGAGGTCGTCTGGACGGTGGTGCCGCTGGTGATCGTGGCCGCCCTGTTCGTCCTGACCTGGGGGGTCCTCAACCGGGTCGAGGCCAAGGCCGACAACCCACGGGTGACGGTCAACGTGCTCGGCTTCCAGTGGCAGTGGCAGTTCACCTACCAGGGCGAGCGCGTGCCCCTGCCGGCCGGCCAGCCGCCCGAGGACCTGACCATCAAGGGCACCATCGCCAAGCCGCCGGTCATCTACCTGCCGGTGGGCGAGCCGATCCGGTTCAACACCCAGGCCCAGGACGTCATCCACTCGTTCTACGTGCGCGAGTTCCTGTTCAAGCGCGACGCGTTCCCCGACCACACCAACACCTTCGACCTGACCATCACCGAGGCGGGCGACTACGGCGGCCAATGCACCGAGTACTGCGGCCTCGCCCACCAGGCGATGCGCTTCACCATCCGGGCCGTCGACCGCCCCGAGTACGAGCGCTGGCTGGCCCAGGCCAAGAAGGAGGCGGCCAGCGGCTGCCCGGCCGACCCCAACCCGCGGTCGATCACGGCCAAGGACATCGCCTTCAACAAGAACTGCCTGGCCGGGCCGGTCAACCGGGAGTTCGAGGTCGAGTTCGAGAACCAGGAGGCGGTCCCCCACAACGTCGCCTTCTACGAGACCGAGGCGGCCGACAACCCGATCCTGCCGCCCGCGGAGACACCGGTGTTCCCCGGTCCCGAGACGGTCACCTACCAGCTGCCGGCACTGAAGGCGGGCGAGTACTTCTTCCGCTGCGACGCCCATCCCCAGGCCATGACAGGCCAGCTCGTCGTTCGGTCACGGTAAGGAGCGCACCACCATGGCGATCACGCAAGCCAGGCCCGAGGAAGCCGCCGACGCCGCGCACGGCATCAGCCCTCGGCGCCACCCGATCGCGGACTGGCTGACCACCACCGACCACAAGAAGATCGGGATCATGTACCTGGTCAACTCGTACTTCTGGTTCGGGGTGGCCGGGCTGCTGGCGGTGTTCATCCGGGCCGAGCTGGCCCAGCCGGAGACCCAGTTCTTCGCCGAGCAGCGCTACAACGAGCTGTTCACCATGCACGGCACCACGATGATCTTCCTGTTCGTCATCCCGATACTGGCCGGGTTCGGGAACTACATCGTGCCGCTCCAGATCGGCGCCCTCGACATGGCCTTCCCGCGGGTCAACGCCCTGTCGTTCTGGATGCTGCCCCTGGGCGGGCTGGTCCTGTTCTCCAGCTACGCCCTCGGCGGGCCGGCCGACGCCGGCTGGACCCAGTACACACCCCTGTCCGAGGGGGTCGGCGCCCAGGGCAACTCGATCGGCACCGACCTGTGGATCGTGTCCCTGCTGCTGGTCGGGACGGCCTCGATCCTGGGCGCGGTCAACTTCATCACCACCATCTTCAACATGCGGGCGCCGGGCATGACGATGTTCCGGATGCCCCTGTTCACCTGGACCATCCTGGTCACCTCGCTGCTCGTCCTGCTGGCCACCCCGGTGTTCACCAGCGCCCTGGTGATGCTGCTGATCGACCGCAACCTCGGCGGGTCGTTCTTCAACCCGGCCAACGGCGGCATCTCGGTGCTGTGGCAGAACGTGTTCTGGTTCTACTCCCACCCGGCGGTGTACGTGATGGTGCTGCCCGGCATGGGGATCATCTCCGACGTGCTGCCGGTGTTCTCGCGCAAGCCGCTGTTCGGCTACAAGGCGTTCGTGTTCGCGACCGCCGGCATCGGCGCCCTCGGCTTCAGCGTCTGGGCCCACCACATGTTCGCCACCGGCCAGGTGCTGCTGCCGTTCTTCGCCATCATGACCTTCCTGATCGCGGTGCCCACCGGGGTCAAGTTCTTCAACTGGATCGCCACCCTGTTCAAGGGCCAGATCACCTTCTCCACGGCGATGCTGTTCGCCATCGGGTTCCTGACCATGTTCCTGATCGGCGGCATCGACGGGGTGTTCCTGGCCTCGCCGCCGGTCGACTTCGCCCTGCACGACACCTACTGGGTGGTCGCCCACATCCACTACGTGCTGTTCGGCGGCAGCGTGTTCGCCGTCTACGCCGGCTTCTACTACTGGTTCCCGAAGTTCACCGGCAAGAAGCTCAACGAGGGCCTGGGCAAGCTCCACTTCTGGCTGCAGTTCATCGGGTTCAACCTGACCTTCTTCTCCATGCACATGCTGGGGCTGCTGGGCATGCCCCGGCGCATCCAGGACTACCCGGCCCTGCCCGACTGGGTCGGCCTCAACCAGCTCCAGACCGTCGGGGCCCTGATCATCGCCCTGTCGACGGCGCCGTTCCTGGCCAATGTGGTGATGACCATGCGCCGCAAGGACCGGGATCCCGAGGATCCCTGGGAGGGCAACACCCTGGAGTGGTACACCACCTCTCCGCCGCCGGCCCACAACTTCGACAGCCTGCCCGAGATCCACTCCGAGCGGCCCCTGTTCGACCTGCGCCACGCCGACGAGCTGACCGTCCATCCCGACGCCACCACCACAGGAGCCCGCTGATGGCCGTCGCCGACACCGCCGCCCTCGACGAGCGGCCCGCCGAAGAGCACCACAAGCCGGGCGGCATCAGCTCCTCGCTGCTGGGCATGGTCCTGTTCATCGCCTCCGAGGTCATGTTCTTCGGCGGCCTGTTCGGCGCCTACTTCACCATCCGCGGCGCCGCCACCCAGTGGCCGCCCGAGGGCACCCCCCACCTGGAGACCTGGTACGCCGGGGTGCTGACGACGATCCTGGTCGCCTCCAGCGTGACCATGCAGTTCGGGGTGTGGGCAATCCGCAAGAACGACCAGCGCAAGCTGATCCTGTGGCTGGGCGTCAGCCTCCTGCTCGGCGTCATCTTCCTGTGCGGCCAGGCGTACGAGTACTCGACCCTGATCGAGGAGGGCCTGACGCTGTCCAGCGGCGTGTTCGGGTCGACCTTCTACACCCTGACCGGCTTCCACGGGGCCCACGTGGCCGGCGGGGCCGCGTTCATCCTGATCGTGCTCCTGCGGGCCCGCTCCGGGCAGTTCACCGCCCGCTACCACGACACCGTCGAGATGGCCTCCTACTACTGGCACTTCGTCGACGTGGTCTGGCTGGGCCTGTTCAGCACCATCTACCTGCTCCGATGACCGCGCCTTCGACCTTCGGGAGGAGCGACCGGTGATCATCGCCAGCCGGCTGTTCATGGCCATGGGGCTGTTCGGGCTGATCGCCGGGACGATCTACTACGTGGCCAACCCGCACAACCGCGAGCTCGCCGGGGTTGGCCTGCTGGGCGCGTTCTTCGCCGCCTGCCTGTACATCGGCATCATGCTGTGGACGGCCAGTCCGGCCAACCGCCGCCGGGTTCCGGTCCCCGACACCGGGCTGGCCGGGTCGGCCGACCCGGAGCGGGGGGCCGCCGACGAGCACGGCAACATCCACCACATGGCCCCCACCTGGGCGCCGGTGGTCTACTCGCTGGCCGCGACCTTCCTGCTCGGCGGGTTCATCCTCCGCAAGCAGATCGCCGCCCTCGGCCCCTGGGGCATCGGGCTCGGGCTGGCCCTGTTCCTCGGGGCGACCATCATCTGGTACCGCAACGTGGCCGTGGACCAGCGGGCCCGGCTC
>JASLBL010000373.1 GCA_030146615.1 Actinomycetes bacterium
ACCCGGCCGACGGTCGCCGCGGCGGTCGCGGTGGCCGGGGCCGAGCTGGCCGCCGGGGTCGGCCTCGCCCTGGGCGTGACCGCCGCCGGCGCCCGCCGTGGTTGGTGCACTTGGTGTACGGACGGTACGTCCAGTGGCAGGTGGGCAAGCAGACCGACCGGACGTACCGTGCAGGGACGAACGAGCATCTCCCCGAACGACCAGGAAGCGTGCTGAATGCGTCACCAGGATCTGACCAGGCAGGGCCACGTGGTCGTCACCGGGGTGGCCGGCTTCATCGGCTCCCATCTGGCCGAGGCGCTGGTCGAGCGCGGCCACGAGGTGGTCGGGATCGACTGCTTCACCCCGGCCTACCCGCCGGCCGCCAAGCGGGCCAACCTGGAGCGGCTGCTCGCCAGCCCCTCCTTCCGGCTGGTCGAGGGGGACCTGGTCACCCTGGCTCTGGACGCCTGGCTGGAGGGGGCCTCGGTGGTGTTCCACCAGGCCGCCCAGCCGGGGGTCCGGGCCTCATGGGGCCGCGACTTCGCCATCTACGTGCACCACAACATCCTCGGCACCCAGTGCCTGCTGGAGGCGCTCGCCCGGACGGGCGTGCCCCGCCTGGTCGCCGCCTCCTCCTCCAGCGTCTACGGCGACGCCCCGGTCTACCCGACCACCGAGGAGTCGATCACCCGGCCGGTCTCCCCCTACGGCGTGACCAAGCTGGCCAGCGAGCACCTGTGCCTGGCCTACGCCCGGCCCGGGGTGGCCGAGGTGTCGGTGGCGACCCTGCGCTACTTCACCGTCTACGGGCCCCGGCAGCGTCCCGACATGGCCTTCCGCCGCTTCCTGGACGCCGCCTACGCCGGCCGGCCGATCACCGTCTACGGTGACGGCGAGCAGACCCGCGACTTCACCCACGTCGACGACGCCGTGCAGGCCAACCTGCTGGCCATGACGGCCCCCATCCACGCCGAGGCGATCAACGTCGGCGGCGGCCGCCGGGTCACGCTCAACGAGGTGCTGGAGCTGGTCGGCCAGGTCACCGGGCGGCGTCTGACGATCGAGCGGGCCCCGGCCCAGGCCGGCGACGCCCGCCACACCGGCGCCGACGGCACCAGGGCCGAGGCCCTGCTCGGCTACCGCCCCCAGGTGTCGCTGGAGGACGGCCTGGCCGGCCAGGCCGCGTGGGTCGCCGCCGGCCTCGGCCTGGGCGCGACCCGCGGCGCCCGCTAGCGCCGCGGCATGCCGAACAGCATCCGCGTGAAGTTGGTGCGCCTGATCAGCAGGTCGTAGATCAGCAGGGTCGCCACGAGCGAGGTCAGGCTGATGATCAGGTACTTGACGAACAGGTTGAGGTCCCACCGCACCACGTAGAACCCGATGATGACGATCGGGGTCTGGTGCAGGACGTAGAAGGGCAGGACGGCCTGGTTCGCGTACCTGGCGGCGCGGTTGACCAGGCTCGGCCGGGCGGCGCCGGGCCCGCCGTCGTCGGCGGCCGGGGACCGCAGCCGCCTGGAGGCGAGCCCGGCCAGGTGGTTCCCGAGGCCGAAGACCGCCAGCGTCCACGCCCAGCCGGCGATCCCCTTCAGCAGCCGCCACACGATGGCCCAGAACGTGTACCCGGTGCCCAGCTGCTGGTCGGCGCCGCCGATGTCCCAGTGGACGATCACGAACAGCGCCGCCAGGGCGGCAACGCCGACCAGGACCGCCTGCCACCACGCCGCCAGCACCGCGTCCCGGATTCGAGGCTCGGCGGAGAGGAGGAACCCGAGCACGAGGAAGGGGACGTAGGCGAGCACGTTCCAGCCGCCGGCACCGGCGCTTCCCAGCGCCGCCTCGACGACCGCGACCGGCACCCCAAGCAGGAAGAGGCCACCTGGACGGGTGCTCAGGAGGGCCATCCGGTCCAGCGTCGGCCGTCCGGACTCGAGCCTCAGCCACAGGAACAGGGGCAGCAGCGCCACGCTGTAGAGCAGCAGGTACCAGAGAAACCAGAGATGGGCCGACTCGAAGAGCCCGGACCCGAAGAAACGGCCAAGGAACTGCCAGTACGGCCCGGGGTCCTCGCCGTTGCTGCGCAGCGAGTAGTAGACCTGCGGCGGGACGACCAGCACGATGCCGACGGCCAGCGGCACCAGCAGCCGCCTGAGCCGCTCGGTGACGAACGCCCTGGCGACCCGGGAGCGCAGCGAGAACCAGATGCCGGCACCGGCGACGACGAACATCAGCGGCATCGCGAACAGCTTGGCGAAGAAGGCACTCCGCATCAGCATCGGATTGGCCGAGTTGAGCGTGTACGCCGCGTGGAAGAACACGAGGCAGGCCACCACCGCGGCCCGTGTCAGGTCGAGGTCCAGGCGTCGTCGCTCGGCCGCCCTGGTGCCGGCCGCGACCGATCTCATGGCCCCCCCGAGCTCGATTTGAGCGTTGCCCGAAATCCGCGCGGTAATGATGCCCACCTCTGCTGGACGTTAACGTTGGAGTCGGGTGATCCCGCAGCCCTCAGAGCCGGACCAGGTTGCCGGGGTCTCCTTCGATGGCGTTGCGGGCGTCGAACAGCAGCGTCGCCGACCGGGCCAGCCATTCCAGGTCGTAGCTGGAGTGAGGGGTCAGCAGCGCGACCAGGTCGGCGCCGGCGACCGCCCTCGGGGTCAGGGCGGTGCGGGCCAGGCGGCGGCCGTCGAGGTCGACGGCGTCCACGAACGGGTCGTGGAAGGAGAGCTTGACGCCACGGCGGGTCAAGGCAGCCATCACCCGCAGCGACGGCGACTCGCGGACGTCGCCGACGTCGGGCTTGTAGGCCACGCCGAGGACCAGGACGCGGGCCCCCTTGAGAGCCTTGGCGTGCTCGTTGAGGGCCTCGCCGATGCGGCGGGCCACCCAGCCGGGCATCTGGGCGTTGACGTCCTGGGCCTGCTCGAGGATGCGGAACTGGTGGCCGACGTCGCGGCGGACCTGCCAGGCCAGGTAGGCCGGGTCGAGCGGGATGCAGTGGCCGCCGACCCCCGGTCCCGGGGTGAAGGCCATGAAGCCGAACGGCTTGGTGGCGGCGGCCGCGATGACCTCCCAGACGTCGATGCCGGTCTCGTGGCAGACCATGGCCATCTCGTTGACCAGGGCGATGTTGACGTGGCGGAAGGTGTTCTCGAGCAGCTTGGCCAGCTCGGCCGCCCGGGCCGAGGAGACGGTCACGACCTTCTCGATCATCTGCTCGTAGAACAGCGCCGCCACCGAGGTCGCCTCGGCGGTGGTCCCACCGACGATCCGGGGGGTGTTGGCGAAGTGGAACTCCTGGTTGCCGGGGTCGATGCGCTCCGGCGAGTAGGCGAGCAGGAAGTCGCGGCCGACCTTCTGGCCGGACGCCTCCAGCAGGGGGGCGACCAGCTCGTTGGTGGTGCCCGGGTAGGTGGTCGACTCCAGCACCACCAGCCGGCCCCCGGTCAGGTGCTCGGCCACGTCGTGGCAGGCCTGCTCGACATAGGAGAGGTCGGGGGTGTGGTCGCGGACCGGGGTGGGCACGCAGATGCAGACCACGTCGGCGTCGGCCAGGGCCTGGCCGCCGGTGGCGAAGGCGAGCCGGTCGGTGGCCACGCCCCGAGCGAAGGCGCCCTCGTCGACCCCGGGCACGCACAGCTCCCCGGCCGCCAGCGCGGCCACCCGGGCCGGGTCGGTGTCGATCCCGGTGACCGCGAACCCGGCCTCGGCGGCCGCGCAGGCCAGCGACAGCCCGACGTAGCCCTGGCCGACCACCGCCACCCGGGCGTCGCGGGCCAGGATGCGGCGTCGGAGGGAGGCGGTGGTTCGCATGGGGCAGGTCCTCTAGATGACGGCCGAGTCGCGGGCGACCGCCGGCGCGGGCTGCAGGGAGCCGGTGGCCAGGTCGACCATCCGGCGGGCCAGCTCGGAGGACAGGCCCTCCGGGCTGAGGTACTCGAGCTCGGTCAGGGCCCGGTGGACGGCGGCCCGGTCGGGCACGGGCGGGCGGGAGACCACGATCGCCGGGTGGCCGCTGGGGAGCTGCTCCTCGTCGCCGGCGACGATGTCCTCGACCATCTTCTCGCCCGCCCGGACCCCGGTGATCTCGATCGGGACGTCCCTGCCGGGGACGCGGCCCGACAGCCGGATGAGCCGCTCGGCCAGGTCCAGGATCCGCACCGGCTCGCCCATGTCGAGGGTGAAGACCTCGCCTCCAGTGGAGAGGGCGGCGGCCTGGAGGACCAGCTGGACCGCCTCCTGCACGCTCATGAAGTAGCGGGTCATGTTGGGGTCGGTGACGGTCACCGGCCCGCCCCGGGAGATCTGCCGGAAGAAGGTCGGGATGACGCTGCCCCGGCTGCCGAGCACGTTGCCGAAGCGGACCGCGCACAGCACCGTGTCGGAGCCCTGGAGGCTGCGGACCACCTGCTCGGCCAGCCACTTGGAGGCGCCCATGACGCTCTTGGGGTTGATCGCCTTGTCGGTGGAGATCAGCACGAAGTGCCCGGCCCCGGTGGCCACGGCCGCATCGGCCAGGTTGGCGGTGCCGAGGACGTTGGTGGCCAGGGCCTCCTCGGGGTGGCGCTCGAGCACGGGCACGTGCTTGTGGGCGGCGGCGTGGAAGACGACGTCGGGCCGGGAGCGCATGAACACGCTGAACGCCCGCTCCCGGTCGCGGATGTCGGCCAGCACGACCTCGACCCGCATCTCGGCCGCGGCCAGGTCGATCTCGTCGGTGGCAACGGCCAGGTCGTCGCGGTACTCGTCCAGCGACATGACGGCGTCGTGCAGGTGGGTCTCGTCGTGGTCGAGCAGGATCAGCGAGGCCGGGCCGAAGCCGGCCACCTGGCGGGCGATCTCGGAGCCGATCGAGCCGCCGGCGCCGGTCACCAGCACCCGCCGGCCCCGCAGCATGCCCTTGACCGACTCGAGGTCGGTCTCGACCTGCTTGCGCCCCAGCAGGTCCTCGATGCGCAGGTCGCGCAGGTCGCGGGCGGTGACCTTGCCGCCGACGGTCTCGTGCACGCTGGGCAGGACCTTGAGGGTCACGTGGGCCCGCTCGCACATCGCGGCCACGTCCCTGACCAGGTCGTCGGTGGCCGACGGGATGGCCAGCAGGACGGCCGAGACCTGGTAGCGGTCGGCCACCCGGGGGATCGAGGCCAGGGTGCCGAGCACCGGAATGCCGTGCAGCCGCCGGCCGATCTTGCGCCGGTCGTCGTCGACCACCCCGACCGGGAACAGGCCGAGCGACGGGCTGTTGAGCAGGTCCTTGAGCATCATCGAGCCGGCCGAGCCGGCCCCGACGACCAGCACCCGGTGCCGGTCGGCGTCCAGCGACCGCTGGCGGGCCGCGAACAGCCGGCTCTGGAAGCGGATGGCCCCGGTGCCGAGCAGGTTGAGCACGGCCCCGAAAATCGTCACCGACAGCGGCAGGGCCCGGAACCCGCCCGACGCGACCTGGACGAGCAGGTTGGCCAGGACGACGCCGGCGCCGCCGAGGACACCGGCCCGGACGATGCGACGGGCCTCGAGCACGCTGGCGTAGCGCCACATGGGCCCGTACAGGCCGCACAGCTGGTTCATCACCAGGTGGCCGGTGAGGGCGAAGGGCACGAAGGCCCAGAAGTTCCACCAGTAGCCGGCCGGCACCGACCCGTCGAAGCGCAGGACCAGGGTCAGCAGGTAGGCGGCGAGGGCGACGACCAGGTCGAGCAGCGCGAGCGGGGCGTCGCGACGGACGCGCTCGGCAAGGCCCCCCGAATCTGGGGCCAGGGTCTCGGCTGACCGGTGACGACCGGGTTCCTGGTCCACACCCGGAGTCTATTGAGCCTGCTCGATCCGCTGATCCGCCGCGATCCGTAATCCCGGTACGTCGACCGGGTACGGTGATCGCAGGTCAGGCGGCCTGCAAGCGCAGGTCCGGGCCGAGCCGGCCGGCCTCCAGCAGGGCCCCGATGCGGGCGATCCGCTGGAACCGCCAGCCGCTGAGGTCGGCCTCCTCCAGGCCGTGCTCCTTGAAGGCCGCGTACAGCTGCTCGACCCCCTGGCGGACGGTCCAGCGCAGCTCGACCCCGGGGAGGGTGGCCAGCTTGGCGCAGTCGACCCGGTAGCAGCGCAGGTCGGGGCCGGCGCCCTCGGCGAAGGTGACCTCGCTGCCCGGCACGACCTCGCGGACGAGCTCGGCGACCTCGCGGATGCGGTAGTTCTCCTCGGTCCGGCCCACGATGAAGGCCTGGTTGTGGACCAGCTCGCGGGGGGCCTGGAGGACGGCCAGGAAGGCGTTGGAGATGTCGAGCACGTGGACCAGCGGCCGCCACGGGGTGCCGTCGCTCATCAGGTGGACGGCGCCGGTGGCGAAG
>JASLBL010000464.1 GCA_030146615.1 Actinomycetes bacterium
ACCGGACCCGCCTCGGGAGGCGGGCCGGCTCACGTCCCAGTCACGGGAAGAGACTGGGACGCACGGCCCGGCGTGACCGCCAGGCCTACCGTTCAACGCCCACGGTGACATGCGAGAGGCCACCGTGCCGTCGATCCGGACTCTGCCAGACCGTCCGGTTTCGGTCAATCCCCAGTTCGCCCCGATTCCACCGTTGTGCCCTGCGCAGGACGCACCCGCAGGACTCGACGTACGTCAGCGAGATGCCCAACTCGGGTCTTGATCCCGAAGCAGGGGAGGCAGGTAGGATCCGGCCGATCGCCGGTGCCGTCGGAGGCGGCCGGTGCAGCCCGAGGGGGTCCAGTCTTGGCACAGTCCTCGATCGCGCGGCACCGGGTCCGCCGGAGCGTGCTCGCGGCCCTGGTGGCCGTGCTGGCGGCAACCTTGTTCACCGTTCCGCCGGCGGCCGGCGCCGCCCCGGCGTCGTCCCCGCCGGGCACCGGCTCGGCGGCCGTTCCCGAGCTCGACTGGGCGAGCTGCGGCGGAGAGTTCGAGGCCTTCGAGTGCGCCACCGCGGTGGTGCCGCTCGACTACGACCGGCCCAAGGGCAAGCAGATCACCCTCGCCCTGGCCAAGCTCCCGGCCGCCGACCCGAGCCGCCGGATCGGCTCGCTGTTCCTGAACCCGGGCGGGCCGGGCGGCTCCGGGGTCGACATGGTCCTGCAGGGTGGCCCGTTCCTCTACTCCGACGAGGTCAGGGCCCGCTTCGACCTGGTCGGCTTCGACCCCCGCGGCATCATCCGCAGCACCCCGCTGCGCTGCTACGAGACCCTGGACGAGGCGCTGGCCGACCTGGCCCCGATGGTCTTCCCGGTGACCAGGGAGGACGAGCGGGTCTGGGTCCAGAGCGACCGGGCCGTGGCCAGGGCGTGCGCCGAGCACGCCGGGCCGACCCTCGACCACATGTCGACCGCGAATGTGGCCCGCGACATGGACCTGCTGCGCCGGGCCGTCGGCGACGCCAAGCTGACCTACGCCGGCTACTCCTACGGCTCCTACCTGGGCTCGACCTACGCCAACCTGTTCCCCGGCAAGGTGCGGGCCCTGGTCGTGGACGGCGTCCTCGACCCGGTCGCCTGGTCCACCGGCCGCGGCGACCAGGCCCGCACCCAGCCGTTCTCGACCCGGCTGCGCAGCGCCAAGGGCGCCTACGAGAGCCTGAAGGAGTTCTTCCGCCTGTGCGACGCCGGCGGCGAGAACTGCGCCTTCTCCGAGGGCGACCCGGCCCGGCGCTACGCCCGGCTGGCCAAGCGGCTGTTCCGCGAGCCTGTCGAGCTCCCCGACGGCGAGGGCGGCACCATCCTGTTCGGCTACGACGAGCTGGTGGGGGAGACCCTCGGGGCGATGTACGACCCGGCCGCCTGGCCCGGCTTCGCCGAGTTCCTCCAGGAGCTGGACCAGCTGACCAGCCCGGAGGCGGCTGCGGCGAGCCTCAAGGCCCTGCGGGCCCGGCGCGGCGCCCTCCAGCAGGAGGACTACCCCAACTTCGTCGAGGGGTTCCCGGGGGTCGCCTGCTCCGAGACCCGCAACCCGTCCAACGTCCGCGCCTGGTCGCGGGCGGCCAGGGCCCAGGACCGCCAGTTCCCCTACTTCGGCCGGCTCTGGACCTGGATCTCCAGCATCTGCGAGCCCTGGCCGGGCTGGGACAACGACCAGTACGACGGCCCCTGGAACCGCACCACCGCCAACCCGGTGCTGGTGGTCGGCAACCTGTTCGACCCGGCCACCCCGTACCACGGGGCGGTCACCCTCGACCGGCTGCTGCCGCGGTCGCGGCTGCTCACCCTGGCCGGCTGGGGCCACACCTCGCTGTTCGCATCGGCCTGCGTCGACGCCCACGTGAGCACCTACCTACTGACCTCGCGGGTGCCGGCCAAGGGCACGGTGTGCGAGCCCGACGTGATCCCGTTCGCCGAGCCGGCCGCCACCGCCCAGGCCCTCCAGGCCACCGGGCCTAGCAAGGCGGCCCTGATCCCGCCGGCGATCCGGCACCTCCTGGAGCGCTGAACCGGCGACCCTGTCCCTCACGGGGCGTAGGCTGACCACATGCCTCGCCTCGTGAGGGACGGGTCGCTGTCGGTCGGCGGGCGCACCGTCCAGGTGTCCAGCGTCGGCAAGCCGTTCTTCCCCGACGCCGGCCTAACCAAGGGCGACCTGGTCGCCTACTACCGCGACGTGGCCGAGGTCATGCTCCCGCACCTGGCCGGCCGGGCGCTCAACCTCCAGCGCTTCCCCAACGGGGTCAACGGCAAGGGGTTCTGGCAGCAGGGCGCCTCCGACCACTTCCCGGACTGGGTCCGGACCGTCACCGTGGAGCGCCGTGGCCGCGGCGGGACCGTCGACCACGTTGTCTGCGACGACGCCGCCACCATCGTCTACCTGGCCAACCTGGCCACGGTGACCTTCCACGCCTGGACATCGAGGGTCGAGCACCTTGCCCGGCCCGACCTGCTCATCATCGACCTCGACCCCGACCCGGACCAGGAGCTGGACGTGGTCCGGGCGGCGGCCAGGGCGGTCAAAAAGGCCAGTGAGGAGGTCGGCCTGACCCCCTTCATCCAGACCTCCGGGTCAAGGGGCTACCACGTGGTCATGCCGCTGCGCCCGGGGCCGGACGTCGAGGTGGTCAGGCGCCTGGCCGACGAGCTGGCCCTGCTGGTCGCCGCCCGCGACCCCGGCCAGCTGAGTGTCGAGTGGCGCAAGGCCAGCCGGCAGGGCCGGCTGCTGCTGGACACCGCCCGCAACGGCTACGCCCAGACGGTGGTCGCCCCCTACTCGGTCCGGCCCAAGCCGGAGGCGCCGGTGGCCACCCCGATCGACTGGTCGGAGCTGGGCCGGGTCGAGCCCCGGACCTACACCATGACCAACCTGCGCCGCCGCCTGGCCCGCAAGCCCGACCCGTGGGCCGGCATGGCCGCCGAGGCGGCCGAGTTCGAGCCGGTCCGGGCCCGCCTGGACGAGCTCCTGGCCGAGGCCGGCCGCCAGGGGGTCCGGGGGCTCAAGTAGCCCAAGGCGATAGCCCGGCTCGCATCCTCCCTCGCCCGCCGCGGAGGCGCGCCGGTACCGTCGGATCAGGGCGTTGGCGGAGGAGGTGAGCCGGACGGGAGCCGGACCGGGTCGCGCCGCGGCCGCTCTGGTCGCGCTCCTGGCCGTGATCGTGGCCGGGGCCAGCTGCCGCCAGCAGCAGGCGCCCGAGCCGGCCGCGCCGCCGCAGGCGACCGGTGGGGCCGACCCGGCGAGGTTCCGCGTGCTGGTCTTCACCAGGACGGCCGGCTTCCGCCACCGCTCGATCTCCGACGGAGTAGCGGCGATCCGGCGGCTCGGACGCGGGCACGGGTTCGATGTCGACGACAGCGCCGACCCTGCCCGGATCGGCCGGGGACTGGCCAGCTACCGGGCAGTGGTATTCCTTTCGACCACCGGGAACCTGCTCGACGCCGGCCAGCGGGCCGCCCTGCGGCGCTACCTCCAGGGCGGAGGCGGCTGGGTCGGGGTGCACGCGGCCGCCGACGCCGAGTACGACTGGCCCTGGTACGGCGGGCTCGTCGGCGCCTGGTTCCGGCACCACCCGCCCGTCCAGCGGGCCACCGTCCGTCCCGCTCCCGATGCCGCCGCCCTGGGCGGGAAGCTGCCGGCGCGTTGGGAACGCACCGACGAGTGGTACGACTTCGCCGCCAGCCCGCGCGGCCGGGTTCGGGTGCTCGCCACCGTCGACGAGTCGACCTACCTGGGCGACGGGATGGGGACCGACCACCCGATCGCCTGGTGCCACGAATACGACGGCGGCCGCGCCTGGTACAGCGCCATGGGCCACACCAGCGAGAGCTTCCAGGAGCCGCGGTTCCTGGCCCACCTGCTGGCCGGCATCCGCTATGCCGCCGGCCAGACCGCGACCCGCTGCGATCCCGGCTCCTAGGCGAGCAGCGTCCCTCCGCCGGGTCAGGCGGCGGCAGGGGCTCGTTGGTGGGGTGGTCGGTGGGGTGGGGTGGCGGTCAGCCGGCCGTCAGGCTGGCGGGTCAGCCGCCACCCCCCTTCATGGACGGCCCGATGATGAGCTCGGCACAACAAGGCCAGGTTGGCCAGGTCGGTCGGGCCGCCATGCAACCAGTGGCGCAGATGGTGGGCCTCGCACCAGGCCAGCGGGCGATCAC
>JASLBL010000477.1 GCA_030146615.1 Actinomycetes bacterium
TTATGAGCTCGCTATCCAATTTGAATTTCGTTGGCAAAGCTTCCTGCATCTCCTCAGTCAGCTCAGCGGAACTCATATTTGACTCAAACATCACATTGCCGCTTGCAATATACGTTCGAACGTTCTCACAGCCCAGCTCCTCAAAGCACGCCTTCAACTCCGCCATAGGTACTTTGTTCTTGCCGCCGACATTGATACCACGAAGGAGAGCGAGATAGACCTTTGTCATGCCGCTTACCTCCCTTTTAATCGCCGCACCTGCTTTCATAGCATGCGCGCAAGACGGAAACCACTGTGAACAAGTCCGCTACCCGCCGATCCGCCGACCGGGGCACAGGTGGTCGGTCACGGGCGGGAAGTCCTCGCCCTGGTTGAGCTCGGCCCGGTCACGCTCGAGGCGCTCCCGGATGGCGTCTTCGACGTAGCCGGCCAAGGTGGCGGTGGGTTGGCCGTGGACCTGCAGGAACAGCACGGCCGCCCGGGCCTGGTCGGCGACGCTCCCCCGAATCTTCACCACCACGCGACGGCTTGGGCCCGGCGGGAGGGGGTACGGTCTCCGAGGCCTCCGTGAACAAGCCGTTAGCATTCGGGCGCGACGGCGGAGACGACCAGGATCGGTGAGGGAGCGAACTCCCAGCTCAGTTGGGGTGTCGGAGGGGGGACTTAACCCGGCCCCACGCGGTTTCCGCCGTCCGAGGTCATGGCGATGGATGCCGGTGATCGGTGATTCTGGTTCGTCCCGGCGCGACTGCGCCGATAGATCCCCCTCGCTGGCCAACGCCTCGGTCCGGACCAGGAGCTGAGCGGCCAGCTTGGGATCTCCCTCAAGCACGCGAGAACGGCCAGGCCAGCATGTAGGTAAAGGACCGCTTGAGCACCCAGTTCGTCAGCAGGTGGGTGGCCGGCCGGATGGCATTCGGCTCGGCGGTCAACGCCTAGGACAGCACGTAGTCCGCCTCGGCGGCGTCCTCGACCAGGGCGAGCTGGCTCCTTGTCGCCCTGGCGGGCACGGGCGACCGCCAGGGATCGAGCGGCCACTCACCGCGGGGACCAGGTGTCCAGCCGACCGAGGCGACGCTCTTCCCGCTGTTTCATTTCCTCGAGCCAGGCAGCGGTGTCACCGCTCCGATGCCAAGACCGCGGGTAATAGACGTTGCGTCGAAGCAGGGTGCCGCTGGCCTCGTCCAACTCCCGATTGGTAAGTGACCGCTCGGCCGTCACGCGTAAGTGCTCGAAGAACCGCGCCTTCTCGCCAGCGGTCAGGACCGGAGCGTCCGGACTAGGCCACGCCGCGCGACCGGCGTGTTCAGGGCAACGGGCGGGCGGCCGGTGCGATCGTGGTCGCCTGGTCCGGGCTGGGTCCGCACGGCACCGGAAACCCCTGGTCTGCGCCGGGCATCGGCGGTCACGACCGGCGTGCAAGAACCCCAGGTCACCCGGCCTGCACCGCTCCCGCCTTGGACTGCCAAGCAGCATGAGGCCGGGTTCGAGCCCCTCCTGCGGCACCCGAACCTGGTCACTGATCCGCACCTTCAGCCCAAGCTCTCAAACCCCTCAAAGGGTCGATCTCCAAAGCATTCAGTACCCGACCTCCGACCTGGCCTAGGCCGTCCGGCCTCCACCTGGCCTGCCCGGTCAGGGTTTGCGTACCTCGCACTGGTCCACGACCTGCCGGTAGTCGGCCAGGGCCTCGGTGAACCTGGCTGACTCGCTCGTCCCGACCCGCAGCGCCGGGACGCTCTTGTCGACCAACTCGCGCCCGGAGAGCTCACGACTGGACGGGTCGGTCATGATCCTGCCGTACGCGCCCACCATCCTCTGTAGCCTCACCGCGATGGCCAGCATCCTGTTGGCCCGGTCCACCGCCGTCTTGCAGGCCAGCGAGGCCACCGGGGCAGCGGTGGGGTTGGAGCCCTGTGCCGCGGTGCTGGCGGTTGGAGGCTGCTGGCTGACCGGCGAGGTGGTGGCGCCCGCCCCAGGGCCAGCCGGCCGGTCATCGGACCAGGCGACCGCGCCGACGAAGACGCCCCCGACCAGCGCCAGAACGACCAGCAGGCCGGTCACCAGCAGCCAGCGTCTGGAGGGCCGCCGCTCGCGCGCCGGCGGTGGCTGAGCCGCGGCCTTGGCGCCTTCGCGCTGCCGATGGAGCTCAGAAACGTAACGCTGAAGCGCCTCAAGCTGGCGGTTGAGATGCTCTTGCTCTGGAGAGATGCGGAGGTCGTCTGGCTCTAGGGGCATGCTCTGCCTCCCCTGGGGTCTTCGTGGCGCGGCGTCAGAGCGCAACCACCGGGCACCCGTGCCCGCCTTGATGCGAGGGAAACCGTGGCCCAGGCTATCGGGCATCCTGGCCGCATGCGACCCGACCAGCGAAGTCCCCGTCGGAACCCGCAGCAGGGCATTCTGCCCCCTACAACCACGAGGCCACTCCCGAGCGGTCACCGCTGGCATGACGAAACCGCAGGTCGCCGCACCCTTATGCCAAAGACCATGGGCGATGTCCTACCGAGGCAGAGGCTTCGAATCCCACCTGACCACTACGCTGGCGGGTCCTCGACCCAGCAGGCATGGAAGTCCGCAAGACCCTCGAAACGAGGTAACACGTTAAGCGCCAAAGCGACCACTCTTGGTAATTTGCTGGCAATCTGCCGGCAACTGGCAAACTGCCGGCAACCGGCGTCGCAGCGGGGCCTCGGGATGGCGTTTGTGCTGGTGGGCGTAACAGGTTTCGAACCTGTGGCCTCTGCCGTGTGAAGCGAGATCGGGGCCCACACGTCCCCCTGCACCACTACGCCTTGCACCGCATCCCTCCAGCTCACCGGCCTGAACAGGTGGAGGCCACACGATGCCGTGCGTGGCCGAGCAGGGCGGGTGTGCTGACAGATTGCTGACAGCGCCGAAAGTGGCCCGACAGCGCTGCCCGTCGTCGGCTTACGGGTGCTAGCGCCTATTGACAGGCTTG
Organism: Actinomycetes bacterium; assembly: GCA_030146615.1. GTDB lineage: Bacteria > Actinomycetota > CALGFH01 > CALGFH01 > CALGFH01 > CALGFH01. The sequence continues at coordinate 2,960 of JASLBL010000477.1, forward strand.
CTCTGCGCGTCGTTCTCTAGCCGGGAATGGCCTCCAGTCCGGCCAGTTGTCCCGCGATGCGGCGTTCCCGCGGCTTGGCGGTCGCACCGCTTCGCCTGCCCGATGGTGGTGGCGCATGCTTCGACGACGAATCGGTCCGAGCTTGGCGACCCTGCTCGCCCTGGCGCTGCTCGTGACTGTCCCCGACAGCGCGGCCGGGCTGGCGACCCAGCCGGCCGCGGCCGGCACCAGCTGGCGGGTCCAAGGGGTCGCGACCCCGCAGGCACGGACCGTCGTCGCCCGCACCGGGGCGGCGATCGATCTGGCCGAGGCCGACTCGGTGGTGGTCACGGCGACGGCGGCCGAGGTCGCGCGCATCAGGCAGCTCGGCTACAAGGTCACGGCGCTGGCCGGTCCCGGCGGCGGGCCCGCGGTGCGGAACTTCCCTCCGGCCGACGCCGGCTACCACAACTACACCGAGATGGCCAACCAGGTGGCGGCGGTCGCCTCCGGCAACCCGACGCTGGTCCGGCGCTTCAGCGTCGGTCGCTCCTACCAGGGCCGCGAACTGTGGGCGGCCAAGGTCAGCGACAACCCGGCCGCCGACGAGGCCGAGCCCGAGGCGCTCTTCACCTGCGGCCAGCACGCCCGCGAGCACCTCAGCGTGGAGATGTGCCTGTACCTGCTCAACGAGCTGACCGGCAAGTACGGTACGGACACGCAGATCAGGGGCCTGGTCAACAGCCGCGAGATCTACATCGTCTTCAGCGTCAACCCCGACGGTAGCGAGTACGACATCGCGACCGGGTCGTACCGCTCCTGGCGCAAGAACCGCCAGCCCAACGCGGGCTCCTCGGCCGTCGGCACCGACCTCAACCGGAACTGGAGCGACCAGTGGGGGTGCTGCGGCGGGTCGAGCGGCAACCCGTCCTCGTCCACCTACCGGGGCCCCTCGCCGTTCTCGACCCCGGAGACCCAGGTCGTTCGCAACTTCATCAACAGCCGGGTGGTCGGCGGCCGCCAGCAGCTCCGGGTCGCGATCGACTTCCACACCTACTCCGAGCTGATCCTGTGGCCCTACGGCTACACCTTCGCCAACACCGCACCGGGGCTGACGGCCGACGACCGGGCCACCTTTGCCACCATGGGCCAGGCCATGGCGGCCACCAACGGCTACACCCCGGAGCAGGCGAGCGACCTGTACATCGCGGACGGGACCATGCCGGACTGGGCCTGGGGGGTGCACCGCGTCTTCGCCTACACCTTCGAGATGTACCCGCGGTCCAGCTCACCCGGCTTCTACCCGCCCGACGAGGTCATCGGCCGCGAGACCTCGCGCAACCGCGGGGCCGTGGTCTACCTGCTCCAGCAGGCCGACTGCCCCTACAAGGTCATCGGCAAGCAGGCCCAGTACTGCGCGGCCTGAGTGGTGGTGCCCGATGGCCTCGATGCGGACCCCGGCATAGTGGACGACGCTCTCGCCGACCCACAGGTCGCCGGCGCCGACCAGCCGGCGCACGCGGATCGTGGGCGGGCCGTTCGGGTACGCGTCCTGCATGGCCCGCGGCCCCGTCGCGGTCCATGCACTCCCCGGACTGTGGGAACTCGACGACGTAGTCCTCGTGGCGGGCCTCGTACTCCAGCGCCGGGTCCATCGCCTCCAGCAGCCGGTCCATGAGCTCGCGCACCTCGTGCTCCTGCATCCTGCTCCTCCTCCTTGGTCGCTGACGGGTGCTGATGCCACGATGGGCCGGCCGGCTGACGTGGCGCCGCGGATCGCCTGCGGGAAGGCGGAGATGGAGTTCGGGATCCTCGGACCGTTGGAGGTCCGGAACGGGTCGGCCGTGGTCCGGGTGCCGGGGGCCAAGGAGCGGGGCCTGCTGGCCGACCTGGTCGTCAACGCCGGGCGGTGGTGTCGGCCGACCGGCTGGTCGAGGACCTGTGGGGCGAGCACCCGCCGGGGAACCCGGCCGACACCCTCCAGTGGAGGGTGTCGGCCCTACGCCGGGCCCTGGGGCCGTTCGGGGCGGGGATGCTGGTGACGCGGCCGCCGGGCTACGTGCTGGAGGCGGGCCCCGGGCAGGTCGACGCCTACCGGTCGGCCCAGGCCGCCGGTCGAGAGCTCGCCGCCGAGGAGGCGCTGCGGCTGGCGCTCGGCTGAGGGTTGGCATGAAGCGGGCCCACCACAGTGTCGGAGGCCGCTCCCGTCATGTTCCGGCAATCACCCACCACGCGGTTGAGATGCCCTCGTGCCGGGTGGGCTGGCACCGGCCAGGTGGTGCAGCAGGGCGCGGACGTGGTTGGCTTCGGGGCTGCCGATGTCGGCGAACAGCTCCAGTGCCTCCTGCCAGTGGGGCAGGGCGGCGTCGGCTCCCTCCGTCTGGTACCGCACACGTCCGAGCACCAGCAGGGTGTGGGCTTGGCCTAGCCGGTGGCCGGTGGCGCGCTGGATGGCGAGGGCCTCCCGGGCGTGGCGGATGGCCCGGTTGGGTTGGCGTTGATCGAGGTGGATGCCGGCGAGCGTGGTGAGGGCTTGGCCTTCGAGCAGCCGGTAGCCGGTCTGGCGGGCGAGGGTGCAGGCCTGGTGAGCGCAGCCAAGTGCCTGGTCGGGCTGCTGGAGGTGCTGGTGGGCGGCGGCCAGGCCGAGAAGCGCGACGACCTCCGGGTAGTGGGCCTCGGTCTCGCGGGCAAGCCGCAGGGCCTGCTGGTGATGGTCGATGGCCTGCTGATGCTGGCCGAGACGCTGGTGCAGGCTGGCCACCGAGTTGAGCGCGTCAGCCTCGAACCGGCGATGCCTGGTGTCGCCGGCCAGAGCCACGGCGGTGTGGGCGAGTTCCAAGGCGTGGGCGTGGTGGCCGGCCTCACGGTGTACCTCGGCGAGGGCACGGAGGGCGTCGGCCTCTCCGTCACGGTCGCCGACCTCCCGGCGGACGGCGAGGGCGTGCGTGAGGTGGTCGAGAGCGTCGTCCAGCCGACCCAGCATGTGGTAGGTTTCGCCGAGGTTGGCAAGTTCATCAGCTTCGGCGCCACGGGACCCGGTCTTCCGGAAGAGGGCGATTGCTTGGCGGTGGTGGTCGGCGGCCTCCGCCAGCCGTCCCAGCTCCCCGTACACCACGCCGAGGTTGCCAAGGCTGGCCGCTTGACCGGCGAGCCGACCAGTCTGCCGCGCCAGCGCCAGCGCCTCCACGAGATGGTCGGCGGCTTCCTGCAGCCGGCCCTGCTCCCACGACACACCACTCAGGTTCCCAAGGGCGCAAGCCTGGCCGGCCAGCCATCCGGTCTGGCGGGTCAGGCGCAACGCGCGGCTGTAGTGCTCGACGGCGCGCTGATATTGACTCTGATGTGCGTAGGCGTCCGCGAGACTGAGCTGGGCGGCGGCCTGGCCAAGCGGGTCAGCCTGAACCTCGGCGGCGGCCAGGCCGGCGTGGGCGACCGCCAGCCAGTCCACCATGTGCATGCGCAGCACGAAGTAGCCGCGCAAGGCGTCGGCAAGCAACCACGCGGCCGGCCGCGGGCCGTGCTCGGCGGCGTGCTGGACGGCGGCGACCAGGTTGGCCCGCTCGGCGTCCAGCCACACCAACGCCTGCGTGTCGTCGGCGAACCCGACCGTCCTCGGCGGTGGTTGGAGGAAGGCCGAGGGCAGCGGCAGCCGCAGCTTCTCGGGGTACAGCAGCCGCGCGGCCGCATCGGCGGTGTGCAGGTACCAGCCCAACAGCCGCCCCAGCGCCGCCTGCCGCGCGGGTTCGCTGTCCTCTTCCTCAGCACGCCGACGGGCGTACAGGCGCAGCAGGTCGTGGAAGCCGTACCGGCCGCCGCCGCGCGGCTCCAGAAGGTGCGCGCCGGCCAGCCGCTCCAGCAGCCGCTCGGCCTGCCTGAGGGTGGCGCCCGCGAGCGTCGCCGCCGCCCCCGCGGTGACGTCTGGGCCAGGCACCAGGCCGAGCAGCCCGAACAGCCGCTGGGCAGCACGGTCAAGGCGGCGTAGGAGGCGTCGAATGCCATCCCCACCGCGGCCTGGGGGTCGCCGTCCACGGCCAGCTCGGCCAGCCGGTCACCGGCACGCAACCTGGTGACGTAGCTGGCGATGGGCTGGCCGGGCTGGTCGAGCAGGTTGGCGGCGGCGATGCGCAGCGCCAGCGGCAGAAATCCGCACACCCTTGCCAGCTCGGCCGTGGCCTCCGGCTCGGCCTGTACCTGCTCCTGTCCGAGGATGCGGGCGAGCAGCTCGTGGGCCTCGGCTGGAGCGAGCACATCCAGGGTGAGCCGGCGGGCGCCGTCGCGGGCGACCAACCCGCTGAGCCGGTCGCGGCTGGTGACCAGCACCAGACAGCCTGGGCCGGCGGGCAGCAGCGGGCGGACCTGCTCGGCGTCGCGGGCATTGTCCAACACGATCAGCACCCGCCGGTCGGTTAGCAGGGAGCGGTACAGCCCGGCGGCCTCCTCGACCTCGACGGGGACCTGCTCGGTGCCCACGCCCAAGGCGCGCAGGAGCTGCGCCAGCGCCTCGACCGGGCACATGGGTGGGGTGGGTGCGTAGCCACGCAGGTTCACGTACAGCTGCCCGTCCGGGAACCCGGCACAGACGCGGTGCGCCCAGTGCACCGCCAAGGCGGTCTTGCCGACCCCGGCCGTGCCCCCGATCGCCGAGATCACCACCGTTGCCGACCGCCCCCCGCGATCGTGTTGAAGGAGCGCGTGGAGTTGTCGCAGGACATCGGCCCGGCCGGTGAACTCGGCCGGGTCCGCCGGAAGCTGCGCGGGCACCACCAGCCGGCCCGCCGGCTGGGCCCCGCCAGCCCGGCCGGGCGGGTCGAGGGTGCAGTCCCTCGTGAGGATCGCCTGGTGCAGTGCTTGCAGCTCCTGGCCGGGTTCAAGGCCCAGCTCCTCGACCAGCACCCGGCGTCCCGCCCGGTAGACCGCCAGCGCCTCGGCCTGGCGCCCGGATCGGTACAGCGCCAGCATGAGCTGGCCGCGGAGCCGCTCCCGTAGCGGGTGCGCATCGACCAGCGCCTGCAGCTCGCCGATCAGGTCGGTGTGCTGGCCCAGCGCCAGCTCGGTCCTGATGCGATCCTCCACGGCGGCGAGCCGTAGCTCCTCCAGCCGCGCCGCTTCGGCCGCGACGGACCGCGTGGGCGGCACGTCGACGAGCGCCGCGCCCCGCCAGAGGGCCAGCCCCTGCCGGAGCCCGTGTGCGGCGCGCTGGGTGTCACCGCTTGCGATCGCCAGCCTCGACTGTTCCACCAACGCCTGGAAGCGGTTGGCGTCCAGCGCCTCGCGTTCCACCTGCAGCAGGTAGCCGCCGGGTCGGGTCGCCAGCAGCACCATGCTGCCGCAGTCGTCCCCGCCGGGCCGCAGCATCCTGCGTAGCCGGGAGATGTACTGCTGGACCAGGTTCGCGGCGGTGCTCGGCGGATGCTCCTCCCAGAGTTCATCGATGAGGTGGTCCAGCGACGTGAGCTGGTTGGCGTGCAACAGGAGCAAGGCCAGCACGGCACGCAGCTTGGCGGCGCCGAGCACGACGCGGCGCTGGTCCACCACCACCTGCAGCGGCCCAAGAATCCCAAACTCCACGGACTCTGACACAGGCGCAGTATGCACCGGTCAGGAAGTTCAAGGTCAATCAGACGGGATGAAGCCGGTCGAGCAGGCCCCAGTGGGCTTGACGAACTGCCTTGCGGCTGGAGGGCCCCGCCACCAGCAGCCCGGACGCGCGTGTGGGGCTCTACCGGGTCGTTGACACAGCGTCCTACAGCGTCCCTACAGCCTCCCTACAGCCCGGTACGCCACCGTGACACCGCGTTCGGACGCTGCCGGCAAGCCGGCCACATGGGGTATCTGCGGCCTTCACCATCTGCTCAGGCCTACTCGCCTTCTCGCTCACGCTCTTCCGTTCGCGGTCGGTGACGGCTGCCGTGCATCTCAGCGATCAACGCAGGGAGAGGAGGACACGCCAGGTTCTTGCCGTCGCAGGAAGCGTCAATCCGGCGCGACAGACAGGCTCGCGCCCAGGAGGAGGTCCTGGTCATGCTCCGTCGTCATCCACATCACACTCGTCTCGCGACGAGGGTCGCCGTCATGGCTGCGATGTTGCTGCTGGTGATGGCCGGCCCGGCCGGCGCTCGGGTCCTCTCGGCCGGCCCCGCCGACGCGGAGGTGCTGGCGAGCGCCAAGGTCGCCGCACCCGTGGCGGCGAAGGCGGCTCTGGCCGCGAGGGCGCCAGCCCCGATCTGCGTCGTCCCCACCGTTCATCGTCACTGGAACATCAACCACGTCCACCTCAGGAACGATTGCAGCTACACCGTGCGAGTCAAGGTGCTCATCGCCTTCGGTTCTGACAGTGCATGTGAGGTCCTGGTCCCGACCGAGACGTTCAGGCACAGCCATCTGAGCGGCCGCTTCGACGGTCTGGTGAACTGCTGAACCGACCGCTGAAGAGCGGCGGCGCCTCATGCCAACCCTTCGGCCGTAGACCCGATCACCACCCGCCCGGGGCACCGCTGGCCCGGGCGGCCCTCTGTTGAGGCTAAGGCGAGCCGCTGAAGGTCATGTCCGAGCTGAAGCGCGAGCCGACAGCTTTGGGAGGGGGTGTCGTGTCTGTGCTGGTACCGTCGCAGAATCGGTGGTGGTCTCAATGGGTGGTTGCATCGCTTCCGCACTGACGGTGAGTCGGCGGTGGAGGTGGTGGGTGCGGTCCTGGGGACTGTCGGCAGAGGAGCAACACGAGGTCTGGGGGCGGTGGCGGCAAGGCCAGTCGCTGCGGCTGATCGCCCGCCAGATGGGCAAGCGCGGACCCTCGATCCGAGCCTTTGTGTTGCAGACCGGCGGCGTGCAGCAGCGCCCACCGCAGCGGGCGGCCCGATCGCTGACCGTAGTTGAGCGGGAGGAGATCAGCCGGTGTGTGGCCACCGGCGACTCCTGCCGAGCGATCGCCCGTCGGCTGGGACGATCGCCCTCGACGGTGTCGCGGGAGCTGGCCCGCAACGGCGGCCGCTCCCGCTATCGAGCCCAGCGAGCTGACGCGG
>JASLBL010000489.1 GCA_030146615.1 Actinomycetes bacterium
GACAACTCGATCAACGGCGAGGCCCCGGTGGTGGTGATGACCACCGAGGTGCTGCGCAACATGCTGTACGAGGGCAGCCCGACCCTCGGCGGGCTGCGCTATGTGGTCATGGACGAGGTCCACTACCTCCAGGACCGGGTCCGGGGGGCGGTCTGGGAGGAGGTGCTGATCAACCTCCCGGTCGAGGTCCGGGTGGCCAGCCTGTCGGCCACGGTGTCCAACGCCGAGGAGTTCGGGGAGTGGCTGGAGGCGACCCGCGGCGCCACCGAGGTGGTGATCGAGGAGCGCCGCCCGGTGCCCCTGGACAACTACTACCTGATCGGCCGCGACCTGCACCCGCTGTTCGTGACCAGGGGCGACGACGTCGTGCCGAACCCGGCCCTGGCCCGGCGGGGCGAGCGCGAGTGGCGGCCGGGCCGCGACACCAAGGGCCGTCCGCACCAGCGCAACGGACCGAGGCCGGTGGGTCGGGGCTGGGTGCCGTCCCGGGTCGAGGTGGTCGACCTGCTGGAGGCCGAGCGGCTGCTCCCGGCCATCTACTTCATCTTCTCCCGGGCCGGCTGCGACCAGGCCCTGGAGCAGTGCCGGGCCGGCAACATCCGGCTCACCAGCCACGCCGAGCGGGCCGAGATCCTCGAGTTCCTGGAGCTCAAGGTGGCCCCGATCGACCCGGCCGACCTGGACGCCCTCGGCTACGACGCCCTGGCCGAGTCGCTGGGCCGCGGGGTGGCCAGCCACCACGCCGGCATGCTGCCCCTGTTCAAGGAGGCGGTCGAGGAGCTGTTCGCCCAGGGTCTGGTCAAGGTGGTGTTCGCCACCGAGACGCTGTCGCTGGGGATCAACATGCCCGCCCGGACCGTGGCCATCGAGCGGCTCACCAAGTGGCAGGGGGAGCGGCACGAGCTGCTCACTCCGGGCGAGTACACCCAGCTCACCGGGCGGGCCGGCCGGCGCGGGATCGACAGCCGCGGGGCCGCGGTCGTGCTCCACCAGCCGTTCATCCCCTTCGAGCGGATCACCGGCCTGGCCTCGACCCGCACCTACCCGCTGACCTCGTCGTTCCGGCCCTCCTACAACATGGCCGTCAACCTGGTCGCCAACTACGAGCGGCCCCAGGCCGAGCGGCTGCTGGCCTCCTCGTTTGCCCAGTTCCTGGCCGACCGGACCGTGCACGGGGCCGAGCAGACCCTGGCCCGCAACGCCGAGTACCTGGCCGGCTACCTGGAGTCTGCCGCCTGCGACCGGGGCGACATCGCCGAGTACTGGGAGCTGCGGCGCCGGCTGCGGGCCCGCGAGAGCGCCCTGGCCGACGCCGAGCGCCGGGCCGAGACCCAGGAGGCGGCCGAGGTGCTGCGCTCGCTGACCGCCGGCACCGTCATCTGGCTGCCCGGCGGCCGCCGGCGCGGGCTGGCCGCGGTGATCGGGCCGGCCGGGGGCCGCGACAACTCGGCCGGGGTGCTGGTCCTGACCGAGGACCGGCGGGTCCGCCGGGTCGCCGTGCGCGACCTGGGCGGCGCCCCGGTCCGGGTCGGCAAGGTGGCCATGCCCCGCCAGCTGAGCCCCAAGAGCCCCCGGTTCAAGTCGTACGTGGCCAGGGCCCTCTCCGAGCTCGACCCTCCCGAGCGGCCGCGGCCCCGCCGCCGGCGCCGGGCCGGGGCCGACGACCCGGAGCTGGCCGCCCTGCGGGCCGAGCTGCGCGAGCACCCGGTGCACGGCTGCCCCGACCTTGGTGACCACGAGAAGTGGATGCACCGCTACGACCAGCTGGCCAAGGAGCAGAAGACCCTGTCCGAGCGGGTCCGGCGCCGCACCGGGTCGCTGGTCCGGACCTTCGACCGGGTGCTGGAGGTGCTGGGCAGCCTCGGCTACGTCGACGGCTTCGCCCTCACCGCCAAGGGCGAGACCCTGCGCCGGGTCTACGCCGAGACCGACCTGGTGGTGGTGGAGGCCATGCACCGCGGAGTGTGGCGCGGCCTCGACCCGGCCGAGCTGGCCGCCTGCGTCTCCAGCCTGGTCTACGAGACCCGCGGCGCCGACGGCCCCCCAGGCGACCCCCCGGTCGCCCCCGCCCGAGCCGTCGAGGACGCCCTGGCCGCCCTCGACGACCTCCAGGCCGAGGTCCACGTTCACGAGCAGGCCGGCGGCCTCACCCTGACCCGCCAGCTCGACCCCGGCTTCGCCGACCCCGCCTACCGCTGGGCCAGCGGCGACCCCCTCGAGGACGTGCTGGCCACCGAGGACATTACCCCCGGCGACTTCGTCCGAGTCACCAAGCAGCTCATCGACCTGCTCCGCCAGATCGCCCTGGTCGCCGACGACCCGGAGGTCCAGACGACCGCCCGGGCGGCGGTCGACGCCTCCCAGCGCGGGGTCGTAGCCTACTCGAGCCTGCTGTAGAGGCGGGTGGTCTCGGTCCGGCCCGGAGCCTCGGGCTCCGTTCAGGTACCTGGCACGGTGGGCCCGGGCTCGCGGGTCCCCTGCGGGAGCTGGCACGGTGGGTCGGATGGGGCCTGGGCCTTTGGGGTCCTATGCAGATGCCTGGCACGGTGGGTCGGGTGAAGCCGGATCATCGGGCCCATGCAGGTACCGGCATGGTGGCTCCGGGTCGGCCGGACCCAAGCGGACGCCCGGCACGGCGCCCGGCGGTGGATGGTGCCGTCCTCCCGGCCGGCACAAAAGTCTGCTCAGAACGAGGTTCGGCTCGTCAGCGGCGGACCAGGAGCATCCTTGGCAGAATGTCGGTCATGGCCACCTTCGAGGATGTTCGACGGATCGCTCTTGCCCTTCCCGAGGTGCAGGAGAAGCCGCACTTTGGCATGCCGGCGTTCCGGGTCGCCGACAAGGGCTTCGTGTCGGTGGCCAAGGATCACTCCCGCGTATTGCTGCACCTGGACCCAGCCGACGTGGCCGCCGAGCTTGCTCTGGGCGACTGTCAGCAACTGACCCGTGGCGATACCTTGATCGGGCTGGACGCCGACCTGGCCGCACTTGACGCCACGCGGCTTGAACGATTGCTCCACTGCGCGTGGCGGCACCGGGCGCCGAAGGCGGTCATCCGTCGACACCAGGCTTGAGACCGGTGCAGGGCCGGAGCAGCTTGGTCCACCAATGATGGAGCAGACGAGGCTGAGCATGGCCTGATGCCTGTCGGCGCGGCGCTCGGATCGAATCCGTCGGCGTTTG
>JASLBL010000538.1 GCA_030146615.1 Actinomycetes bacterium
GCCCGGTCGCCGGCGGCCAGGGCGCCGCCGGGCAGGAACCCGGGGGCCGCGACCGCCCAGACCAGTAGGGCCACCAGGCCAGCGCCTCCGGCCCGCAGGCGGCGGACGAAGGTCGCTGACGGCGGTGGCGGTCGTTGCACAGGCGGCTCCCCGGGACGTGCGCGGCCTTCCATGTTGGCACGTCATGACGGAGAATGCGCCTCCAAGACGGGGAATGCGCTCCAAGATGGTAGTGACAGCTATGTCCTGGCAAGACACAAGCGTCTTGGTCGGCCTCGTCGCGCCATTGTAGAGTTTGGCGGCTGGCGGTTGGGAGGTAGGCGATGGAACAGCGGGACGTCGTCGCCGGCTGTCTAGTCCTTCCTGACCAGGTGACGGGAACGTCGCCCTCTGCTCGTGTATCGTATGGACTCGCCTTGCACCAAATTTGGCGTTCAGGAACTGCCAGGCTCGAGCTCATTCGTGGGGCCACCGTGGTGAAACCGTGACGGTCAAGGCCAAGAAGCGGAAAGAGCTGCGCAGTTTCCGCCTTGTCGCCATCGGCTTGGCGGCCCTGGCGGCCGGCTTCCTGGCCTGGATCGGGACCGGGATCGGCGGCGACGCCCTCACCGACCTGGTCAGCAACCTCGTCCAGGCGTCGGCGGCGCTGCTGGCCGCCGCGGCCTGCTTCAGCGCCGCCGGCCGCAACCCCTACGGCTTCGGCCGGGCCTGGACGGCATCCCTGCACCGGGCCTGGCGCCTGCTCGGCTCGGCCGCCCTCGCTTGGGGCCTCGGTCAGGTCGCCTGGACGATCATCGAGCTCCGCGCCGGGACCCCGGGGGTGCCGACGGTGGCCGACGTCGGCTACCTGGCCGCGGTGCCGCTGCTGATCGCCGGCGTGCTCGCCTTCCCGACCGCCCCGATGCGGGCCACGGCCAGGCTCCGGACCCTGCTGGACGGGCTGCTGATCGCCGCCTCCCTGCTGTTCCTCGGCTGGGCGACCGTGCTCGGCGGCACCTTCCGCGCCGGTGACTCCTCGCTCCTGGAGCGGGCCGTCTGCCTTGCCTACCCGCTGGGCGACATCGTGGCCGGGACCATCGCCCTGGTGCTGCTCACCCGCTCCCGGGGCCGGGGCGTCGTCCACCTGTCGATGATCGCCGCCGCGGTGTTCTCGCTGCTGATCGCCGACCTCGGCTTCGCCTACAAGCATCCCGCCGGCAGCTACGGCACCGGGGCCATGGTCGACGCCGGCTGGGTGGTCGGCTGGCTGCTGCTGGCGGCCACCGCCCTCAAGCCCACCGTGGCCGAGCTGCGCCGCACCGACGACGAGGAGGAGCCGTCGATCACCCGGCTCGCCCTCCCGTACGCGCCCCTGATCGTGGCCGCCGTCACCGGGGTCGCCATCCAGATCAGCACCGGCGAGTTCGAGCCGTTCCTGGTCTACACCGGCACCATCATCGGGCTGCTGGTCATCACCCGCCAGATCGTCGCCTTGATCGAGAACCGCCAGCTCAACGCCCGCCTCCGGGCCACCGTGGTGCAGCTGTCCGAGCGCGAGCAGGAGCTCAAGGACGGCCTGCGCCGCGAACTGGCCGCGGCCGACCGGCTGCGCGCCCTCGACGACATGAAGGACACCTTCCTGCGGGCCGTCTCCCACGACCTGCGCACCCCCCTCACGGCCATGCTCGGGGTCGCCGTCACCCTGGAGCGGACCCGGCTCAACCTCCCCCGCGAGCAGGCCCTGGACCTGGTGGCGATGCTGGTCGAGAAGACCAGGAAGCTGGAGCGGCTGCTCAAGGACCTGCTCGACCTCAACCGGCTGGAGGAGGGCGTGCTCGAGCCCAACCGGTCCCTGACCGACGTCCGCGAGCTCGTCCACCGGGTGGTCACCGAGGTCGACCAGCTCGCCGGCTGGCCGATCGACATCGAGGCCGAGCCCATCCAGGCGTTCATCGACGGCCCCAAGGTCGAGCGGATCGTGGAGAACCTGCTGCTCAACACGACCCGGCACACGCCCCCGGGGACCCGGGTGTGGGTCAAGGCGCTGGCCAGGGGACCCGACCTGGAGCTGATCGTCGAGGACGCCGGGCCCGGGGTGCCGGCCGAGCTGGCCGGCACGATCTTCGAGGCCTTCCGGCGCGGCGGGACGGCCGCCCCCCCGACCATGGCCCACCACCGGGGCGTCGGCATCGGCCTGTCCCTGGTGGCCCGGTTCGCGGCCCTCCACGGCGGCCACGCCTGGGTCGACGAGCGCTGGGGCGGCGGGGCCGCCTTCCACGTGCTCTTGCCCGACGTGGTCAGCTACGACCGCGGCTACGCCCAGGTGCTCGACCGGCTCTAGCCGCTCCGAGATGCGCAGGCGGGCCCCGCCGCTATCGTGGGATGCATGGCCATCGACCCCGGGCTGTTCGGCCCCGACTCGGTCTCCTGGCGCGTCCAGCGGGAGGCCACGGTGATGCTGGGCGGGGCCAGGGCGCTGCTGATGCACTCGGCCCACCCGCTGGTGGTGGCCGGGGCCCGCCAGACCGGCATGTACGCCAACCAGCCGTGGCGGCGCCTGGAGCGGACCCTGCGCCAGACCTACACGGTGGTGTTCGGGACCAGGGAGGAGGCGCTGGCCGCCTCCAGGCGGATTGACGACGTCCACCGGGGCATCAAGGGGGTCGACCCGGTCACCGGGCTCCGCTACGACGCCCGCGACCCCGAGCTGCTGCTGTGGGTGCACGCCTGCCTGGTCGACAGCTTCCTGGTCTTCGAGCGCCTGACCGTTGGCCGGCTCGACGACGCCGGCCGCCAGGCCTTCCACGAGGAGTCGATGGTCTCGGCCGAGCTGCTGCGGCTGCCGAGGGAGCGGATCCCGCCGACGGTGCCGGCGCTCCGGGCCTACCTCGACGAGGTGATGGGCTCGGGCATCCTGCGCATGACCGACGGCGCCCGCCGGGTCGCCGACCTCATCGGCGACCCGCCGCGGGACGTGCCCCAGCGGCCCCTCTGGGGGCTGATCTCGTTCCTGGCCTTCCAGACCCTCCCCGGTCCGCTCAAACGCCTCTACGGGGTCCGGGGCGGGCCCGCCCGCCAGGCGCTGCTGCGGGCCAGCCTGCTCGGGCTGCGGGTCGGGCGGCCGCTGGCCCCGCCCCGGATCCGCTTCGTCGCCCCGGCGGTGATGGCCGGCTGGCGCCTCGAGGGCCGCTACGGGTCGCTGGCCGAGGCGGCCGCCCACTGGCCCGGCGGGGCGTAGGCAAGTAGTGCAAGCGGGTGGTTCTGCGCACCTGAGGGGTCTGCTATCGTGGCGCCGCGCCCCACAGCGGGCCACAGGTTGCGAAGGACCCTGCCGGTAGGCCGAGCAGGCACCTGCGGACGCAAAGGCAGCACCGATGGCGCCGACCACCAATCCCGGACCCTTCTTCTCCCGTGTCCCGAGGGCGCACGCCACCGCCCAGCCGTTCACCTACCCGCTCCAGCGCGACTGGGCCGAGCCGGACTGGCGGCGGCTGCCCGGCTTCCGGGACGTCACCCGCACCGAGTGGGAGACGGCCCAGTGGCAGCGGGCCCACACCGTGAAGAACCTCCGACAGCTCGTGGCCGTGTACGGGGAGCTGTTCCCGGCCGACCTGCTGGCCTCGATCGAGCACGACCAGGCCGAGCGGGCCACCATGTCGATGCTGCTCCCGCCCCAGATGCTCAACACCATGGACGAGCGAGATCTCTGGCTCGACCCGGTGCGCCGCTACATGCTCCCGGCCTTCGACGACCGCGACCCCGAGTGGCCCAGCCACCCGCTGGCGACCCGCGACAGCCTGCACGAGGCCGACATGTGGGCGGTCGAGGGCCTGACCCACCGCTACCCGACCAAGGTGCTGGCCGAGCTGCTGCCCACCTGCCCCCAGTACTGCGGCCACTGCACCCGTATGGACCTGGTCGGCAACTCCACCCCCCAGGTGGCCAAGTACAAGTTCGAGGTCAAGCAGCCCACCCGCCACGAGCAGATCCTCGACTACCTGCGCCGCACCCCGAGCGTGCGCGACGTGGTCGTGTCCGGCGGGGACGTGGCCAACCTGCCCATCCGGGTGCTGGAGCAGTTCGTCTCGGCCCTGCTCGACATCGAGAACATCCGCGACATCCGCCTGGCCTCCAAGGGCCTGATGGGCCTCCCCCAGCACTTCCTCCAGGACGAGGTCCTGGCCGGCCTGTCGCGGCTGGCCGCCACGGCCAACGCCCGCGGGGTCGACCTGGCCCTGCACACCCACGTGAACCACGCCAACCAGCTCACCCCGCTGGTCGCCAAGGCCGCCGGGGCCCTGCACGACATGGGCTTCCGCGACGTCCGCAACCAGGGGGTGCTGCTCCGGGGGGTCAACGCCACCCCCAAGGCCCTGCTCGAGCTCAGCTTCACCCTGCTCGACCGGGCCAAGATCATGCCGTACTACTTCTACACCTGCGACATGATCCCCAACTCCGAGCACTGGCGGACCTCGATCGCCGAGGCCCAGGAGCTGCAGCACGCGATCATGGGCTACCTGCCCGGCTTTGCCACCCCCCGGGTGGTGGCCGACATCCCCTTCGTCGGCAAGCGCTGGGTCCACCAGGTCGAGGCCTACGACCGCGAGAAGGGCATCTCCTACTGGACCAAGAACTACCGCACCGGCATCGAGTTCGACGACCCCGACGCCCTCAGCCGCCGGTACGAGTACTACGACCCGATCCGGACCCTCCCCGAGACCGGCAAGCAGTACTGGCGCAAGTTCGGCGTCCCGGACACCGTCCCGGTCACCTGATCACCCGGCTGAGGTATCCCCGAGGGGGAACTGGTCCACCACCGTCACCGGCTCCCCGCCGGCCAGGGTGGCGGCGGCCGGCGCGGCCAGGGCGACGAGGAGCCTGAAGGGACGACGGGTCGGGCGCTTGGCGGCCTCCTGGGACGGCCGGTGGGCCGTTGGCACCGGGGCCGGTCGCGACCGGCGTCACCGTCGCATCCGGGCCAGCTGGCCGACAGCGGTATCCGCCGTAGGCGGGCACGGCGGTCAAGTCCGGCGTTGCCGCGTCCGACGCCCTGGAGGGTGGAGGCCAACGGCGATCGTCCCCGGTACTTCGTGCTCGTCTACGACAGCTCGGCGCTGCGGGTGCTGTCGCTGTCCGGGCACGGGCACGACTTCACCGGGGCGGTGCTCACCCTGACCGGCCGGGTGCAGGAGCACCGGCGGCGGCCGGAGGTCGTCGTGCGGCTGCTCTCGGCCGCGGACCTTCCCGACCTGCTGGCCCGGCACGCCGAGCTGTTCGAGGAGCTCACCTTCCCCGACGCCTGAGCCGGGTCAGCGGCTGGCCAGGTCGTCGGTGGCGGCCCGGCCGGCGTCGGTGGCGCGGCGCAGGAAGCCGGCCAGGAGCTCGAGCTCGTCGCCGGAGTAGCCGGCGAGGATCTGGTCGAGGGAGGCGTTCATCCCCGAGTAGAGCCGGAACACCTCGGCGTTGCGGTCGCGGAGGGCGCGGACGACGACGGCCCGGCGGTCGGAGGGGTCGCGCTCGCGGGCGACCCAGCCGCCGCGCTCGAGGCGGTCGAGGATGCCGGTGACCGTGGCCGGGTGGAGGCCGGCGCTGCGGGCGAGGGCGCTCGGACTGAGCGGGCCGTGGCGGGCGATCGTGTCCAGGCAGCCCAGGTCGGCCTCCTTGAGGTCCAGGTGGGCGCCGACGTGGTGGTTGAGCAGCGACAGCTGGATGCTCAGCTCGCGCATCGACTCCTTGATGGCGGTCATCGAACGCCGCCGCACCCGGGCGTCGTCCCCGGCCCTTGTTGTTCTCGGACTCATATAGTATGGTCTCCATACTTTCTGTTGTGCAGGCATAGTGTACCCGGGAGCGGCAGATGAAGCTCACCATCTTCGCGGCCACGGGCGGGATCGGCCGCCACCTGCTCGACCAGGCCCTGGCCGCCGGCCACGACGTCGCCGCGGTCGTCCGGAACCCGCGGACGCTGCCGGCCGGGGTCCGGGTGGTGACCGCCGACCTGGCGGTCGCGAGCCCGGCCGACCTCGAGCCCGCGGTCGCCGGGGCCGACGCGGTCCTCTCCGGCCTCGGCCCCCGGTTCCGGGCCGACGCCGGCATCGCCTCCCGGGGCACGCTGGCCATCGTCGGGGCGATGCGGGCGACCGGCGTGCGGCGGGTGGTGGTGGTGAGCGCGGCCCCGGTCGGCACCGTGGCCTCGCCCGGCCGCCCCCACCCTCCCCGCCACGACCCGGGCGACGGGCCGGTCACCCGGTACGTGGCCATGCCGCTGGTGAAGGCCGTGTTCCGCCAGGTCTACGACGACCTCGCCCTGATGGAGGGCGCCCTCGGCGACAGCGGCCTCGACTGGACGGTGGTGCGGCCCCCGCGGCTGACCGGCCGGCCGGCCACCGGCACCTACCGGACGGCCCTCGGCCGGAACCTCCGCGGTGGCCTGCTGGTCTCGCGGGCCGACGTCGCCCACTGCATGCTGGCCGCCCTCGACCGGCCGGAGACGGTCGGCCAGGCCGTCGGCGTCGCCAACTAGGGTGTCCTGTCCCCGGGATGTAGCGACACCGGGGCACATCCCCCACTGACGCTGAACGGCGACGCATCCTACGCGCTGACGACCAAGTCAAGCAGCGAGGAGGCGTCGCCGTGACGCAGGATGACCTGCTGTACCGCTTTCGTCTACGGGTGTTCGCCATGGCCGCCGAGCTCGGCAACGTCCGGGCGGCGTGTCGCGCCATGGGCATCCACCCCTCGACCTATTACCGGTGGAAGCGGCAGCTTGACCGTCACGGCCCCGAGATCCTGCGCCCGCGGGAGCGCAGGGTGCCCCGGATGGCCAACCAGACCAGTGTCCTGGTGGAGCAGCGGGTGGTCGCCTTCGCCCTGGGCCATCCCGGCTTTGGCCCGGCCCGCATCGCCGCCGAGCTGGCCCAGCCCCGCTGGGGTGCCATCACCTTGTCCACCAACGGGGTGTGGCGGGTGCTGCGCCGCCACGGCCTCTCCACCCGCGCCAAGCGATATGGCCTGGTGGCTGGCTATGCCGCGCCGCCCGAGCCGCAGCGACCCACGCCGGCGCCCGAGCGGCACCTGCAGGTCGACCACCCAGGCCAGCTGGTCCAGTTCGATTGTTTCTGCATCGGCCGGCTGGCGGGGACCAAGGGCACCGTCTGGCAGTACACCGCCATCGACGTGGCCTCCGCCTACACCTGGGCGGCCCTCCAGGTCACCAGGCGCAACCCCTCGGCCACCTGGACCAGCCAGCTCGCCCGCACCGTCGCCGCCGATCTCGCCAGCCGGGACTGGCGGCTGGAGCGGGTCATGAGCGACAACGCCTCGGAGTTCCGCTCGGCCGTCTTCCAGCAGACCGTGGCCAGGCTTGGCGCAAGGCATACCTTCATCCGAGCCGGCCGACCCCAGACCAATGGCTGTGTGGAACGGGTCCAGCAGACCATCTTGGACGAGTGCTGGAAGCCCGCCTTCGCCCGCTATCTGATCCCCAAGCAGACCGGGCTCAGGCTCGATCTGGAACGCTATCTCCGCTACTACAACACCGAACGGGCCCACACCGGCCGCTGGACCAAGGGTCGGACCCCCAACGAGGTCCTCGGGAAGGCCAAGCTGTGGCACAAGAACCGCTGATGCGTCGCCACAACTCGGAGACAAGACACCCTAAGAGCCGAACAGCTCGGTGTATGAGCCGCCGCCGTGGTCCGCGACGTTTCGGGAGGGCGGCTGTGGTCGGTTGGATCGTCGGGTGGAGCCTGCGGTCCCGTGGGGTCGTGGTCGTGCTGGCCGCGG
>JASLBL010000559.1 GCA_030146615.1 Actinomycetes bacterium
TCCTCGATGGTCTAATCACAAACGGCAAGTTCTGCTGCACGCGGCGGGTGCGGCTGCGCTTGACCTGGTGGCATCGGCCGCTCCGCTTGCGACGATCGGGGCTTGAGACTGATGCCGTCCCGGTAGGAGCGCCCCATGACCCCGACCTGGACTGTCTGCCGCCAGATCAGCCCCCACCGCGACGCGGACCGCCGCTGGGATCAGGCCTACCAGCTGCTGGTGCGCTGGACGGCCGAACGATGCGACGCCACCGGGCCGGTGGAGCCGATGGCACAGGAGGTGCCTGATGCGCGTCGCGGTGTACGCGCGGGTCTCGACCACCCGTCAAGCCCAGGCGCAGACCATCGAGCAGCAGCTTGACCGGCTGCGGGCGGCGGTCGCCGAGCACGGCTGGACGCTTGATGAGCGGCACGTGTACCGCGATGACGGCTACAGCGGCGCCGGCTTGAGCCGGCCTGGCCTGGACTGTCTGCGGGATCACGCGGCGCTGGCCGAGCTGGATCTGGTGCTGGTCACCGCGCCCGACCGGCTGGCCCGCAACTACGTCCACCAGGTGCTGCTGCTGGACGAGCTGGACCGCCACGGCTGCCGGGTGGAGTTCTTGGACCATCCCATGAGCCAAGACCCCCACGATCAGCTGTTGCTGCAGATCCGCGGGGCGGTCGCCGAGTACGAGCGCACGCTGATCACCGAGCGGATGCGCCGCGGTCGGCAGGCCAAGCTGCGGGCCGGCACGCTGCTGCCGTGGACCACCCCGCCGTTCGCCTACCGGCTGGACCCCGAACGCCCTCGTGATGCGGCCGGGGTGCGGGTGGAGGCGGGCGAGGCGGTGCTGGTCGCGCAGCTGTTCGACTGGTACCTGGAGCCGCAGGCGAGCCTGTACCGGCTGGCCAAGCGGTTGACCGACCTGGGCGTGCCCACCCCGATGGGCAAGCCGCGCTGGAACGTGGCTAGCGTGCGTGGCATCCTGCGCAACCCGGCCTATGTGGGTCGGGCGCTGACCAACCGCACTCGGGTGACGCCGGCCAGGAAGCGCAAGTCGGCGCTGCTGCCGGTCGGCCCGGGTGACAGTCATGCGCCCAGACCGCCGGAGGACTGGATCGCGGTCCCGGTCCCCCAGATCGTCGCCGAGGAGATCTTCGCTCGAGTGCAGGCCAAGCTGGACACCAACCAGCAGAGTGCCATGCGCAACACCCGCCACGAGTATCTGCTGCGGGCGCTGGTCAGCTGCGGGGTGTGCCGGCTGTCGTGCACCGTGCGCCAGACCCAGGCCGGCTACCGCTATTACCAGTGCCGCGGGCGCACCGACGCGCTGCGACGCGCGCAGGGGCAGCGCTGCACCGCCCGCTACGCTCCCGCCGAGCGGCTGGACGAGCTGGTCTGGGCCGACTTATGCGCGCTGCTGAGCGACCCTGGGCAGGTCGCCGGCGCGCTGGCACGGGCGCGGGGCGGGGCGTGGCTGCCCCAAGAACTCCACGCCAGGCAGACGACCATCCGCCAGGCCCTCGGCCAGCTGGAACGCCAGCGCCAGCGGCTGCTGGACGCCTACCTGGCCGAGGTGGTGGAACTGGCGGAGCTGGAGCGCAAGGGGCAGGAGCTGGACCGCCGTCACGCCACGCTGGCCACCCAACAGCGGCAGCTGGACGCGATCGCCCAGCAGCGGCTGGAGCTTGGTGCGGTGGCCGATGGGATCGAGGTGTTCTGCCAGACCGTCCGGGCCGGGCTGGCAACCGCGACGTTCGCCCAGCGGCGGCTGCTGGTCGAGCTGCTCATCGACCGGGTAGTCGTGACCGACGGCGAGGTCGAGATCCGCTATGTGCTGCCCACCTCACCCGACGGCCCGCACCCGCCCTTTTGTCAGTTGCGGAAAGACCATCTCAATCTGCCAAGCAGAATGCACCCATGAACGCTGACCAAGCAGGACAAACGCCGATACTCGGACGTGAGGGGCTGCTGCGGTTGCTCGAGGTCGTGGAGCGGCTGGGGGCCCGTGCACGTGGCGAGGAGGGCGGGTCGTCGTGGGTGAGGGAGGAGGCGGTCGCCGTACCGGACACGGGTCCGGGAGCGGGCAGCCAACCGCGTGCTGGGCAGGACTGCCAGAGGTGAACCGCCGGGCGGCGGTGCGCTGGCTGGCGGTGCTGGCGAGCCGGGCGATGGCGGCGCGGGCGGTGGGCGTAGCGGGGACCGGGCTGGCGGCCGTGGCCGGTGACAGGGGCCGGCCATGACGCTGGCCGCGGTGCTGGCGAGCGAACGGCCAGGCAGCAAGGTCGGCGACCGGCACCGTGAGCGGCTGGCGGTGGTGTATGTCCGCCAGTCCACCCGCAGGCAGGTCCTGGACCACCAGGAGTCGACCAGACTGCAGTACGCGCTGGTGGAGCGCGCGGTCGGGCTGGGCTGGCCGGCGGGTCGGGTCATGGTGATCGATGAGGACCTGGGCAAGTCCGCGGCGAGCGCGACGGGCCGGGCGGGGTTCCAGCGCCTGGTCACCGAGATCACCATGGGGCACGTGGGCCTGGTGCTGGGTATCGAGATGTCGCGGCTGGCCCGCTCGGGAACTGACTGGTATCGGCTGCTGGAGCTATGCGCCTTGTCGGGCGCGCTGCTGGCCGATGCCGACGGCATCTACGACCCGGCCGAGTACAACGACCGGCTGCTGCTGGGGCTGAAGGGGACGATGAGCGAGGCCGAGCTGCACCTGCTCAAGCAGCGGATGCAGGCTGGGCGGCTGGCCAAGGCCCGCCGTGGGGAGCTGGCGATCGCGCTGCCGACCGGGTATGTGCGCCGCGCCTCAGGGGAGGCGGCGCTGGACCCCGACGAGCAGGTCCAGACCGTGGTGCGGCTGGTGTTCAGCAAGTTCGCCGAGCTCGGCACGCTGCATGGGGTGCTGCGCTGGCTGGTCGATCACGGCGTCGAGCTGGGGATGCGGGTGCGGGCGGGGCCGGACACCGGTGAGCTGGTCTGGCGGCGGCCCAACCGGATGACGCTGCAGTGCATGCTGCACAGCCCGGTCTATGCGGGGATCTACGCCTACGGCCGCCGGCGGGTCGACCCTCGCAGGCAGGTGCCGGGCCGCCCGAGCACCGGCCGGGTGGTGCGCGACGCCGACGAGTGGCTGGTGGCGATCCCCGGGGTGCTGCCCGCCTACATCACCGTCGAGGCCTACCACGCCAACCTGGCCCGGCTGGCGGCCAACGCCGCCCGCGCCGAGACGCCGGGGGTCGCACGGGCCGGGACCGCGTTGCTGTCGGGCCTGGCGCGCTGCGGACGCTGCGGCCGGCGCATGACCGTGCGCTACCACCTCCGCGGGCAGACGACCCAGCCCGAGTATGTGTGCGCCCGGCAGGTCACCGACTACGGCGCCGGCCAGCGCTGCCAGGCCCTGGCCGGCGCGTGCGTCGACGCGCTGGTCACCGAGCAGGTCTTGGCCGCGCTCGGCCCGGCCGCGCTGGAGGTCTCTCTGCGCGCCGCGCAGCAGGTGGAGGCCGAGCGGGCCGAGCTGGAACGAGTCTGGGCCCAGCGCCTGGAACGCGCCGCGATCGCCGTCGACCGGGCGCGGCGCTGCTATCGGCTGGCCGAGCCGGAGAACCGCCTGGTCGTCCGCCAGCTGGAAGCCGACTGGGAGGCCGCGTTGGCCGCCCAGCAGCGCCTGCGGGAGGACTACGACCGCTTCTGTCGCATCCGCCCACGCACCCTCACCCCCGCCCAGCAGCAGGCCATCGCCGCCCTGGCCAGCGACCTGCCTGGCCTGTGGGCCGCGCCCACCACCACCGACGCCGACCGCAAGCAGCTCATCCGTGCCCTCGTCGAGCAGGTCACCATCACCGTCCAGGGCCGCAGCGAACAGGTCGCGGTCGCCATCACCTGGGCCGGCGGGCACACCACCCACGCCAAGACCGTCCGCCCGGTCGCCCGCCTGGACCAGCTCAGCACCTACCCCCAGCTCCTTCGGCGCGTCCGCGAACTCGCTGCCGCCGGCCACCGCGCTCAGGCCATCACCCGGCGCCTGTACGCCGAGGGCTTCCGCCCCGCCAAGGGCCGCGACCGCATCGGGGTCACCGCGATCAAGCAGCTGCTGCGCGAGCTGGGCTATCCGCCCACCCGCGCCCGCATCGTCCCGCCACCCGGCGAGCAACCCGGCCCCAACGAGTGGTGGCTGGACGACCTCGCCACAGAACTCGGCATGCCGCCCATCACCCTGCACTCCTGGCTCCGCCGCGGCTGGGTCCACGGCCGTAAGGAGACCACCCCACCCCGCCGCTGGATCCTCCACGCCGACCCGCACGAACTTGCCCAACTCCGGGAGCGTCGCACCCGCCCGCCCGGCTGGTACACCCGACGCCGCTGGGCCGACCCACGCCGCTGACTCGCATAGATCAGGGTCAAGCAGCCAGTTCCCATTTATCGGTGCACCGTGGTTGACACGTCTCGATGGTCCAGCGCCGCCCGGCGACCCGGACCAGGGTGGCGAGGGAGACCGGGCGTGGCGTCCAGCAGTGGTAGAAGGCCAGCTCCCCGGTGGCGCGGTGGCGGCGCACCAGCAGCCAGCGCTGCCACCCGGGCGGCGCGCCGGTGCTGTCGAGCGCCACCCTGGTCCACTGGGGAGCTGGCGTACTACCTGTGCGCCGGCCCCGCTGGCCTGCCGCTGGTCGCCCTGGTCCGCGTCGCT
>JASLBL010000696.1 GCA_030146615.1 Actinomycetes bacterium
CGGCGATCAGGTCGGGGGTGTCGGTGACATCGACCACATCGAGCAGATCGATCTTCCCCCACTCGCCGGGGCCAGTGAGATGCCCTTCGTCGGTGCCATGCTGGCCGTCGGGATCCGCTGCTGCGGTCCCGATACTGAAGACCACCAGCGCCAAGGCGCTGAGCAACACGACAAGCGCTCGGCGTTTGTGCATGCCGTCCCCCTTTGGTCGGCGCACCCTGCTCGCCCCGCGGGCTGACCGGTGTGCGGGTGTGCCGCGGAATACTACGACTTGTCGTACATGTTGCCTAGGGTCCAGCCCGAACCGGGTGCGGCCAACCCCGCTCCGACTCTTCCCACCAGAAGCCGTCGAGGCCGATGCCACCCGCCAACGAAGCCCTATGGGGTTCGGCTCCACGGTCGGCGGCCGGCGGAGCCGGCACCGCCGGCCCGCCTTGCGGGCGGTAGGCCGCGGCCAAGAGCCGGTGGCGCCCTGGCGCTCTGGAAGCCAGCGCCCAAGAGGCCGTCAGGCGCCCCGCCCATCCAGTCATGGCCCGGCCCCGCCGTCTGAGCGACCACGGCGGCGCACGCCGGGTTCAACGTGGTCAGCTCCCTCTCCAGCTCGAAGTCGCTGGTGATGGTGCTCCCAGCGGTGCTCGGCACGTAGGTGCCGTTGGAACCAGCGGCGTGGTCCACCGCTCCCGGTTGGGTTGGACACCGGATAGACAAGGGTGAAGATGACCCTCATGTCGGTGAACAACCACGATGAGCAGGGCAAGGATCGGGACTTTCGGTCGCAGCCGCGCTGGTCGGCCGGGAAGAAGACCGAGGTGGTGTTGCGGCTGCTGCGCGGGGAGTCGCTGGAGAAGCTCTCGCGGGAGCTGAAGGTGGAGGCCCACCGGCTGGCTGCCTGGCGCGATGACTTCCTAGCCGCCGGCAAGCAGGGCCTGAAGGGTCAGCGTGCCGACCAGGCACCGGATGATCGGGCGCTGAAGCAGGCCGAACGCAAGATCGGTCAGTTGACCCTCGAGAATGAGGTGCTACGGGCAGC
The DNA here is from genome assembly GCA_030146615.1 of Actinomycetes bacterium. Taxonomy (GTDB): domain Bacteria; phylum Actinomycetota; class CALGFH01; order CALGFH01; family CALGFH01; genus CALGFH01. The sequence goes on from JASLBL010000696.1 coordinate 1,031, forward strand.
AGCCGAAAAAAGGGGGCTGCAGATCCCGCCGGCGAAGCGGCCCAGATAGCCATGGAGCGCCACCTGCCTGTGGCGGTGATATGCCGGGTGCTCGGCGCGCCCCGCTCGACCATCTACGCCCGCCGCCAGACCGGTGGGCAGCCAGGCCGCTGCGGTCCCATGCCGACGATCAGCGACGAGGAGCTGGTGCGGTTGATCCGCCGGTTGCTGGCCGACTCGCCGTTCGCCGGCGAGGGTTACCGCAAGATCCGCGCCCGGCTGCGCCGCCAGCATGACGTCCAGGTGAGCGGCAAGCGGGTGCTGCGGCTGCTGCGGGCCCATGGACTGCTGGCCCCGCAGCGGGTCCGTGGGCGGCGCCGGCCGCGACCGCACGACGGCACGATCATCCCTGCGGCGCCGAACCTGCGCTGGGGCACCGACGCGACCATGGCCTGGACCCGGGCCGACGGCTGGGTGTGGGTGTTTGCCTGTGTGGATCACTACACGCCGAGGCCTGGGCGCATGTGGCCAAGGTCGGCGACCGCTTCGCCGCCCTGCAGCCGGTCTATGACGCGGTGATCGACCGGTGGGGCCGGCTGGAGGCGGAGGTGGCCCGCGGCCTGTCGTTGCGGCACGACTGGGGACCGCAATACCGCTCCAGCCACTTCCTCGGCTCGATTAGCTGGCTCGGGATCACCGACGACGCCGCGTTCCTGGGTGAGCCGGAGACCAACGGCTGCGCCGAGCGCTGGATCCGCACCCTCAAAGACCAGTGCCTGTGGGTCCAGCTGCACGACACCACTGATGAGCTCCGCCAGGCCGTGGCCGGCTTCGTCCACTCCTACAACAGCCAGTGGCTGATCGGTCGGCACGGCCACCGCACCCCAAAGGAGGCCTACCAGGACGCCATCACGACCTTGGCGGCATGATCAGATAGACAACAGAGCTGCCAACCATCCGGGTGCTGTTCAGTCCATTACAACGCATCTGCATGTTCCTGCTGCTATGTCCCCTTCTGTCACCGGTTCGAGCCGCTCGACGCGGCAGTCGTGGAAGAGAGATCCTCGACTCCTTCGGGAGGCGGCTGCGATGCCCGCTACACGGCCTGCCCCGGCGTCTGGGGTCGGGCAGCATAAAGGCCGACACTGTCGCGGTGGACGCTTCGCGCTCGCCGAAGGTCGTGCCAGTCACCGAGTTCCACGGATGCCAGTACAGGCTCCCTCAGCCCTATCGGCGCAGCCTATGAGCGGTTGGCCGGCGCGGCCGAGACGGCGACAGGGACAGGGGGGTCGGGCAACAGGACCCGAAACGAGGACTAGGTGCGCCACCAAGTTGACGTGACCGCGGCCGCCGGTGACGAGGATGCTGGATGGATCCGGTTACGCGGGTTCAGCGCCCTCCTGGCGGCCTAGGGCAACTAGCGCCGAGGAATGACGATCCTGTCAGGCGACCGGCCCATAAGCCTCCACTCGAACGCCGGAGCCGGTCAGTCTGAGGTCGACCCAGGTGCTGTTGTTGGCGTTGTTGGTTTCCTCGAACCAGTTCGCCGGATCGGCGGTGGCGTGCAGCCGGTAGCGGCCTGACTTCAGCCCGGTAATGTCGATCCACTGCAAGGTGCGCCACGCCGGATAGGTATCCCCCCAGCCGACCGAGAGCCCGGTGGTGACCGTCAGGTCCCCTGCCGTGCCGCAGCCCTGGTAGACCGGGGCGCTGGGCGCGTCCGCCAACCAAGGCCGGTAGGCGGTGTTGTCGAAATAGCAGAATCCCTGCTTGGCGCCGGTCCCCACCCGGCGGCCGTTGTCCAGGCGGACCAACTCATAGGCCTCCGCATCACGCACATGCCAATGATCGTGCCCATCCCCAGCCCAGAACATCACCGCCGGGGTGCCGACCTCGCGGTAGGCGCCGGCGTCGTTGAAGATGCGCTGGGTGACCGCCAGCTCTTCAGTGCTGGTGTTGGGGCGGCTGCCGATAGTCTCAAACGGCCCGACGCCGATGTTGACGATGACCGTTGTGAACCGGAGCAGGCGACGCCCGGGGATCGTGGTGGTGTCGATGCCGAGATCGCTCAGCTGGGCCATGCCCAGGTCGGGAAGGCGGTCGGCGGCGGCAGCCGCGGCAGGTGGCCGGCTGAGCGTTAGCACTGCGGCGACGGCCAACCCAACCAGGATGCGCGCTGCCGGACGCTTCATGCTCCTAGATCCCTCTCAGAGTTGACTCAACATAGGATCGGTCCGGTGCTCCGGCGGCGCCTAGGCACCCGCCGCCCGGACCATCACCAGCCTTCGCTTGAGGAAGCGCACACGGTCGAACCGGCGTTACACCCTTCGACCAGCAACGCCGAGTACCTCCCAATACTCCTCCGACAGGTGGACATGGTGCGTAGCCGCACGTTGGCCTGGCCTATTCACCGCACCACGAGACGACAAGACCGCCCACCCCGATTCGTCGCGGTAGAGCCCTAAGCATCGCGGCGTCGACCCAGCCGCCCGGCTACCGGCATCACCCCGCCATGGGGCTGCGGGACGCCCAGCCCACTCGGCCAACCTGCGGCACGCTGCCTGCCAGGAGCCGACAACGCCCAAGACGAGGAGCCCCCAGTGACCCCAGACCAGGCTCGTGAGTTCGTGGCCAACAACCACCAGGCGGTAATGATCACCCACCGATCCGCCGGCGGCCTCCAGACCTCACCGGTCACCGTCGGCATCGACAGCGACGGCAAGATCGTCATCAGCAGCCGGGAAACCGCCTACAAGGTCCGCAACCTCCACCGCCAGCCCACCGCCACCCTGTGCGTCTTCACCGACCACTTCTTCGGCCCCTGGATCCACATCGACGGCCCCGCCGAGATCGTGCCGCTGCCGGAGGCCATGGAGGGCCTGATTGACTACTACCGTCGTATCTCCGGCGAGCACCCCGACTGGGACGACTACCGGCGGGCCATGGTCGACCAGCGACGGGTCCTCATCCGGGTGTCAATCGACAACGTCGGCCCCACCCACGCCGGCTAGTGCCCGACGCAACGGTCAATGATGACCACGGGGACGTCATGCGGTCTACTGCACGACACCCACACGGCGGCGTGGTGGGTACGGCCGTGGGTGTCCACGCCGCCGATGACCACCCTGGTGCGGTTGCGGGTGCGCTTGGCATGCTGGTACCGCCGTTCCGCTCGGGCACGAGCCAGGCCAGGCACGCACCACCGGCCGGGCGGGTGGACACACCCCTAACAGGCTTGGGCGCACAGGCTCGTATCAGGTCACAGGAGCCCATCGGGTTGCGTGCACGTCCACGCGGCCCTGCCGGGGCAGGCCAACAGCTCCCGGGATGAGACACCACGGTCAGGGCGGTTCAGGGTCAGACCCACCCGGCAGGACCAGCCCATCATCAGGACCATCGCCAGCTTGACTGGCGGTTCACTCCAACGCAGCGAAACCTGGTTGAGGCGCCCAGATCCGAGGGAGGCCTTCAGGAGCGGACACCTGTCCCGGATCGGCGGGCGGACAACGAGGGGGACGCAGGCTGTTGCCGAAGCTGGCGTGGACAGGTTCGGCCGGAACCTCCAGGCGGAATTCCGCGGATTCCGTGGCGTGCTGCGGTGCCCAGCCCGCGCCCTCTGGCGCCTAAGGCGCGGAATTCCGCGGAACGGCCACAGGAAATGATGTCATTATCCAGCTTCCCAGCCTCCGGTCGGAGGGCGGGAGAGGCGGTAGCGGCCTTGGCCGGCCCGCTCAACGAGGGCCGCCTGCTGCAGATCGGCAAGCCGATCATAGACCCAGGTCTTCTGGCGCCCGGTGGCCGCCAGGAGCTCGGTGACGGTGAGGCCGGCCGGGCCGGCGGTGGCGAGCACGGCCAGCAGCCGAGCGACTTCTGGGTCTGCGCCGCCCACCTCGGGCGGCCTCCAGCCGCCCGGGCCCGGCGTCGGGGCGGCGTGGCCGCCGCTTGCGGGCGGGGGCGGCTGGTCGCCGCCCAGGCGGGAGGGGGCGGCGGGGTGGCGGGCGGCCACCTGGGCGGAGACCGGGTCCAGGCGGGAGGAAAATTGGGCGTCGTGGGCGGCCAGCCGGTGGACCTGGGCGACGGTCTGCGGGAGCATCGCGGGATCAGGGTATCCAGGGGCTGGCCTCGATCCACCGGCTCGCCGAGGAGCACTCAGCTGTGAGGCAGCACCGCTTGGCTGCCCGGCGGTTGGCATCCGAGCCTGCGAACGTCCACTCGCCGTGCTCACACGTCGGCGGCTTGTGCTTGCCGGCCTTGACGGCAGGTGTCTCACGCAGCGGGATGACCGGGTGGCAGTCGCGCTGCTCACTTCTGGTAGACCACCTCGTGGTCATAGCCCATGTCGAGCAGGGCAACCTCGGGGCGGAACCCTCGCGCCTTCACCGCATCAGCAGCGGCACCGCGAAGCTGGACTCGGCCGCCTTGGCCGTCTCCATCGGCCACGCCAGCGGCAGGCCCGTCTCGGCCTACATGGCCCGGTGGAGCTTGTAGCCGTAGAAGCTCCCGGCCGCCCGGGTGCTGACCGCAGAGCGGTGACTCCAGGAGGTATCCGGGTCGCTGTAGGTCTTGCGCTCCGGCCGCCCTTGTAGAGGTACTTCTGGTCGTTGGCGTAGGCCGGCAGCACCTGCCGCAGCTGAACGCTGGTTGGAGATGCTGCTGACCCGGCACGTACGGCTTGCGGCACGGGTTGTTGCTCAGAACGCGTCCTGGCTGCTGGTCAGCTCCCTGATGGTCATGGCCCAGGCCCTGGCCCACTGCTGCATGGGCTCCGGCAGCCAGGGCGAGCCGGCCACATCCTCCAGCAGCCAGGCGATGATCTGCACATCGCCGGCGGCTAGCCTGGGGCCGACCTGGCCGGCCCAGTAGCCGGCCTGATCGCGGTCGCCGCTGCCAAGGCGAGCCTGCGCGCTGACCGCACTCAGGAGGCTGGCCAGGTCGGCCGTCTGCTTGGGGTTGAGCAGTGACTCCACCAGGAACCTCCCGGTGCTCCGGAGGAGAAGTGCAAGAGCCAGCGCCCGACGGCGGGCCAGGGTATGCGATATGACGTAGGGACGCGATTGGGGCTCCACGGATCTGTGGTAGATAACGGCTGCACCGGCCACCACACCATCTTGTGATCAAGCACTACAACTTGTTGGCGTCGTGGATGATCTTGGCCACGGCGATGATCAAGCTGAGGGAGATCGCGACGGCCCCATGGTGTGGTCGGTGAGGGACTGCGCGTCGCTGCCCCGTCATGATGGTGTCTGCGCCGCCCAATCGCTCCGAGGGAAAGCTGACGTGGTGAAGCCGTCAGGCGGGACCGGCGCTGGCCTTCGCCGATTTGCCGGGCGTGCCTAACCGTGCAGCCGCCGTTCCACAACGGCGGCATGGTCCAGGCTGCGCGATTGACAGTCTCTGGGCGAAGGTGGACGGTGTGGCCCCTTGATCCGGTCCATCAGGGAGGCGACATGGGGGGCGGCAGCGCGCATGCGACCTGGCCCGCCGATCCGGCACCTGGTCCTGGGAGGCCGGACGGTGGCCGTCCGGCCTGGCGCCGATGATGGGGCTGGAGGGGCGATGATCGGCCCGGCCTTCGCGGTCCTGCTCGCCGACGCCCAAGGGGGGGACGAGCACGCCTTCGGCGTGCTGTACCGCGACCTGCAGCCCAGCGTGCTGCGCTATCTCAGGGTCCTTGCCCCCGAGGCTGCCGAGGATCTGGCCGCGGAGACCTGGCTGCGGGTGGTGGGGAAGCTGGATCGCTTTCGTGGTGCCGAGCCGGCGTTTCGGGCCTGGGTGTTCCTGATCGCCCGACATCGGGCGATCGACTGGCGGCGCCTGGCTGCCCGCCGGCAGACCGAGCCGATGCCGGTGGAGGCGCTTGTTGACCAGTGGGCGGCCGATGACCCGGCGGCTTATGCCTTGGAGGCCATCTCGACCCAGGCGGCCATCACCCTGATCGCCTCCCTGCCCATCGACCAGGCCGAAGTCATCCTGCTGCGGGTGGTGGCTGGTCTGGATGTGGCCAGGGTGGCCGAGCTCGTAGGCAGGCGCCCGGGGACGGTGCGGGTGCTGGCCCACCGAGGGCTGCGTCGGCTGGCCGAGCGGCTGGACGCACAGGTCGGCGTCCACCGAATCGTGTAACGCCAGAGTGGTCGGTGACGCTCTCATGACTGTGATGTTTCGCCTGCTTGGTGGCTCTGACCGAGCCGACCCGTTCGCCCTCGACGACCGTACCGTGGAGCGGCTGCTGTCTGGCCGGTCGGCCCCAGCCGACGTGCCGCCTGCTTATGCTGGCGTGGCCAGGCTACTGGCGGCTGCGGCTGCCCCGCCGAGCCCCGAGGAGCTCGCCGGCCCGGCGGCGGCCGTCACCCAGCTGCACGCCGTAGCTCGAGCGCGTCCCTCTGTGGTGGGTGCTGGGAGGGTGGCCAGGTCCCGCAGGCGGTTCCGGGCCAAGGTGGCCACCATCGCCGTGGTTGGGGTGCTGTCGGTCGGCGGCATCGCCGGCGCCAGTGGCCTGGGGGAACCGATCCGGCGGGCGGCCCAGACCGCGCTGGCTGGCATCGGCATCGCCGCCCCGGCTGCCCCGTCCGACGGGCGGGAGACCACCAGCGCTGGCCCCAGGCCGACCAACGCCGAGCACGCGGCCGTGGATGGCCTGTGTCGGGTCTATCTGGCCGGCGGCCAAGACGCCAGGAGCGACACCGCGGCGCTCCGGGCGCTGGCCGCGGCTGCCGGCGGCGCCGACAGGATCGCCGCCTATTGCCAGGCCAGCACCGCACGCACCACCGGCAGCCAGCAGGCACGCCATGGCAGTAGCAGATCGGCCCTGCAGGGCCTGTGCCGGGCCTATGTCGCCGGGCAGGGCGGCCAGCACGGCGCCAAGACCGACGCGACCGCGTTCCGGGCGCTGGCCGCGGCCGCCGGCGGCGCCGACAGGATCGCCGCCTACTGCCAGACCATGACTTCCAAGCCCGTCGGCGGCCAACAGCAAGGCCAGGGTGAACAACCGCGCAGCCCAGGAGGGCAGGGACGCGGGCAAGACCGAGCTCCGGGCCCCCCCGGTGAGCCGCCGGACCGTGACGGGGGGCACCGTCATCTAGGAGCGTCGTATCGAGCGTGACCACCTTCTCAGCGACCAGGCCGGGCCAAGAACTTCGTGGCCGCTGGCGGTGTGCGGGCGCTTGGACCGTGACGCAGCTTCGAGCAGCCGGCGAAAGGAGCATCTGCCATGCCGACCCTGAGCATCGAGACGGTTCGTGGCTGGTTGGGCCGGGTCATGATCGACCGCGACGGCAACCGGATCGGTGAGATCACCGACATCTATCTGGACAACGAGACCGACCGGCCCGAGTGGGCGGTGGTGCGGACCGGCCTGTTCGGCCTGCGGTCGACCTTTGTGCCGCTCGCCGAGGCACGGGAGGTGGGCGACGAACTTCAGGTGCCCTACCAGAGGGTGCAGGTCAAGGAGGCCCCCAACATCGAGCCGGACGGGCAGCTATCGGAGGTCGAGGAGGCCGAGCTGTACCGCCACTACGGGCTGGACTACGACGCTGTGACGGCGCAAGACGACACCGCGGCCGGCGACACTGGCGCCGGGCCGGCTGGCCAGGTCGCCGGCCCAGAGACCGACCAGCGGACCGGGACCGCACCGGCCGGCGCCGACCAGGACACCAAGACCGGGGTCGCCCACCCGGCCGGCACCAGCGGTAGCTCCAGGTTGGCCGACAGCCCAAGCCAAGGGCCGAGAGATGGCGGGACCGACGGCCCACCCGGAACCCACACTGGTCAGCCGGAAGCTGGTGGCAGCTACCGCGAGCCGGACGCCGGCGTTGCCGGCGAGCATGCCCGACGGCAGACCCAAGACGTCGAGTTGCCCGCCACCGATGTCAGCGGGACTGCCCGATCCACCGCGCAGGACCCGTTCCCAGTTGGCGAGGGAGTGAGCCAACCGTTTGTGTACGAGACGCCGGGTCAGCCGGAGGGTGGCGCGGGGACCCGTCGGCGACAGCCTGGGCAGGTGCGGCTGCGCCGGTATCTGGTGACCGAGGTCGTGACCGAGACCGAGTCCGGGCAGCGGCATGAGCTACAAGTCGAGCAAGAGCCGATCAGCGATGCCGAGGTCGATGCCGTGACCGCCACCCCCGGGCAGGCTGGCCAGCCAGTCCCGGCGGAGCGGACCGGACCCGACGACAACGACTGGTTCCGCCCTGAGGACGCCCCCCGCCACTGAGCCAGCCACAGCCCCAGGCCGTGCCCAGACTCTTGGCCTGAACGCGCTGCTAGCGTTTTGTTCTGGGTCCGCCTCGACCTCCAGCGTGACCAGCCTGCGGCGGGCGCTCACCTAGGCCGCTTCACCCTTCAGGTCGTAGCTCACCGGTCGACTTATCCAGCTGGTACCTGGCCTCGGGCCCTTGAGCTGGATCGTGAGGCAGCGCAGCCGCACCGCGGTACGCAGGCGCAGGAGATGTCCAGGGTGTACTCCTTGAGCGCCCTGACGCCGCCGAAGGTCGCCGGCCAGCCGGGGTTGAAGTCGAACAGGTCCTTGATCGCGGTGGGCACCCCATGCAGCACGCCAAGCTCCGCGCCGGACACCAATTCGAAGCCTCCGCCTCGCCGGTCCGCCGGCCCACGTCGTAGGCGTGAATGGGCTGTGACCTGAGATTCTTGCATACCGGTAGTGACCGTTCGTGCCCTCCGAGGACCAGCGGTTCCCGATGCCGTGCGGACCCAGCGCGGACCATGGGGTTTTTCGGTCCCGTCTGGGTCGCGGACGCCTCGGGCGCTCCTGTCCTCTGCGACCAGGGACCGATCGGCCGACCGGGCATGGCAAGGCCGATACAGGCCTCGGCTACGGCCTCATCCTGAAAGGAAAATCGCCCGTGCTACCAACCGGCTCTGCCGCACCAAGGAGAGCTGAGCTTGGCCGGGCATGCCCCGATTCTCATCCATCGTGGCGGCCACAAGCCATGGCGGTCTGATCCGAGAATCAACGGCGAGCAGGCATGTGGCAGCATCCGGGCGGAGCCCGGATCCAATCAGGTTGACCTTGGTTGACCTGTGATGGACCGTGGTCAGGCGGCGGGTTCGAGGGTGACTTTGTAGCCGAGGGCCT
>JASLBL010000329.1 GCA_030146615.1 Actinomycetes bacterium
ACCTGGCCGACGCGGCCAGGTTGGTGGCCGCCTTGGGGTCGTCGAGCAGGGCCCCGAGCACGGCCGCGGGCGAGTACTGCTGCACGATCGCCTCGAGCCGGCGGCGCGAGCGGGCGTCGACGGCCAGCACCCCGACCAGGGTGTCGGGCGGGAGCTCGACCAGGGCCCGCATCGCCTCCTCGGAGGCGACGAAGTTCAGCGGCACCACCTGGGCGCCGTCGGGGGCCAGCTCGCGGGCCTCGCCAGGTGGAAGTAGGGGGTGAGCAGGACGTTGGCGTCCTTCAGCCTGTCCGACCCGTCGGTCGCGTCCTCCAGCAGCATCGGCTCGACCTTGACGCTGGTCTCACGCTGCACCTGCTCCAGCCCCCGCTGGAGGTCGACCGGGTTGCACTCCAGGAACACGGTCCGGGGGGCCGGCTGGAAGACCTCGTCGGCCACCCGGGCAACCAGCTCCTGGAACTCGGCCCGGTCGCCGCCGACCAGCCGCCAGCGGACGGCCAGGCGGCGGATGGCCGCCTCGGCGTCGCGCACGCCGGTCTCGCCGTTCGGCAGGTCGCGGCGGACCACCGCCCCGCGGCGGCTGGTCGCCGTCACCCAGCCCTGGCGGGCCAGCTCCTGCACGGCCCGGCCGACCGTGCTCGGGCTGGTTCCGAGCTCGGCGGCCAGGGTCCTGACCGAGGGCAGGGCGCCGCCGCGCGGGTAGGCGCCGCGCAGGAAGCGCTCCTTGAGCGCCTCCTCGACATCCCGCGCCGACAGCATCACCGGATAGTGACAGTCCCGGGCAGGCTATGATCGCCGCCTTCGTCAATCGTTCGCCGCGCCCGCGATGGCAGGTTGTCGCGAATGGCTCCTCCCTCGCCGGTTGTCTCTTGTCTCAGACAGCAGGTGGAGAATAGCGCACCGGTCAGCCGAACCGACCACCGGCCAGCACGGCGCCGAGGCCGGGGGTCGACCACTCGTCGACGACCAGGATGCCGGAGGCCTTCAGGTACCAGACCCGCTGGGTGAAGCTGGTCTCGGGCTCGCCGGTCCGGGCGTCCACGCAGCCGACCTTCCATTCGCGGTAGACGGCGTCCTTGCCGCCGACCTTGGCCGTGCCCCGCTTGGCCGGGCGGGTCGGGGTGACCTCGGCCAGGCCGTCGCGGTCCTCGGGGCAGCCCTCGACCCCGGCGCCGGGGTGCCAGACCTTGTCCGGGTCGAACGGGGAGAGCTCGCTGGCGATGGCGATCTGGGTCGGTCCGAGGAGTAGGAACCCGGGGCAGTCCACCCCGCCGGCGCTGCGCCGGCAGGCCCGGCTGGTCGCCACCTCGACGTGGTCGCCGCCGCCGCCGGCCCGCCAGCCCTTGCCGAGGCGGATGGTCAGGCGCCGGAAGGTCAGCGGCGCCCCGGCCGGGCCCGTCTGCCCGGTGGTCAGCGGGACCCGGCCCGTGGTCGTCGGGATCCCCCGGGTCGTCGGCACGGCCGTGGTGTCGGGCCGGGTCGAGGAGCCGGCCGTGGTGGTGGTGGTCGGCACCGGCCGGGTGGTCGAGGAGTCGACCAGGGCCGGCCCCGACCCGCCGCAGGCGGCCACGGCACAGGTGGTGGCCACGGTCAGGAGGGCGACCGCGGCCCTGGAGCGCCGTCCCGGCAACGCAGCACCTCGCGCCCTTACACCGGCTTTCCGCCGGACCCGGTATCGTCGCCGTCATGATGAAGCTCGACGCGCCCGAGCGCGACGTCCCGGCGGACCCCGCGGCGCTTCGCCTGCCCCCGGCCGCCCTGCTGGTCGTGGCCGGGGTCCCCGGGGCCGGCAAGACCACCCTGCTCTCGCGGATCGACGCCCCCGGCTCGCTGGTCCTCGACCCGGAGCCGATCCGGGCCAGGTACCAGCGTCTCCTCGGCCGGGCCCCCTACCGGCTGTGGCGCCCGCTGGTCCACGCCGAGCACTTCCTCCGGGTGCTGCTCGCCCTGCCCGGCCCGTGGGGCCTGATCGTCCACGACACCGGCACCCGCGGCTGGCGTCGCCGCCTCCTGGCCGGCCTGGCCGGCCTGGCCGGGCGCACCGGCCACCTGCTGTTCCTGGACGTCCCGGCCAAGGTCGCCCTGGAGGGCCAGCGCCGCCGCCGCCGCGCCCTGCGCCGCTCCGCCTTCGCCACCCACTGGCAGCGCTGGCGCGAGCTCCGGGCCGCCCTCCCCGACCCGGGCGAGCCCGCGGCCACCGGCGCCCCGGACACGGACCAGTCGGGCCTCCACGCCGAGGGGTGGCGGTCAGTCCGCGTCCTCGACCGCCCCGCCGCCAACCGCCTCCACCGAGTCGACATCCCCCGCCGCTGACCGCCGTGGGCGAGCCGACGGACACCTGGGCACTCGCGACGGCCGACGAGCCCTACATGGCCCGCTGGAGCCGGCTGGTCGCCCGGGCCTGAGCGGTCGCCGGCACATGTCTTGACAGCGCGTCTCGATAGCTTTATAAGCCTTTTCTAAGACGTACTGTTTGTGTTGAGTCGTCCCGTCTGGTCCGTCTTGGACCCTCCGGTTACCGCCGGGACGGCACGTGTCCCCCGGCCCGTGTCACTCCCCCGTCCCGACGGCACCCAGGAGGTGCGGCAATGTCGCCATTCCTTCCATCCCGTCCCGGTGGCCGCGTCCGGCCGGTCGTCCTCGGCCTGCTGCTGGCCGTGGCCGCGCTGCTGGTCGCC
>JASLBL010000699.1 GCA_030146615.1 Actinomycetes bacterium
CGCTCGGTCCGCATCGCATCGGGAACCGCTGGTCCTCAGTGGGCACGAGCGGTCACGCTCGGCAAGTGAGAATTGCAGGTCACAGGCGGTCGACCGCTACGACCTCGAACGGCGAAGCAGCATGGCACCGGGTTCGAACCCCTCACCCAACCGCTACCGTGAGCCCGCTGGGGCCGGACGGTCGGCACTCCCGATTATCAGCGGACAACATCGGCAAGCAGAGGACAACATCGGCAAGCAGACACCCAGCTCAGCGAGCGTGCCCGCCGATCGCGCAGGTCCAACGAGCGGTCTTCCGGCTCTCTCAAGACAACGGCCAAAGCATGAGCCCAAGAGATGTGGACCCGCACCGCGGCGCGTGGCCGGTTACCATTCGCCTGGAGGCGGAGGTGGCCATGAAGCTGCGAATCTTTCCCCGCGAGGAGTCCTTCTTCGACCTGTTCGAGGCCGCAGCCGACAACATGGCCCAGTCCGCCCGGCTGCTGGACGACCTGCTCGGAGACTTCGTCGACCCGGAGCTGAAGGCCAAACGGCTGGTCGAGGTCGAGCACGAAGGCGACCGCATCACCCACGCCATCTTGACCCGGCTCAACGCCACCTTCATCACCCCCTTTGACCGTGAGGACATCTACGCCCTCGCCGCCCAGCTGGATGATGTCGTCGACGCGGTCGAGGAGGCCGCCGACATGCTCGTCCTGCACAAGGTCGCAGAACCCATCGAGCCGGTCCGGGAGCAGGCCCGGATCATCCTCCAGGCCGCCGAGGAGACCGCCCGCGGGCTGCGCCACCTGCGCAAGCTCAATCTGGTGCGGCTGCGGGCCTATCAGGTGGCGGTGACCGAGCTTGAAGAGGAGGGCGATCGTGTCTACCGGCGCGCCCGGGCCGAGCTGTATACCTTCACCGGCGAGCATCCGGCCCGCTACGTGCTGGTCTGGATGGACATCGTCGAGCAGCTGGAGGAGGCGCTGGACAGCCTGGACCACATCACCCACACCGTCGAGGGCATCGTGCTCACCTATGCCTGACGCCAACCTCGCCGCGAGTCCTCCCAAGCGTCGCCTCGCCGTCACGAGCTGCCGCATCCCCTGAGCCACCTACCACGGCGCCGGTGGTCGCCGCTGGACCAGTTCCCCTGCGCCCGAGTTGACCACCGTACCGCCAAGGTCCAAGCCAGCTTCGTCCTCGCCGGCCGTGCCCCGACGTGCCCCAACCAGCGGTTCACCACGGTCGCCAACGGTCAACAGCGGTCACTTGCTGTGGCCCCTGAACTGCGTCACCGCTCCACGACAGGCAGCCCGACAGTGCTTCCCAAGCTCGCGGTGCAACCTTCATCAGGGACTTGGAAGCGCAACTAGTCGCCTGAGCGCTTGACGCCAGCGGCGACAGGATCGAAGTCATCTGGCCAACGGGTGTGGGCGTCCATCACCGCTTCCTGGAGCTTGGCATCTTCAAGGACGGCTTGCCGCAGGTCAGCTCCAGTAAGTACTGCCTCCCGAAGATCGGCGGCGGTCAGCACAGCCTGGCGGAGACCTGCTTCTCTGAGGTCTGCCTTCCGGAGGTCGGCGTGGGCAAGCGACGCTCCCTCAAGATCGGCTTGATAAAGCACTGCCTCCCGTAAATCTGCCCACCCCAACCATGCGTCCCGCAGATCCCCGCCGACGAACACAGCAAATTGCAGGTTGGCGCGCATCAGATTCACTCCCTGAAAGCTACCATCAAGAGTGACTCGGCGCAGGTCACACCCCGACAGATCGAAGCGTGGATCAGCTCCTAGCCGCAAACGGCTGAGGGCGTTGACTGCCGCATAGACGTCGGGCATGCGCTCCATGAGCGGTGCGGGTTTCGTGTCCGCGGCGTCCTGCGGAAAAGCTGGAGTCTGCCCAACATCCGTCTGAGGCGGCCAGGGGGCGTGCTCCCGCACAAAGGCACTCAAGACCGCGGCGATCGTTGCCCGCTCCGGCTGCGAGTCATGAGCAACGCGCTCTAGCCCATAAATGCCGCCCAACCGTACGTCTCGCTTGTCGCTGCCGAACTGGTCAACTGCACGGGTGAACCGCTCGGTGATCTGCCCCTCCCGGCCAATACGCACCTGCCGCCAGGTTGCGACCGCGCCGGCTGCCAGCAGCAACCCGCCGACTGCCTGCAACACGGCTGTGCGCGCATCGCTGACCGCTCTCGCATACGGCTCAGCGCTCAGCGTGCTGATCACACTGTCATTAGCCACCATCCAGCGCGGCGCGAGCAGCACCATCCCGCCCAGTGTCACGAGTCCGGCCAGCCCGAGCAGCAACCATCGCCACCGCACGGCCCGGCCAGCCGTGTTCCACGGTCGCTTGTGCCAATACCAGTACCAGTGGCGGCGGGCAGCGGGGCTTGTGACCGCGTACAACACCACGGAAGCCGCCAGCGGCAGGATGGTGACGCGCCCGATAGGCCAGCATGTACGCCACAGCCAGCTCGCCACAGCCACCGCTACCCGCGCAGCATCGCTCCAGCCCCACGCCTGCACAGCGACAACAGCGGCGGCCACTGCGAAGGCCAGCACTACACGAGTAGTTGACCGCATCACGGTTCCTTGCACGTCGGAGCGAGCGGCACGGATTGTACGCACGTGCTCGCGAAGCTCCATGCTGGACTGAGCCACGGTCGGCCTCGCCCGCCGTGCCACTACCGTGCCACTCACAGCAGTCCCGACCGGTCCCCAGCGGACACCCACGGACAATGCCACGGCTGTCTCAACCTGCGTCCTTCGTTCCCGCCGCAGGTGACGGCCCTGCCCGAACTGGCTTTGCAAGCAAGGGGTCGGAGCAAGTGATTACCGGCCATATGTGACGGGTAGGCGAAGAGTCCAATCGCCTCGCTAGGCAGGGGAGTGATCATGGACCTCACCGCCAGCCAAGCGGCCGACCAGGCAGCCGTCATCCTCCAAGGCCTGGACGCCAACACCAAGAAGGCCGGGGACCAGGCGGCGGTCGCCCGCGCCTGGCTCGACCTGGCCCGCTATCTCCGTGAGCAGGAGCACAGCATCCCATCGGTGCCGCACCCCACAGAGCCAGGGAAGCGGATCCACCCCGACGCCTTCGCCGGCTAGCTCGGTGCTCGCCTAAGGGTGAGCAGTGCGAACAGTAATCCAGTCCCTTGATTGCCGAGGATCGGCGCGCCAGGGCATCCACGCCCGGAAGGAGCCGAGAACTGCTGGTCCGTGTTGGGTCCGTACCGCAGCGGAAACCCGCGGATCCGAGCGGGCACGAGCGGTCACGTCCGGCGTATGAGAATCGCAGGTCACGCCGCCTTCACCGCTACGACCTCGGACGGCGAAGCAGGATGGCGCTGGGTTCGAATCCCACCTGACGGCTGCCGGGGGCCGGCCTCACCCTCTGTAGCTCGTGGAGCCAGAGCAGTCACGAGGGTGTCGCGTCGCGGCCGCTGACCCTCGAACCGGCAACAAATGACAACCATGTCTGCGATGGCAGGTCAACTGCGCACTCCTGCAGCTAACCGAAGGAGCTCGCTAGCGAGCTGTACCGCCTCGCTCTTCCCAGTGTCCACGCCAGCGTTCGGACATCCGCTCCCACCACCGACTCGCAGCTTGGTCGGCTCTGGCGCTCTTCGAGGGTGGGGCAGTTCTAGGTGTCTCACCGCGGTCTAAGCCCACTCGGCGTCGTTTGGTGCGCACCAACTCGAAGAGCGAGTAGAGCATGATCACAAAGCCAGCCACGCCCAAGGCAACGTACTGCGCGAACCCGACTACAAGGATAACCAGCCCAAGCACGAATCCGCAGGCCGCCAACCTCATGCGCCAGATGAGGCGGGACTGTAAGGATCGTCCAACCTGCTGGGCGAACTTCGGGTCCTCCTCAAGGAGCCGTCGCTCGATGTTGGCGAGAATCCGTTGCTCGTGCTCAGACAGGGGCATGTGAGGCTCCGCCCGGCTGTGGTGCTCAGCGCACCTAAGTGTACTTCGGGTGGGCTGGTCTTAGCGATGGCACTTGGCAGCGCAGGTCGATCAGTCGCGCACGGCGATGGAGATCCGCCTACCCACACCTAAATGGTCTTGAAAATTTTCGACCTGGCATGCCGTCCGGTCTGGTCGGTCATCCCACCCAGGTCAGATCGAGCAACACCACGAGCTGTTCGGCTTGGACGACCCAGTAGGTCAGCAACCCTCGAGCAGCACCAAAGGTCACTGTCCAGCCACCATCGCCAAGGCGACGCAGGCGAAAGATCATGCTGGCCTCAGTTGGATCCACCCGCAGAACCGCGATGATGCCAGCGACAGAGCCGACCAGCATGGGCGGTGCGCCGCGTAACCGCTGGCGGACTTGCTGGGTGACGAGGACCTGATAGGTGACGACAGGCCCAGCAGCCGCGACCTCATCCCAGGCCACCACCTGGGAGCGATCACCCTGGCCGATGCGATCGACCAGGGCCCGCCACTCGGCAAGCTGCTCGGCCGAGGGCGGGGGCGTTGCCTCGCTCATGCCGACAGCATATTGGCCATCCAGCCTGGTCCCCAGCAGCTCCGCACAATTTCCGAGGCGCTGTGGTGTGTCCCAGAGGTCTCAGCCGACACGAAAGGCGTTCTGCGTATCTTCATGCAAATACAGATAGCTACGACTATTTTCCGTAGTCACCTCAGCAAGAACCATAACCGCAACCGTCATTGACGGCCCGAAATCGTCGGGTTGCTGCGGGACCGTTTGTCACCATCGACCTGCGGCAAGACTCTGCGCCTTGGGAGGTACCGCGATGTC
>JASLBL010000628.1 GCA_030146615.1 Actinomycetes bacterium
GTTCCTCGCGTTCGTGCTGCTGGCCAGTGACCGGCTGTGCTACAACCGCTTGCCCTGCCCGGCCACCGCCCGGTCACCATGATCCCGATCCCGGTTCCGGAATGTCCTTTAACCGGGTGAGCAGAAGTTCTGCTTGTAACGGCGGGGTGGAGGGCGTGCCGTAGCGCCGGCAGTATGCGTCCCCCCAGCGTGCGCCAATCGCTCGTGCCCGGCCGGCTGCTCCTGCGACGTGCTCGGGCTACTGTCTGGCGCCACCGCGTCGGCTACCGGCTGGTGATGATCTTGCTGTCGCAGCGCAGCTGGCCGCCGGCGGCCATCGCCGAGCTGCTGGGCTGCGACCCGGCCACCGTGCGCCGCTGGATCCCCCGCTACAACCACGACGGGTTCACCGGCCTGGCCGACCGGCCCCGAGCTGGGCGACCCCGCCTGGGCAGTCCCCGGCTGGGTGAGCGCATCCGTCGGCTGCTGGCCCAGCCCAAGGCGTGGACGATCAACCGGCTCTGGAAGCAACTGGGCCGCCCCGCCATGTCCTTACCGACCCTGCACCGACGGGTCCGCGAGGTCGCCAGGTAGGGTCGGCCCCGGCTGGTCGCCAAGGGCGACCCACCGCGATCAGGTCCTGGCCGCCCTGCGCCAGACCATCGCCAAGCTGCCCGAGGGCGCGGTAGTACTGGCCGAGGATGAGATGCAAATCAACCTGCTGCCCCTGGGTGCGGGCCACCTGGATCCCGAACCGGCAGCGCCAGCAGATCATGACCCAGGCAAGAACCAACGGCGCACCATCTTGGGCGCCATCGACCTGCACAGTGGCCGGTGGTTCTATCAGGTGATCGCAAGGCCGTCAGCGCCAGCTTTACCGCGTTCTGCGAGCAACTGCTGGCCGCATACCCCGCGGCGCCGCTGGTGGCGGTGGTCTGCGACAACGTGATCATCCACCACTCCAAGATCGTCCAGCGCTGGCAGGCCGCCCATCCCCGCCTGCGGGTGCTGCACGGGGCGCGCTACAGCCCCCACGACAACCCGGTCGAGCGGGTCTGGGGCGCGATCAAGGCCTGGCTGGCCAACACCCCTGACCTTGCCATCCAGGGCCGTGTCCGCCAGGTGCATGCCTTCTTCCGCCAGCGGAGCCCCACCCAGCTACTGGCCACCGACGCCCCCACAACTCACCGTGGCTGCCCCAAGGTTACGTGCAGAACCTCCAGGAGGCCGCTTAGGCTGCCGGGCTGAGCAGGGAATGGGGGCCCGACCCACACAGCGTCAGCTCAGTGGTCAGGATCTTGCAATGGTTAGGGCCTCAAGCATGGTGGGCGGCCGCCAAGCCTGCAGTTCCTCGGCCAGCTGAGCGCCGCTAGCGTTGGTGCCGTGGGGGCCACCGCTACCATCGAGATGGCCAGACTGGCATGGTTCCTTGAGCCTCGACACGTCAGCAAGACCGCAGACCGCAAGTCTTAACCAGACCGCTAGCCGAAGGATTCGACTCCTCGGTCCGCCTAGCAAGTAGCCGACGAGCGGTTCCTCGCGGCTGAGCGGCGACTCGCCGGCACACGACGGCCGCGCCGAGCCGTCTACTCGGTCCCATATCTGGTGCTTGCGAGCACCAGCGCCTCCGATCCGGAGAGGAGGATTGGGTGCGTATCGCTTATGCCCTACGGGCCATCCAGCCTGCCGTGACCGACGAGGCGAGCGCTTATGTCAGCTCCATGGCTGCGACGCTCGCGACCGCCGGAGCCGAGGTGCGGGTGGTCACCGAGACGCCCGCCGGGGAGCTGGCGTCACTCCAGTCGGCCGGGGCCATGGTCATGGCACCCGAGGCTGCAGTCCCAGACCGCTGGTATCTGAGCCCGGTGCACCAGTACGCCGACCGCGTGGCCGACACGGTGGCGCGACTGGCCGCGACAGGGCTGGATCTGGCCGAGCTGCCAGTGGCGAACGGGGAGGCGTTCACTGCCGTCCGCGCCCGACGGCTCCTCGGCGCGCCCACCGGAACCGCGGTCGTCGCCCGGTTGCACGGCCCACCAGGCGGCGGGAACACGATCCCGGTCAGCTTCGAGGACGACATTCGCGCGTTCGGCGAACACTACGCCATCCGGCACGCCGACGCGGTCGCGGCGGCCGACGAGGAGCTGCTGGTCCCAGCACCAGCACCAGGACCGATGGCCGCTTGGCCGGCGCCGCTGCCCCTGGCCGTCGCGCCCGACCCGGTGCCGCGAATCTTCCGTCCGGTCCGGCGGGTGTTGTTCCTTGGCGAGTTGAGCGCCGGCGGTGGGCTTGTACGCTTCCTGGACGCCGCCCGGCGGATCGTGCAGCGTGACGCGTCGTTCACCTTCGAGATCTACGGGCACGACACGCCCACCGACCCGTTCGGGCGCTCGTTTCGGGCATGGGTGAAAAAGCGGCTGACTCCCTCCTTATCGGCACGGGTGAGCTTCCACGATTCGCCCAGTCTCGACCGCCTGGGCATGCTCGGCGGCGCCCCGGCAATGTGTGTGTTCACCGGCGCGGCGCAGACCGCGAGCGCGGCCATGCACGCGGCGATGCTGTCCGGCGTGGTGGTCGTGGTCGGCCACGGTCTAGGGACCGGGCTGGAGGAGCGCTCGGCATTGTTGGTCGACATGGCCGATTCCGCCGCGGTGGCCGACGCGGTCCTTGAGCGAGCCGACCGTGTCCGGGACCTGCGCAACTTGGCCGTGCGGGCGCGCGGCGTTGTGGAGCGGCGCTGCGACCCGGACACGGTCCGGAGGTCGGCCGAGCGGCTTTATGGGCTGGCGATGCGAGCCACCGCAGGTCGGGTGGCCAGGGCAGGCGGCAGCCAGGGCGCGCAGCGCCGGCCCCGGCCAGCGCGCGTGTCGTTCGTCGTCCCCCTGTTCAACCAGGGAGCATACGTGCAGGAAGCGGTTGGGTCGGCGCTCGCCAGCGACCACGCCGACGTCGAAGTCGTGGTAGTGGACGACGGCTCCACCGACCCGGTCACCCGGCAGGTGTTCGATGAGCTTCGCGGGGTGGTCAAGGTACGGCAGGACAACCAGGGCCTGGCCGCTGCCCGCAATGCTGGGATTGCGGCCAGCTCCGGCACGCTGATCTTGGCGCTGGACGCCGACGACCTGGTCGATCCCGCCTATGCGGGACTGGCCGCACGCGCGCTGGAACGCTGCCCGGACCTGGCCTATGTCACCTCCTACGCTCGGAACTTCGGGCTCTTTGATGGCGGCTTCGCCCCGGTCGGTAACGTGCTCACCCTGATGCCGTTCCTGCACACCGACGGGCGCTCGGCCAGCCTCTACCGGCGGTCGGCGCTGGAGCAGGTCGGCGGCTACGACGAGGACCTCTCCGCCTATGAGGATTGGGACCTGCAGATCCGGTTGGGCAAGGCGGGGCTGGCCGGTGACGTGCTGCCGCTGGAGGTGTTCCTGTACCGGCGGCACCGGGCGTCGCTGGTGTTCCGGCACAGCAACGCCAACCGGGTTGAGCTGGTCCAGTACCTGATGCGCCGGCACGCCGATCTCCTCGCCCCACAAGGCCTCGAGCTGGCGTTGAAGCTGGTCCAGCTGTGGCGGACCGGCTTCGAGTCGAGCGAATCGACCCGCTTTCTGGCCGCAGAAGCGGCCCGCCAGCCCAGCCCCGAGGGGCCATGACGATGGGGGGCGGCGGGTCGGTCCTGGTCGGACGGACCGGTGTCGGCTAGGCTCATGGCTCCGGTCGGTGCCCGAAGGGGGGAATCGTGATCGAGCCGATCAGCCTCGCCGCCGCGACCGTTAGCCTGCTTGTCCCCTTGCTCCAGCGGCTCGGTGGGCGCGTCGCCGACCGCGCCTCCGACGCGCTCGCGGACGCCGCCGTGCCGGCCGTCAAGCGGCTGTATCAGACGTTGAAGGAGCGACTGCGGCCTGGGAGCTACGCCGGCAATCAGCTCCAAGGCGTCGAGGAGCGGCCGGACAGCGAGGGACGCCAGCAGGCCCTGCGCACAGCCCTGGCCGAGGAGCTGGCCGCCGACCAGGAACTCGCCGCCCAGGTCGAGCGGCTCGTGGACGAGGCCCGGGCCGCTGGAGCACACATCAATGCCCGCGACGCCGGCGTGGTCGCCGGACGCGACGTGCACCAGCACGGGCAGTACGTCGCCGGACGCGATCTCCAGATCGGCGGCGCCGAGCCGGATCGGCGGTGACCCAGCGGCGACGTCTCGGGGTGCGGCCAGACGAAGGGTCGGCACCAGTGTCCCCGGCCGGGGTCCGGCGTGAGTGAGCAGCAGGACAGCCCTGAAGGCGCGGCCGTCGTCGACAGCGGCGCGAGCGCCGCCCGCGACGTGATCCTCACCGGTACCTACGTTGCCGGACGTGACCTGCACATCGGTGCGGTCCACCTCCACGAAGCCGCCGCCAGGCAGTGGACCGCACCGGCGCAACTCCCCCGCGACATCGACGACTTCACCGGGCGCACCGACGCGCTGGGAGTGGCGACGGCACTCGTCGGGACCAGCACGGCCCCACCGCTGCTGGCGGTGTTCGGCAAGCCTGGCGTCGGCAAGACCGCCTTCGCGACCCGGCTCGCCCACCGGCTTAGCGACCGGTTCCCCGACGGCCAGCTCTATGTCAACCTCCGTGGCGCCGAAGCCGAGCGACTCGAACCGGGCGCCGTGCTGGCCGAGTTCCTGGAGGCGGTCGGGGTGCCGCAGGCGGCGGTCCCGGTCAGCCCGGAGGCGCGGGAACGGCTGTTCCGAGGCCAGCTCGCCGGCCGTAGGGCCTTGATCGTCCTCGACAACGCCGCCGACGAGGCACAGGTCCGCCCGCTGCTGCCCGGGGACCCGCGTTGCGCCGTGCTCATCACCAGCCGCCGCCCGCTGCACGGCCTGGACGGTGCGCGCCTGCTCCACCTGGACGTGTTCCAGGAGGCGCAGGCCCTGGAGCTGCTGGCCGGCATCGCCGGGGCGGCCCGGGTGGCGGCCGAGCCCGAGCCGGCACGGGCGATCGCGCGGCTCTGTGGCCAGCTGCCGTTGGCGCTGCGCATCGCCGGGGCCCGGCTGGCCGCCCGCCAGCACTGGACCCTGGACCGCCTGGCGACCCGGCTGGCCGACGAGCGCCACCGGCTGGACGAGCTGCAGGCGGGCGACCGCGAGGTGCGCGCCAGCTTCCTGCTCGGCTACCAGGGCCGGAACCCGCTGGAACAGCGGGCCTTCCGCCTGCTCGGACTGCTCACCGCGCTGACCTTTCCTGGGTGGGTCGTCGGCGTGCTGCTGGGCGATCCCAGGGTGGACGGCGAGGAGCTGGCCGAGCGCCTGGTCGAGGCCCAGCTCGTCGAGCCGGCAGGAGACGACGAGACCACCGAGACGCGCTATCGCCTGCACGACCTGCTGCGTGTCTTCAGCCGCGAGCGCGTCGAGGCCGATGAGACCGACCAGGATCGCTTGGCCGCCGTCACCCGCCTGGTCGACGCGTACCTGGTGCTGGCGCAATGGGCCAACGCCGGTCTGGGCCGCGCCGACGACCCACCCGCGGCGACCGGTCGAGGGGACCCGCCGGTCCCGGTCGGGCGGGCGCACGCCCAGGCACTGCGCGAGCGGCCGTTGACCTGGCTGCGGATTGAGACGGCGAGTCTTGTCGCCGCAGTCGACCTGGCACATGCCAGCGGGCTGTGGCGTCAGGCCTGGAGCCTGTCCCGGGCCCTCGACACCTTCTTCGTCTGGCATGCCCACTGGGAGGTCTCGCTGCAGGTCAAGAAACTGGCACTGGACGCCACTCGGAGGGCGGGGGACCGCCAAGCCGAGGCGTTTGCCCTGTTCGACTTCGGCGGGGCCTTCCTCAACCAGAACAACTGGTCGGACGCGATCGACCGTCTGGAGCAGAGCCGCGCGCTGTTCCGTGAGTTCGGCGACGCCGCCAGCGAGGCCCAGGCGCTGCTCATGTTGGGCGTGGTGTACCGCGACTGGGGCCGTTTCGAGCAGGCCGTCGCCTGCTACAAGCAAGTGCTGACAATGGCCCGGCAGCTCGACAACGAACAAATGGAGGCGGGGACGTACCATAACCTCGGTATCGCCCTGCGCGAGCAGGGCCAGGTGCGCAGGGCCATCGAGTGCCTCGACCGCTGCCTGTCGGTGGCTACCAGGTACCGCGACCACATCCTGCGCGGCCGGGCGCTGCACAGCCGCGGGGTCGCGCTGCGCTACCTGGGCCGACACCAGGAGGCCGACCCGATCTACCAGGAGAGCCTGCGGGTCTGCCGGGACGTTGGCGAGCTCAAGTGGGAAGGGATCCTACTGCTCAGCATCGGCCGGCTCCGCTTGTGGGAAGGCCGCCTCGACGAGGCGGTCCGCTGCCACGAGCAGGCCCTGCCGTTGTTCCTCGGCATCGGCGACACCCAGGGCGAGGCGCACACCTATCGCGGCCTCGGCATCCTGGCCCGCGAACAAGGCGAGCTCCAGGCGTCGGCGGAGTTGCTCGACCGGGCCCGGCAGCTGCTGGCCGCCCTCGGACACGAGCGCGGCCAGGCCCAACTCCTGCACGCCGCCGCGATCACTCGGGCGCGGACCGGCGACCTGGCCGGCGCCGTGGCCGACCACCGCACCAGCCTGGCCAGCTTCCGCACCCTCGACGACCGACCCTGGCAGGTCCGCTCACTGGGGCGCCTAGGGCTCGCCCTGGCAGCCCAATCCGACCCGGCTGCGGCCGCGGCCGCCTGGCGTGAAGCGCTCGACATCCAGCGGAAGCTGGATCTCCCCGGGGAGCCCCGCCTGCGCCGCTGGCTGGACGACCTGGCCGGGCCCTCATAGAGCAGCTGCGCCGCTGCCGCTATCGAACCGAGCTGCCAATTAGGATCCATCCCAGGGTGCAGGTACGCGGCATTGACTCCGCCGTCGTCGTTCAACAGTCGCCGGAGATGGGCATCGCCGGCAGAGCGCGACGACAAAGCCGCTGGCCCGAGATCAGGCGAGCGCTTGGCGGAGCCCGGCGATGAACTCGGCCCGCCCGCCGCCGAGGGGAACGGGAGGGACTGATCATGTAGCACCTGGGTGCCGGCGTCGCGCAGGCTGGGGTAGCAGCTCCAGGCTCTCCCGCATTTGGGCCCGGGTCATCACCGGATAGGGGCCGGCGCCGTGGCCGCGGGCCGCCTGGCAGTCGGCGCACATCAGGACCGCGAACAGCCCCTCGACCTTTGAAGGGCACGCTGGGCGAGCCGCAGAACGAGCAGTGTCCGGCCTTGTCGGTCACCGGCTGCCGGCCCCGGTGGTCTGCGGTCGTCGGCGGGCGATGTAGCCGCCGCGGACCGACCGTAGGCGTCTGGCCGCGGGTGCCGCTCAAGCTGCAGCAGGCTCCAGTACGAGCGTCAGGCTAGGACTTAGGCGATTGTCGCCGCGGCCGGGCTGGCTATCGTCGGGCAATGAGCCGCGTCGAGCGCCTCACTGAGCGGGCGCTGACCTTCGCTCTCGCCGAACCGCATGAGGAGCTGGCCGTGGCCCGGCTGGCCTTCCTGGCCCAGGGCGATCATGCCCCCTTGGACGCGGCGATTGATGCCTGCCTGGCCTGCTGCGACCGCAGGCTGTTACCCGATGGCGGGCCATCAGCTTCCTTGCCCGGGTCCGCTACGAGGACCAGCCGACTCCGGATCAGCCGAGGCGAGACGACCAGCCAGGCTAAACGGCGGCGCGTCGTTAGAAGTCCCCGCCGCGTCCGGCCTGCCGTTGCCGACCGCTAGAGCGTTCGCCGTTGCCGCGCTGGCTGGCCCGCTCGACCTTGGCGGTGGCCCACTTGAGGCTAGCGCCGACCTCGTCGGCTTCCAGCTCGGTGACCTCCAAGCAACGCGGCGGCAGGAGAATCACAACGGTGTCATTCAACCACAAACCGGACCTTGCTACCGGCGTTTCCGCAGCTCAGCAGCCCTCTTCACCGCCCCTTCTTCAGAGGCAAGTAGCTAGGGGGCGCCTCCGGGCGGGGCGCCGCCATCCAGGCCGACGGTGGGTTCCGCGGGAGTCGGCGGAGGTCCGGGCTCGCCCTCGACACCGGAGTTCAGTAGCAACGACGCGACGAGGAGGCCGGCCGCGATCTGGAGCGCGACGCCGACCTGCCCGCCTCCCCTGGCCACGAGGTGCTCCTCGGTAAGCCCGATTCTCCTCGCCACCTGCGACGCGCTGTGGAAGTCGTAGCGGACAATTGCATTCTGGAGCTCAGTCAGGTCCTTGGGATGCTGCTCCGCGATCTCGGCCATGATGGCGAGGTCTTTCTGCATGAGCGCAATGTGCTCCTCGGTGACCGTCCGCGGGAGGTCGATGCGGATGAAGCGCTCCCCCGTCACCCCGTAACCACCGGATTCCACCTGGTAACCGGTCACCCCGATGACCGCCTGCACGCGCGAGTGAGAAGCCATTGCGTCTCCTTCCGTCGACCGGTGCACGGCCGATTTTGAAGAGCCGGCCACGAATTGTCCAGCACGCTCAGCTCGGGTGTCGGCGAACGGCTCCGTAGGTCGGTCGGCCATGGCTTGCCGGTTGGCGTCGTCATTGAGCGCGAAGAATCCACGATGCTAACGACGGCGTCGAGGCAGTTTATCTGCGCAGATGGCTAGATTTCCGAACTACCCACAGTGCACATAGCTCAGGAGGTTATAGCGGCAGCCGAGTCATCCTCACCGAGCTGTGGCACCAGTCCCCGATGGTCCGTGCCGGGTCCGCAGCCGGCGGGTAAGCGATGAACAACGGTGGACATGAGAGCTCGGCGCACGCCTGCAGGAACCGCAGGTGACTGAGCCCACGCCTTCTTACCTAGGGCGACGGAGAGAGACGATGTGGAGTTCGAGTCACCCACCCGGCTGCCGCGAGCCCTCCGGGCTCTTGCCCCCGAGACAATGGTCACCGAGGACGGACCTTACCCTCTGGGCGAGCTGGGAGCCCTCGCCGCCAGGCGCGAGCGTCGTCGTTCTCGCCAGCCGTGCCACCGGCGTGCCACAAGCAGCGGGCATGAGCGGTATGCAGCGGTAGTTCACGCTCACTGGCCAAGGGCCGTCATGCTGGGCGACCCGCTGGCGCCCTGCGCGGTGAGACGGGCTGAAACTGCATGGCATGCAGGGGGTCGCTGCGGTAGTCGACCTTGCAATGCCAGGCCGCTCCAGCCCTCTCGTGAAGACCGGAGCGCCGGAGGGGTCCGCGAGACCGACCCTTATCCGTCTTGGGGTTCCTTGGCACAGGAACCATTGAACAGCGCCCGGTTTCTTGGACGCTGTCGTGCCTAGTTGATCATGCCGCTGTCGCTGCTTGCGCTGCGCGATAGGCCTCCTTTGGGTCAGGTGGCCGTGCCGACCGATCAGCCACAAGGTGTTGTAGCGGTCGACGAAGCCGGCGACGGCCTAGCGTAGCTGGTCGACGGTGTCGTGCAGCTCAGCCCATAGGCACTGTTCCTTCAGGGTGCGGATCCACCGCTCGGCGCAGCCGTTGTCTCCGGCGCGCCCAGAAACGCGGCGTCGTCGGCGATGCCCAGCCAGCCGATCGAGCCCAGGAAGTGGCCCGAGCGGTATTGCGGTCCCCAGTCGTGACGCAGTTGCACGCCGCGGGCGATGTCGGCATCCAGCCGGCCCCAGCGGTCGATCACCGCGTCATAGACCGGTTGCAGGGCGGCGAAGCGGTCCCCGATCTTGGCCACCCCCCTCATGCTTCGGCCGTGTAGTGATCCACCACCGCGAACACCCATACCCGGCCGTCGCTGCGGGTCCAGGCCATGGTGGCATCGGTGCCCCAGCGCACGTTGGGCTGGCCAGGAATGATCGTGCCGTCGTGGGGCCGCGGTCGGCACCGGCCACGGACTCGCTGAGGAGCCAGCAGTCCGTGAGCACTAGCAGCCGCAAGACCCGTTTGCCGCTGGCCCGCACGCCATGCTCGCGACGGAGCCGGGCCCGGACCTTGCGGTAGCCCTTCCAGCGAACGGCGAGGCCTGCAGGATCCGCCGGACTATACCCACCAGATCGGAGTCACTGATCATGGTCGCGGGGCCCGGTCAGGGCGACATCCCAGACCGACCACGCCGGGCGTACACCGTGGAGGGACGCGCCGAGCACGCGACACACCACCGCCATCGGCCGCTGGTGCTGCATGGCTATATGGGCCGCTTCGCCGGCGGGATCGACAGCTCCCCTTTTCGGCCGCCGCTCGGAGGATCTCATTCTCCATGATCAGCTGCCGATCTTGCGCTCGGCCTGCTTGAGCGCCCGGTCGTCCGGAGACCGGTCCGGCCGCTGGCCCTTGAGGCCTTCCTTGCCGCCCTCCAGGAAGTCATCTCGCCGGGCGGCCAGCCGATGCGCCCCGACTCCAAGCTCGCGCGACAGCGCCTCCAACGGCTCGCCGCGCAACAACCGCAGCACCGCCTCCATACTCTTGCCCGCCGACCATCTCGGCCGGGCCCGGCAGTCACCAGTCGACTCCTGCTGGTTGTTCTCGTTCACCGCCATGACAGGCATCTTCACCCCTGCCTACTCGGTGTCCAAGAGAACCGGCAGCGATGGAGCTCCGAGCGATCCCGCGTAGCCGGGTAGAATTCCGCCATCCCACCCGGGAAGGAGCGATCCCATGGAGCAGCCGAGCGTCAACCTGGTCGCGCTCAATCCCCAGCCGCTGCCGCCCGACGCGACGATCAACCTCGTGGCACTCAACCCGCAGCCGTTGCCGCCGGACGCGAGGATCGAACTCGTTGCGCTCAATCCCCAGCCGCTGCCTCCGGGGGCGACGATCAACCTGGTGGCGCTCAACCCCCAGCCGCTCCCGCCGGGCGTCCGTATCAAGCTGGTCGCGCTGAATCCCCAGCCGCTGCCGCCCAAGGCAACGATCGACTTCGCCGCGCTGAATCCCCAGCCGCTGCCGCCGAGTGGAACCCTCGAGTTCGTTGCGGTCGCGGCCAGGCCTGCTCACTGACCGGAGCCGCTGGGCCGATCACTTGCCGGTTCTCGTCGCCCCGGGCGGTCAACCGGGCACGTCGCGCTGCGCCACGCACATGCGAGTATTGCTCTGCCGAAACCCAGGACCGGCGCCGGCGCCAGCCGAGCACGTTGGTGATCGCCTGACACGGCAGCCGTACTTGCCGTATGCCGCTGTGCGATGATTGCACCGACAATCTCCATATGGCCCGGTTGCGGCCAATCTGGCCGTTGGGCGGAGGTGGCATGGACGGCATCGCGCTTATCGGCAGGATCCGGCGTCAAAAGCGCAATCCGTCCCAAACCCAACCTGAAGCAGCCAGCCCAACCAGCACGAGTGAAACGGCCTCCCTGCAACGGGACCGCCGCCGCCCTACAGCCCGCGGTGGCTACCCGGAGGTACGTCAAACTCCAGGAGGCCGCGTCCGCGCCGATCGCGACTTCATATGTCCTGCTGCCACCAGAGGGCAATGTCGGAAAGGCCGACTCCGGTATTTGAGTCATGGCTGTCCGGCCGGATCGAGAGCGTGTTGCTCCCACCACGTAGGATAGGCGGGCTGGTCACGGGGATGACGATAGTCATACTCGTAGATGCTTGGCGGAAACGCCCATGGAACAATACCGTACGATTAGGCAGAACGACCATATCGGTGAACAGCGCGTGATCATTCATCAACAGCGTGAAGAAGAACTGCGCGCCGGTGATCACTGAACCGTCTCTTGCTGGATAGACCATCGATGTGAGCACAGCAGGGTGCCTGACGGCGTCAGCTGGTAACTCAAAATCAGCAATCTTGACCGCAGAAAGATCTTGATCTGTCAGTTCAAAATGGTCAATTCGGAGAACGCTGTAATTGGTTGCCACCGGCATGCTCCACCTCCACGATAGGTACCGGAGATCTGGTCAGCGTATCCAACCCTTGATGCCAGATCCAGAGTCAGCTCACTCCCTTCGACAGTTAGCGCCCATCAGACTGGTCTGATGATTCTTGGGCCGTCTCTATTGACGCCACCGGCTCCAGGTGCTTGCCTCTCTCGTGGAGTGTTCGCGCGGTGGAGACTTCGGCCCGCTGACGCTGATGCACCGAAGGGGGGAGGCGTCATGAGCGGCCGTGGCTGGATCCAACAGGGTTCGTTCAGATCAGCCGGAGGGCGGCGTCGGTGCTTGTAGGGAACCTCGTGCGTTCCAGCAGTATTTCGTAGCCCGTCCGGTGCGTACAGCACTGTTGCAAGGAGGATCCGATGGATAGGACCGCGCCTCGGCCTTTGATCTTGATCCGAGGGTTTGGTGGCCCTGACGTCAGTGGTGAGCAGCGCAGCGCCTACCAGGGCTACAACGACGGCACGGTCTATCCGGGCAGGCGCGGCGAGAACTACATCTATGAGGGGTTCCTGCTCCGAGCGATGAAATCAGACCGCTATCGCTACAACGACGCCACCAACGTGATTGGCTATTACGCTGAGGCTGTCGATGCCCCAGAAGAGTTTGACGGGTTCGCGGTGGACGACGTCAGCGGCACCGTCGTCATCGACCCCCAGACCGCGCAGCGTGTGCTGCAGAACGGTACCGCCGGCACGATCTGGGTCTACCGCTACTACGACCTCACGCCCAGAGGGTTGCAGCGGTACGGCGACGGCCTGGTGACCCTGATCAAGCTGGTGCGAACCGCCGCCCAGCGGCACGGCGAGGCCTTCGACGGCGTGGATGTCGTCGCCCACAGCATGGGCGGGCTGGTCGTACGTGAGGCGCTCCGCCAACTCGACCAGCGCGAGAACGGATCGGCCGGTGCCCTGATCCACCGCATCGTGACCCTGGGCACGCCCCACCGTGGGATCGCCTTCCAGCGGATTCCCGGCTGGGTGCTGGACCATCTCCCCAAGGTCGAGCAGGCGGCCGACGAGCTTGCCGCCTTCGACCCGGCCAGCACCACCTTCAACAAGGTGGCCGACTGGTTCCCGATCCAGCGGATCCTCACCGTCGTTGGCACTAACTACCGCACCTACGGCACCTCAGTAGCCTCGCTGGCCAATCGCCTGGCCAGCCTGTTGGATGAGAGCAACCTGCAGTACAACCGCAGCGACGGCCTGGTCAAGCAGGCCTCGGCGCAGCTGCCCGGCGCTCCCCGGACCTTCATCCACAAATGCCACGGTGGTCAGGACTCGCTGGTGACCTCACGGGAGGCCTATGAGATCGCCATGCGGTTCTTCCACGGCTCCCATCGGGTGCGGTTGTGGCTGGACCGCGCCGAGGTCCTGCGGGGTAAGGACTGGTTCGGCCGCAGCGAATTCTACTTCGGCGTGTCGATCAAACCCCGGTTCGTCGACTTCGACCTATTCCATCAGAGCCCCGAAGCCGAGAACTGCTACGGCCCCTTCCACAAGGCCGACCTCTCCGATGGCCCCCCCGACCTGGCCGAGGAGCTGCGCAAGCCGCTGGCTGCCCCGGGCGACAAGACGACCGGGTGGGCCGGAGCTGACCGGCTCATCTGGGAGGGCTGGATCGACGCCGGCGCCAAGCCCGACCCCGACGCCCCAGGGCTGGTGTTCCGCCTCGACGTGTACGTCGGTGAACGCGACACCCGCGGCATCGGCTTTTCCGACAACGTCATCTTCCGCAAGCAGTACTACGTTCAAGCCTTCCCTGGCGATCGGCTGGCGCTGTTTGTCCACACCGGCGAGGAGCACCTGTCCACCAAGGACCCAGCCACTCGACAACAGCTGGAAGTACTCGCCGAGCCGGGCGCCCGTGCCGCGGTCCAAGCGCCCGCCGCGACCCGCGAAGCTGGTCCTGGTGGGAGCGGAGAATGGAGCTTCGAAGTCAGCGGCACCGGATTTGCCGCGACCCTGCGCTTGGCCGTTGACCCAAGTCCATGATTAGCACTTGCGATTTCAGGGCCATGGTGGTGGCCGACTTACCAAGGAGAATGCTGGATGCTGGACTCGCCGGAGGGCGTTTGCGCAGGTCAGGTAGGGTTCGAATATCCAGCTACTTCCGTACCCTTTAGTACTACTCCAGCCGCAATTGGAATACCGCGCAGAACATCGTCGCGAGCACGAAGCCGACCTGGGCGCGCCCTCGGCGCGGTGGCTCACGGTAAGGCCTGTGGACACATTTTCTCTCCGTGAAGCTGACGCTAAGCCCGCGCTGCTGCGCCTGCGAGGCGCGCCGGGTTGACCGGCCATCGGCATTCTGGAAGCCTCAGCGAACACGTCCGCTTGAGCGAAGGAGAGGCATGGCTGAAGTCGAGCACGACATCGACGAGCTGGAGGAGAGGATCAGGACCGCGATGCAGGAAGTCAAGAACCTCGACAACGGCCTGCTGGAGGGGGTGCTCGAGTCGATCCGCCTGCCGGGTTGGACGTCGACGGCGGAGTTCGTCTTCGCGATAGGGCTGACCGATGCCCTCATCGACCATCTCGTGGTGGCCCGGAAGATGCAGGGCGCGCTCATCGCGGGAGCGCGTCGAGTGGAGACGCCCTAGCTCGACGCCGCCGCCGCGATCCGGGCGTGTAAGGCCTCCAGCCCAGCCGCCCACACCCGCACTTCCTCGATGGCCGCTGCCTCGTCGGCCTTCAGCACGGCTCCCACTGCCCTTCATGGCTGAGACTGCCGGCCCTTCCCGGCCGGCGGGCAGGAATTTACTCCATCACCAAAGCAAGTGCAGCTGGAGTATTACTAAAGGGTACGGAAGTAGCTGGATATTCGAACCCTACCTGACCTGCGCAAACGCCCTCCGGCGAGTCCAGCATCCAGCATTCTCCTTGGTAAGGGCTGGCCCCGACCCTATTGCCGCCTGCTACTGCCACGGTTCAGATGACATCGGCAATGACGCCAAGGGCGGTGGAGGCGATAGAAGCACTAGCCTACAGCCAAGACCCGCTAGCCCGAACATGTGTCTTCTGGTCGATGGGAGGAATCCATGAGGCGGATCGGACACAGGCCATGACCGACGCGGTGCAGATCCTGTGGTCGCCGGCGGGGGTGACCCTGTCGGCGCTGGACCCCCTTGAGCTGGTCGATGTGACCGACGGTGACACCCCCAACCTCCGCATGCCGGTCCGCATGCTGTCGGTCGAC
>JASLBL010000702.1 GCA_030146615.1 Actinomycetes bacterium
GGTCGAGGACCGGGTCGAGGAGCTGCTGGCCCGGCTCGACCTGGAGGCCAAGGTGCGGCTCTGCACCGGGGCCAACTTCTGGGCCACCTGGGCGGAGCCGAAGGCCGGGCTGCGGGCCATGTCCCTGTCCGACGGGCCGGCCGGGGTCCGGGGCGACGCATGGGACGAGCGCCGGACCTCGACCAACCTGCCCTCGCCGACCTGCATGGCCGCCAGCTGGGACGAGGACCTGGCGGAGCGGCTGGGCCGGTTCCTGGCCACCGAGGCCAGGGCCAAGGGCGTCGACGTCCTGCTCGGCCCGACCGTCAACCTCCACCGGTCCCCGCTGGGCGGCCGCCACTTCGAGTGCTTCTCCGAGGACCCGCTCCTCACCGCCCGCATCGGCGCCGCCTACGTCCGCGGGGTCCAGGGCGAGGGCGTCGCCGCCACCCCCAAGCACTACGTGGCCAACGACTCGGAGACCGAGCGCTTCACGCTCGACGCCCTGGTCGGGGAGCGGGCCCTGCGCGAGCTGTACCTGGCCCCGTTCGAGCACCTGGTCCGCGAGGCCGGGGCCTGGCTGGTGATGGCCGCCTACAACGGCGTCAACGGCGACACCATGACCGAGAGCCCGCTGCTGGCCGACCCCCTGAAGGGGGAGTGGGGCTTCGACGGCGTGGTCGTCTCCGACTGGCACGCCGCCCGCTCCCTGGCCGCCGCCGGCCCCTCCCGCACCGACCTCGTCATGCCCAGCCCCTACGGCCCCTGGGGCGACGCCCTGGCCGCCGCCGTCCACAACGGGTCGATCCCCGAGTCCGCCGTCGACGACAAGGTCCGCCGCCTCCTCCGCCTGGCGGCGCGGGTGGGGGCCTTCGAGGAGGCGACTGGGCGGGTGACGCCTGGGCGGGTGCCGGGTGCGCGTGTGCCGGAAGGGCGGGTGCTGGCGCGGGAGGCGGCGGCGGCCGGGTGCGTGCTGGTCCGGAACCAGGGGGGACTGCTTCCGCTGGATCCGGCTGGGTTGCGGCGGGTGGCGGTGGTCGGGCCGGGGGCGGGGCGGCCGCGGAGTCAGGGTGGGGGGAGCGCCACCGTGTTCCCGGCCGCAATCGTGTCGCCGGTGGAGGGGCTGAGGGCGGCCCTGGGGGCCGGGGCCGAGGTCGTGCACGGGCGGGGGGCCAGGATCCGGCGGGGGCTGGAACCGGTGACGGCCGAGCAGGTGACCGACCCGGGGACCGGGGAGCTGGGGCTGGCGGTGCGGTTTCTCGACCCGGACGGCAAGGTCCTCCATGCCGAGCACCGGCTGGCCGGGAGGCTGATCTGGATGGGGCTGGAGGTCCTGCGGCGGACGGCGGTCATCGAGGTGGCCGCGCGGCTGCGGGCCCGGGTCGGCGGCGAGCACGGGATCGGGGTCGCCGGGACCGGGGAGTTCCGGCTCACCGCCGGCGACACGGTCCTGGTCGACGAGCGCATCCTGCCCGACACCGACGACGCCGCCGGGCTGCTGGCCGCGCCCCAGCGGGCCGGCCAGCTGGAAATGGCCGAGGGCGAGGAGGTCGAGCTGACCGTCGTCCACCGCCTGGAGGCCGCCGCCGCCGCCGCGTCGGTGACCCTGGCCGTCGAGGAGCCGTCGCCGCCCGAGGAGGAGGAGCTGGCCCAGGCGGTGGCCCTGGCCGCCGACGCCGACGTGGCCGTGGTGGTCGTCGGCACCACCGAGGAGATCGAGAGCGAGGGCTACGACCGGGCCTCGCTGGCCCTGCCCGGCCGTCAGGACGAACTCGTCCTGGCCGTGGCCGCCGCCAACCCGCGCACCGTGGCGGTGGTCAACGCCGGCAGCCCGGTGGAGCTGCCCTGGCGCGAGCACGTCCCGGCGATCCTGCTGAGCTGGTTCCCCGGTCAGGAGTTCGGCCACGCCCTGGCCGACGTGCTGCTGGGCCGGGTCGAGCCGGGCGGGCGGCTGCCCACCACCTGGCCGGCCCGCGAGGCCGACGTCCCGGTGCTCGACACCCGGCCGGTGGCAGGCCGGCTCGAGTACCGCGAGGGCCTCCACGTCGGCTACCGCGCCTGGGCGCGGGCCGGGACCGGGCCGGCCTACCCCTTCGGCCACGGCCTCGGCTACACCACCTGGGCCTACCAGGACCTGAAGACCCCGACCGCCGTCGCCCCCGGCGCCGAGGTGGTGGCGACGGTCCGGCTGGCCAACCGCGGCCCCCGCCCCGGCCGCGAGGTCGTCCAGGCCTACCTGTCCCGCCCCGACTCGGCGGTCGAGCGCCCGGCCCTCTGGCTGGCCGGGTTCGCGGTCGTCGACGCCGACCCCGGCCAGGAGGTCGCGGCCGAGCTCCGTCTGGCCCCGCGGGCCTTCCAGCACTGGTCCCCGGAGACCGGCAGGTGGGAGACGGAGCCTGGCCCCTACCAGGTCACCGCCGGCCCCTCGTCCGCCGACCGCCCCCTCACCGCCGAGCTCACCGTCAGCTAGGGAGGAGCCCGACCATGCCGCGTCGCCGCCTCGCCTGCCACCACTACGGCTCCCTCAACACCGAGCCCCGCATCGCCAGCTACCTCGGCATCGCCTTCGGCCAGGTCCCGGCCACCCACTACTTCAAGATGGCCCGCACCTTCCCGCCGACCTGCGACTGGGGATGGCAGGAGCAGCAGCCGGCCGGCGTCACCCGGACCTACCTGGGCGTCGAGGTGTTCGAGGGCCACTACCGCTACCGGGGCATGCGGATCGTGCCCAGCTGGGGCGGGAGCATGTTCGAGGCCCTGATGGTGCCGCTGCTGGTCCCCGAGGCCCGCTGGGGCCGCGCAGCTGGGGCGTCAACCACCCGCTGTACGTGCGGGCCCAGGTCGAGCATGGCCTCAAGGAGGCCGGCTACGGCTACTGGGGCTTCTCGCCCTCCAACAACCCCTCCGGGGGCTACCGCGAGTACGGGGTCGACGCCATCGGCCTCAACCCCGACGGGTACGCCTCCAACAACGACAACACCCTGGTCGACTACGGCTTCGGCGACTGCCGGCCGGCCCAGCCGCTGCCGCCTCGCGAGGCCTACACCAACGGGGTGGTGACCCCGCACGCCTCGTTCCTGGCCCTGCCCTACGCCCGCCGGGCCGTCCTCGACAACCTGGACCGGCTCCGCCGCGACTTCGACCTCTACGGCGAGGGCGGGTTCTTCGACGCCGTCAACGTCGACAGCGGCCAGGTGTCCGCTGCTGGCTGGCCCTGGACCAGGGCATGGTCATGGCCGCCCTCGGCAACGAGCTCACCGGCGACCGCCTCCAGCGCTACCTCACTCGGGGCGCGTCGAGCGGGCGGTCCGCCCCCTGCTGGCCATGGAGGAGTTCACCGCCGGCGGCTGACCGTCAGGGGCCGAAGCCGCCCAGCAGGAACAGGTTCTCACGCTGCTCGGCGTGGTCGGTGGCCACCAGCACGTCCCAGGACGGGGTGATGACCAGGCCCTCGGGCTGATGGAGGCGGTCGGGCAGGCCCCAGATGCGGTCGACGGCCACGGTCCCGCTCTCGGGCGGGACCGTCGGCTGGAGGCGGGCGATGCAGCCCGACTCGTCGCTCAGCAGGTAGACCCGGCCGTCGGGGCCGACGGTGACGTCGCTCAGGTCGCCGACTCGCTCCAGCGTCTCGCCGCCCAGGTCCCAGGCGGACAGCATGTGGAAGGTGGTGGTCGCCTCGTCGGGGGTCGGGAACCGGCCGGTGTCGGTGATGAGCAGGTCGCGGTGGAGTCCCTGAGGCTCCTCGCCGGGCAGCCCGAACTCGAGCAGCTGCCGCGGCTTCTCCTCCTTGACCACGAACAGGTGGCCTGTGCGCAGCAGCAGCAGCCCCTCGCCGAGGGCGTTCTCGTCGGCGTCCCAGGCCTCCTGCTCGCCCGGGTCGTCCTCGACGGTCAGGTGCAGGACGTTGCCGAGCCGCTCCAGGGCCGGGTCGAACACGAACACCGTGCCCGGGACCTCGCGGAGCACGAACACCCGTCCGGTCTCGTCGGTGTCGACCCCCTCCCACTGGGACCCCTTGCCCATCCGCACCCCGGCCGCGACGAGCAGCGGCTCCAGGTCGTGGCGGGCGAAGCTGTCCGGCACCTCCGGCTCCAGGTCGCCGACCAGCAGGTGGTGGCTGTCGTCGCCGATGGCCAGCAGCTGCCGGGGCCGCCCGTCCCCGGCGGCCCGCTCGCAGATCCCCGACACCTCCCGCAGCTGGAGGTCGAACACGTCCCTGACGCTGAGCTCGGTCATGGCACCTCCCCGTTGCCGCCAGGGTGCCCAGCGGACCCGGGGGCCAACCGGTCATCCGTTCTCAAGGCCCGGCCGGAGGAGTAGTGTGCGCCCGCCTTGTGTGCCTTCAGGGAGGTCGCCATGACCGATACCCCATCGGACCGTTCTCCGTACCCGCCCCAGCCCGGCCAGGGCCCGGCCGGCGGCTACCCGCCCCCCGGCCAGGCGCCGGCCGAAGGCTACCCGACCGCCGGCTACCCGGCCGCCCGGCCCCGCCGCAACGGCATGGGCACGACCGCGCTGGTCCTCGGCGTGGTCGCCCTGACGCTGGTGCTGCTCCTGCTGTTCTCGCCCCTCGGGGCGTTCCTGGGCCTGCTGGCGGTGCTGTTCGGCATCCTCGGCCTCATGCGGGCCAACCGCGGCGAGGCCGACAACCGCGGCCAGGCCGTGGCCGGGCTCGTCACCGGCGGCATCGCCCTGCTGGTCGGGGTCTTTCTCACGATCAGCGTCGGCACCTGGTTCGCGACCCACGTCAACGACTTCAACGACTTCGGGCGCTGCATGGAGAACGCCGTGGGCTCCGCCGCCCGCGAGGAGTGCGCCCGCCAGCTCTCCAGAGAGCTCGAGTAGTCGGCGCCGGCGCGGGCGGGATCACGCCGGGTCGGGGTAGGCCAGCTCCCCGGCCCGGACCGCCGCCTCGAGGTGGTTCTCGGGTGGGGCCAGCGGGCACGCCCAGCGGGCGTTGTAGGCGCACGACGGGTTGTAGGCGTAGTTGAAGTCGAGCACCGCCCGACCGCCCTCGTGGACCAGGCCGCGGCCCCAGGTGCCCTTGATCGTGTCGGTCAGGTAGCGCCCGGCCCCATAGGTCTCCTCGCCGGCGGTCGCGTCCCGGAAGGGAAGGAACAGCCCACCGCCGTAGCCGAGGGTCCAGAACAGGGTGAGGTCGCCGAACGGCGTGGCCAGCCGCCCGACCCGCCGGTAGCGGACGGTGCCGTCCTCGCCGCCGGTGTCGACGGCCAGCTCGCCCTCGTCGGCCGGCGGCCCCAGCTCGGCCGTGACCCGGGCCGCCGGGTCGTACGGGAACCAGGGCAGCCCGCCGAAGCGCCGCCGCTGCCGCTCGTCCAGCGCCGACTGCGGATGGTCGCGGAACAGCTCGTCCCGCCCCCGCCGGAACGCCGCCGCCCCTTCCTCCCCCTCGGTCGGCCCGGTCAGGTAGAGCAGCGCCACCCGTCGCCGCCAGTCGTCCAGCTCCAGCGCACCGTCCATGCGGCTCATGCTACGAGGTGGCCACCCCGGCATGCTCGTACACCGACACGTGCAGGCCGCTGCCGGGCCCGAACGGCTCCCGGCGCCAGCCGCCCCAGCGCTCGCGGAGCCGCAGGCCGGCCAGCCGGGCCATCAGGTCCAGCTCGGACGGCCAGGCGTAGCGGACCGCCCCGGGCAGGAGCCGGATGCCGTCGCCGGTCAGGAGCAGGTGCTGGAAGTCGACCCGCTGGGCCACCGGGTCGTGCCTGGCGAGGTCGAGCCGGGCGTGGTCGAGGCCCAGGTGGGTGGCCCGCACGCTCTGGCCGCCCGGGTGGAGGGTCAGGTCGGGCACGAACCCCTGGAGCGCGAACGCGCCCCCGGGGGCCAGATGCTCGGCCACCCCGGCGAAGCAGCGCACCTGGTCGTCCTGGGTCAGCAGGGCGAAGAAGGTGTTGAAGACCACGTAGACGAGCGGGTACCTGCCCTCCACGGGCACGTCGGCGAAGTTCCCGAAGGTCACCGGGATGGCCTCGCCGCCCGGCTTGGCTCGCAGCCGCTCCACCATGGCCGCCGAGGCGTCGATCCCGTGGACCTCGACGCCCCTGGCCGCCAGGGGCAGGGCCACCCGGCCGGTGCCGATCCCGAGCTCCAGCGCCGGCCCCGGCCCGGCCAGCTCGGCCAGCCGGTCGACGCAGTCCGCCGGGTCGGGCAGGTCCACCATCAGGTCGTCGTAGACGTCGGCGATGCGGTCGCCGTAGGTCTCGGGGCGGAAGCCGTCCATGGGCCCTATTGCAGCAGCCCCCGGCGGGCCCGGCACGCGAATTACCCGGGCCGGGCTAGGTTGGGTCGGCGCCGTCGCGGTGGAAGAGGACCTCGGCCCCGATCGGCCGGAACCCGGCCGCCTCGACCACCCGCAGCGAGGCCACGTTGCCGGACGCGACCTGGGCGAACAGCACCTCCCCGGGCGGGACCAGGTGCCGGGCGGCCGCGACCAGCAGCCGCCCCAGCCCGCGGTTCCGCCGGGCCGGGTCGACGTCGAACGACACCTCCCGGCGCCCGGCCAGCCCGCGCCCCAGCACCAGCACCCCGGCGCCGTCGGGGTCGGTCCAGACCTGGAGGTCGCCGCGGTAGCGCTGCGCCCGGGCCGCCCTCGGATGCCGGGCCGGCCCGGCCCCCGGCCGCAGCTCCAGCGGCGGGTCGCCGGCAATCCCCTGTGCGGCCAGCACCACGTCAAGGCTTCCCGGCAAGCTCCCCAGCCGTTCCCCGAGCCACCCCAGGAACCCCGGGCTCATCGGCGCCCCAAGGTCCCCCTCCGGGAGCCGCGCCGCCACCAGGTCGGGATCGATCCCGGCCGCGGCCACGTGGTGGGCCGTGAACGCCAGCACCGCGTCGGCCGGCCCCTCCGGCGCCGGCCACACCTCCACGAACCCGTCCGCCGCCGGCGGCGATCCCGTCGCCGCATCCTGGAGCAGCCGCAGCAACCGTTCACTCACCCCTGGAGCCTACCGGCCGTAGCAGGACCGCCCCGGCCCCGAGCGAGACCAGGGCCATTCCCGGGCTGATGCGGATCCCGACCAGATCGCCGGCCGCTCCGGGGAGCGGCCAGATCCCGCCAACGGCGATCCCGAGAAGGCCGAGGATCGCCGCCGCCGTACCGAGCGCCGTAGCGGCGGTGGTTCCGCCGACAGTGGCCCCGCCGACAGTGGCCCCGCCGACCCCGGCCAGCCGACATCGACCCGGCCGGGTGTCTGGCCCCCCGGAGGGGGAGCGTAGCCCATGGCGACTTCGGGTGCCGGCGGTTGTCCACAGGGTCGGGCGGGGCGGGCGGTGCACGGTCGAGCGGGGGCGCTCGAACCGGGCGAACAGGGCTACGAGGGGGACCAGCAGGGCCGCGGGGACCAGCACCCACAGGGACCGCAGAGCCCACCAGACCGGGGTGCCAGGGGCCGGGGCGGTCAGGCCGAGGGGGTGGAGGACGAGCACGGCCAGGACCAGGGCGGTCAGGTGCCACAGGAACAGGGTCATCAGGGCCGACCCGGCGGTCACGACCAGCGTCCAGGGGGCGGGGCGCTCCAGCCAGCGGGTCACCGGGGGCCGGACCAGCATGGCCAGGCCGACCAGCCAGACGGTAAGGGCGACGATGCAGAGGCTGGGCGGGCTCATGTTGGAGACCCGGTCGCCGGGGAGGCCCACCATGCTGGGCGGCCAGGCGCCGGAGGCGGTGAGGGCGACGAGGGCGGCGAGACCGCCGGCGGCCATGGCGGCATGGGCCCGACGGGACCAGCCAGGCAGGGTGCCGTCGGCGTACAGGAACCCGAGCTGGTGAGCGAACAGCCACACGAGCAGGTAGTTGAGCTCGCCCACCCGGTCGAGGCCGGGCACCCGGCCAAGGAGGTCGACCGCCTCGGCACTTCGGCTTAGGAGGTCGGCCGTGGCGGCGGCCAGGCCCAGCCAGACGACCACGGCCGGGCCGAACTGCCGGTGGAGCCGCAGCATCGCCGGGGCGAGGGCGACCACCAGCAGGTACAGGCCGAGGAACCACAGGGGCTGGACGACCAGCCTGGCCACCGGGCGCAGGACCGCCTCGGGCACCCCGGCCAGCCCGAGGGCGGCGGCGACCACCGCCCAGACGGCCAGGAAGGCCACGGTCGGCCGCAGCAGCCTGGCCGCCCGGCGGCGGACGAGCCTGGCCCAGCTGCCGCCTCCGCGGGCCGAGACCAGGTTGGCCAGGCCGCCGACGAAGAAGAACAGCGGCATCACCTGGAGCAGCCAGGTGGCCAGCCACAGGCCTGGCACCAGGGCGAGCGCGTTGCCGCCCTGGACCCGGCCGTCCCGCCAGACGACCACGGCCATCAGCCAGTGCCCGGCGACCACGACCAGGATGCTGGCCACCCGCAGCAGGTCGGCGAACCGGTCCCGCTCGACCGGGGTCGCCCCGGCCACCTGATGGGCGACGGGGCCGGTGTGAATGGCCATGGCTGGTCCTCGCGGGGGTCGACGGGGGTCCGGACGGGTCCAGCCTGGCCGCCCGGGACGCCGCCCGGCATCGGGACTCGGCCCCAATCTGGAGGCCGGCGGTGCCCAGGTCGGGTTGGGCACTTCCGGCAGTCGGGCCGGCACCGTTCGTGTTTACGGCGGGTTCGTGGAAGGCTGATGGGGGTAGACGGTCGAGCGTTCTATGTCCAGGAGCACGTCCATGCAGCCTCCAGCGCGTCCCACCGAGCCCCGTCAGGAGATCGTCGACCTGGCCGCGGGCCTGGTCCGGTCCCTGGCCGCCAGGGCGGCCGCTTACGACGAGGCCGACGCGTTCTGCCACGAGGACTTCGACGACATGGTGGCGGCCGGGTACACGGCCATCACCGTCCCGGCCGAGCTCGGCGGCAGGGGCGCGAGCGCCCTCGACCTGGTCGCCGCCCAGAGCCGGCTCGCCGAGGGCAATCCGGCGACCGCCCTTGCCGTCAACATGCACCTCCACGGGGTCGGGCTGCTGGCCGAGGGGTTCCGGGACCGGGTGGAGCCGTTCCTCAAGCAGGTCGCGACCGAGGGCGCCCTCCTGGCTGGCGGGTTCTCCGAGCCCCAGTCGGGCGGGAACTGGTGGTACCAGGCCAGCACCGCGACCCCGCTGCCGGGCGGCGGCTACCGCCTGTCGGGGACCAAGACGTTCTTCACCGGCTGGCCGCGGGCCACCCACCTGTTCCTGTCGGCGGCGGTCGAGACCGACAACGGCCGGGAGCCGATCGGGTTCCTGGTGCCACGGCCGGAGCGGGGCGTGCGGGTGCTGGGGGGCTGGAAGGCGATGGGCATGCGGGCCACCGGCAGCAACGCCCTGGCCATCGACGAGCTGGAGATCCCGCCCGAGTGCGTGGTCGCCACCGGCTTCCCGGTGGCGGTCAGCTTCCTGGTCGGGTCGCACTGGTCGTGGCCGTCGTTCGCCAGCATCTTCCTAGGCGCCGCCGAGGCCGCCTTCCGGCAGGTGGCCGACGGCCTGCCCAAGCGCCGCAACGAGGGCCTCGGGCAGTCCCTGGCCGACCTGCCGGGCGTGCAGCAGGCGGTGGGGGAGATGCGCATGCGCCTGGACGCGGCCAGGGCGACCCTGCTGGCCGCGGTCGCCCGGCCGCCCGACCCCGACCCGGTGGCCCACTACGGCCGCATGGCCGGGGCCAAGCTCTTCACCTGCCAGACCGCCCTTGAGGTCTGCACCCTGGCCCTGCGGACCGCCGGCGGCAGCGGGTACCTGCGCACCGGCCCGCTGGAGCGGCTGCTGCGCGACGCCCACGCCGGCCTGCTCCTGCCTCCCTCCCACGACGCCACCCTCCAGTGGCTGGGCAGGGTCGAGCTCGGGACCGCCAGCGCCCCCGGTGGCGGAGGGTCCGGTTGAGGGCCCCGGCGCTGGTGATCGACCGGACCCGGCCGGTGCCGCCGGCCCGGTACTCGATCGACAACGAGTACTACGAGGGCATGGACGAGCTGTGGTGGGACCCGGCCGGCCCGGCGGCCATCCTCCATGCCATCAACCAGCCCCGGGTCGGCTTCTACCTGAAGGAGCTCGGCCACCTGGACGGCCGGCTGGTGCTGGACGCCGGCTGCGGCGGCGGCCTGGTCGCCCGCGAGCTGGCCGCGGCCGGGGCCGGCGTGGTCGGGGTCGACCGCTCGCTGGGCAGCCTCGGGGTGGCCCGCCGGGCCGTCGGCCGGAGGGGTCCGGGGAACCCCGAGGGGGTGCCCCGGCCAGTCGGGTCCTTCCGGCCCGCCCAGGGCCGGCTGGAACGGCTCCCGTTCGCCGACGGCAGCTTCGACGCCGTGGTCGCCGCCGACGTCCTCGAGCACCTGCCCGACCTGCCGGCCGCCGTGCAGGAGCTGGCCAGGGTGCTCGCCCCGGGTGGCAGCTTCCTGTTCGACACCATCAACCGGACCCCCTGGGCCTGGTTCACGGCCGTGTTCGGGCTGGAGCAGGTGCTGCGTATCGTGCCCAGAGGCACCCACGACTGGCGCCTGTTCATCCGCCCGGCCGAGCTGGACCGGCTGCTGCGCCGGGCCGGCCTGGAGCCGGTCGAGCTCTGTGGCCTGGCCCCGCAGATCGGTCCGGGCGTCGTCGCCCGCGGGCTGCTCACCCGGCGCATCGACATCCCCAGCTTCGCCACCGGCAACGGGCGCCGCGCCTCCTACCTGGGGCACTATCGAAAGGCCGCTGAATGACCCGCATCCAGGCCCTCGGCACCGCCATGCCGGACTACTACGTGTTCAAGCAGTCGGAGATCGTCGAGGGGTTCTTCGCCCGCCAGCCCGGCTGGGACCCCGCCTGGGCCGAGGTGTTCGCCGCCTCCGGGGTGGAGCGCCGGGCCTCGGTGGTCGACCCGGCCTGGTACGCCCGGCCGCGCAGCACCGCCGACCGGATGCGGGAGTTCGCCCCGGCCGCCCGCCGGCTCGGGGCCGAGGCGGCCCGGCGGGCCCTGGAGCGGGCCGGGCCCGGCGCGGCCGCCGAGGTCGGCGACCTGCTGGCCGTCTCCTGCACCGGCTACAGCGGTCCCGGGCTGGACGTCCACCTGGTCGACGACCTGGAGCTCGGCGACCGGGTCCAGCGTCTGGCCATCGGCCACATGGGCTGCTACGCGGCCCTGCCGGCGCTGCGCACGGCGGCCGCCCTGGCGACCGCGTCGGGCCGCCGGGCTCTGGTCACCTGCGTGGAGCTCTGCACCCTGCATGTTCAGCCGGCCCGGAGCCGCGAGGACGCCGTCTACCAGGCCCTGTTCGGCGACGGGGCGGCAGCCGCGCTGGTCGGCGGGGGCGGCGACGGCTCGGCCATCGTCGGCTCGGCCACCGTGACGGTGCCCCGCAGCGAGGAGCGGATGGGCTGGCTGGTCGAGGACGACGGCTTCCACATGTGGCTCTCGCCCCGGGTCCCGGCCCTGGTCGAGCGAGGTGTGGGCCGGCTGGTGGAGGACCTCCTGCACCCGCACGGCCTGGATGCCGCCGACGTCGCCCACTGGGCCGTCCACCCGGGCGGGCCCGAGATCATCGACCGGGTCCAGCGGCGCTTCCGGCTCAGTGACGCCCAGGTCGCCCGCTCCCGCGAGGTGCTGGCCGACGGGGGCAACCGCTCCTCGGCCACCGTCCTGTTCATCCTCGAGCAGCTGCTGGCCAGCGGCGAGGTCGAGCCCGGCCAGTGGATCGTCGCCCTCGCCTTCGGCACCGGGCTGACCCTCGAAGCCCTCCTCCTCCGCACCTGAGGGAACCGCATGCGTATCGTCCGCTACAGCCGCCAGGGTGACGTCGGCTTCGGCATCCACGAGGACGAGACCGTGGCCGCGATCGCCCCGCACCCGTTCGGCGCGTTCGAGTACACCGGTGAGCGGTTCCCCGTCGACGAGGTCCGGCTGCTGGCCCCGGTGCTGCCGAGCAAGGTGGTGGCCGTCGGCCGCAACTACGCCGAGCACGCCCGCGAGCTCGGAAACGAGGTCCCGCCCGAGCCGGTGCTGTTCCTCAAGCCGTCCACCGCGGTGGTCGGCCCGGGCGACCCGATCGTCCGCCCGGAGGGGGTCGGCCAGGTCGACTTCGAGGGCGAGCTGGCGGTGGTCGTGGGCAAGCTGGTCCGCCGCCTCCAGCCGGCCGCCGCCATCCAGGCCGTGCTCGGCTTCACCTGCGCCAACGACGTCACCGCGCGCGACCTGCAGCGCACCGACGGCCAGTGGACGCGGGCCAAGGGCTTCGACACCTTCTGCCCGCTCGGCCCCTGGATCGAGACCGACCTGGACTCGAGCGACCTGGCCCTCCACACCGTCGTCAACGGCGACGTGAAGCAGCAGGCCCGCACCTCCCAGCTGGAGCACGGCGTGGCCGACCTGCTGGCCTTCGTGAGCCGGGTGATGACCCTGCTGCCCGGCGACGTGCTCCTCACCGGCACCCCGGCCGGCGTCGGCCCCTTGGAGCCCGGCGACCGGGTCGAGGTCGAGGTCGAGGGCGTCGGCGTGCTCGGCAACGAGGTCGTGGCCGAACCGCCCGGCTGAAGGGTCCGGGGGCCCGCGCCCCCGGACCCTTTCGTCAGCCCGCCCGGGCGATCGCCCGGCGGTAGACCTTCTCGTAGCCGTCGACCATGTCCGGCACGTCGAAGCAGTCGAACACGTGCTGGCGGCAGGCCTTGGCGTCGAGGGCGTCGACCCGCTGGATGGCCGCGGGCAGCTCCTCCACGCGGTCGCAGATGTAGCCGGTCAGGCCGTCCACCACCAGCTCGGGGACCGAGCCGGCGCGGAGCGCCACCACCGGGGTGCCGCAGGCCATGGCCTCGACCATCACGATCCCGAACGGCTCGTCCCACTGGATGGGGAAGACGAGCGCGCTCGCCTTGGCCAGCAGCTTCTTCTTCTCCTCGGTGGTGGCGTGGCCGTACCACTCGGCGTCGGGGCCGAGCAGCGGCCGCACCCGCTCCTCGAAGAAGGCGTGCTCGGCCGGCTCGTTGCACTTGGCCGCGATCACGATCCGCCGCCCGGCCGCCCTGGCCGCCTTGATGGCCAGGTCGGGGCCCTTCTCGGGATTGATCCGGCCGAGGAACAGCACGAAGTCGTCCTTCTCGGTCTCGAACGGGTACTCGTCGACCGGGATGGCGTTGTAGACCGTGCCGGCCCAGGGCAGGTGCGGGCCCTTGGCCCGCTGGGCCTCGGAGATGGCCACCATCGGGTGGTGGCGGCTGAGCAGCCGGTAGCACTCGCCCAGCTCGCCGG
This sequence comes from Actinomycetes bacterium, assembly GCA_030146615.1. Classification (GTDB taxonomy): domain Bacteria; phylum Actinomycetota; class CALGFH01; order CALGFH01; family CALGFH01; genus CALGFH01. The sequence continues at coordinate 13,152 of JASLBL010000702.1, forward strand.
TGACCGGCCCGTGGGCGGTCAGCACCGTGGGGGTGCGGCGGGCGCGTGCCGTCAGGGGGCCGCCCATCGAGTGGTCGTGGACCACGTCGACGTCCAGCTCCTGCAGGTGCTCGTCGGCCTGGAGGGCGTGGACGATCTCGGGGAACGGCGTGCCCATGCGGGCGACCGGCGGTTCCTCGTAGGTCTGGAGGAACCTGAACGCGCTGGTCCGGCATTCGCCGGCGCCGATCAGGGTGACCTGGTGGCCGCGGGCGACCAGGCCCTCGACCAGCCAGTGGACCATGGCCTCGATGCCGCCGTAGCCATCAGGCGGGATCGGGAACCACGGTGGCGCGATGACAGCGACGCGCAGCTGTTTTGAAGCATCCTCGGATGCGGGCACGACTGGCCTCCTCACCGTTGGGGGTACGGCGGTGCCAAGGGCGGAGCGGTGGAGCTTGGGGGGCTCCTACCTTACCGCGGAACACCGCCTCCAAACGAACTCGCGTAGCATTCGGCGCATGAGCGAGAGCGTTCGGACCCGGTTTGCCCCTTCGCCGACCGGCTTCCTGCATGTCGGCACTGCGCGGACCGCCCTTTACTCCTACCTTTTCGCGCGTCGCAACGGCGGCCAGTTCGTGCTCCGCATCGAGGACACCGACACCGGGCGCAACGTGGCCGACAGCGCCGCCGGGATCGTGGACGGGTTGCGCTGGCTCGGCCTGGACTGGGACGAGGGCTACCTCAAGGGCGGGCCCCACGGGCCGTACGTGCAGACCGAGCGCCTCGACCGCTACCACGCCGCCGTCAACGCCCTGGTCGCCCACGGCGACGCCTACCTGTGCTACTGCACCGCCGAGGAGCTGGAGCAGCGCCGCAAGGCGGCCGAGGCCTCCGGTCTGCCGCCCGGCTACGACGGCCACTGCCGCCGCCTGCGCCCCGACCAGGTGCGCGCGTACGAGGCCGAGGGCCGCAAGCCGGCGGTCCGGTTCCGGCTCCCCGACGAGGGCCAGACGGTGGTCGAGGACCTGATCCGGGGCACGGTCACCTTCGACAACGCGACCCTGACCGACGTCATCATCCTGCGGGCCAACGGCATCCCCACCTACCACTTCTCGGCGGTGTTCGATGACGTCGACATGGGCATCAGCCACGTCATCCGGGGCGAGGACCTGTTCCCGTCCACGCCACGGCACGTGCACCTGTTCCGGGCCCTCGGCCGGACCACCCCGCCGGCCTTCGCCCACCTGCCGCTGATCGTCGGGGCCGACCGGCGCAAGCTGTCCAAGCGCCGCGACAAAGTGTCGATCCAGGAGTTCCGCGACGCCGGCTACCTGCCCGAGGCGATGGTCAACTACCTGGCCCTGCTCGGCTGGTCGCTGGACGACCACACCGAGCTGTTCACCCTGGCCGACCTGGAGCGGCTGTTCTCGCTGGAGCGGGTCTCGCGCAACCCGGCCGCCTTCGACACCAAGAAGCTCGACGCCCTCAACGGCCACTACATCCGCCAGCTCGACCCGGCCGACTTCACCCCCCGGGCGCTGCCGTTCGTGGTCGCCGCCGGCTACCCGGCCCCCGACCCGGCTCTGCTTGCCAAGGCCGCCCCGCTGGTCCAGGAGCGGGTCAACCACCTCACCGAGGTTCCCGGCATGGTCGGGTTCCTGCTCACCGACGACGTCGAGCTCGACCCGGCGGCCGCGGCCAAGGTCCTGACCGACGACGGCCGGGCGTTCCTGGCCGAGGCGGCGGCCCGGCTCGACAAGCTCGAGCCGTGGACGACCGCGGGCATCGAGGCGACCCTGCGTGGCCTCCAGACCGAGCGCGGCCTCAAGCCCAGGACGGCCTTCCAGCCGGTCCGCCTGGCCATCACCGGCCAGCTGGTCAGCCCGCCCCTGTTCGAGTCCATGGAGCTGCTCGGCAAGCCGCGCTCGCTGGCCCGCCTGGAGCGGGCCACCTCCCGGCCCGGTTGAGCGATCCGCCCACCGGCCGCTAAGATGCCCGAGCCCGTGGGTCATCGGCCCACGACCATCCCTGGGGTGTGGGGTAATTGGCAGCCCGACGGGTTCTGGCCCCGTTAGTCTAGGTTCGAGTCCTGGCACCCCAGCGCAGGAGCGCAACAAGGCCCCGTCGTCTAGCGGCCTAGGACGCCGCCCTCTCAAGGCGGTAGCGCCGGTTCGAATCCGGTCGGGGCTACAACCGAACACTAGTGCAACACGGCCTGTGACCTGGAGGAATGAGGGTCACAGGCCGTGTTGTGTGTCCGGCGGCGTCCGGTCAGATCCGGCTGTGAGCGAGCATCTGTGTCCAATGCGTGTCCGCGCGGTCGGCCCGTCGCGCAGCTCGCGCTCGGCGACCCGGAGCGCTACGCCCGCGGGTTCTTCGAGATGACCGGCAAGGAAGCCGGCACGGGCGCCTACACGTCGTGGCTCGGCCGTGGTGTGGACCAGCGCGTGTGCGACGCGGCGCTCTGGCGCTGTGTGGAGCACTGGCGCGCCGTGGAGATGTTCAAACGCGCCGAGCAGGTCATCGAGTTCGGCTGGGCCGCCGGTTGCCGCCACCCCGACCTCGCCGACGCCTACGCCGGACAGCTCGCCGCGTCGGGCCGTCTGGCGAGCTACGAGCGTGCGATCGACGTCTGCGACGAAGCGCTTGGCGTCGCGGACGGTTCGACCCATCCCGGATGGGCGCGCCTACGGTCGCGACGCAACCAGCTCGCCGGCCGACGGCAACGGCTGGTGGTGCGCCCGTCGGGGAAGTTCGACGAGGACGGCAACCCGATCCCCGCCCGTCGGCACCACCCGACCAAGCCACGCAGGACCCGGCCGATGCGGTTCGTCGATGCCGGCCCCACTGCCGGTCCGAACGCCGAACAAGCGGCCACTTGACCTCCCCGCCGGGGCTGGGTCCGGGGCCACGAACGACCCCAGGATGGTTGCCGGCAGCAGAGTCCCCATCACGGGCGTTGTCCACCGGCCAGTGAGCCTCCGCGCGGGCTTCACGCC
>JASLBL010000675.1 GCA_030146615.1 Actinomycetes bacterium
GGTGTCGTAGAAGCCGGCGCCGAGGTCGTGATAGCGCAGGTTGGGGTCGGCCAGCAGGTGGTCCGGTCGACTCCGGCCCACGTGGAGAGCACTGATACGGATGACGTCTGCTCGTCAGCTCGTCAGCTCGTCAGCCTGTGATCGATCTTGCCGTGCCCGGCTGATCCGATCCTTCGTCGCACGACCCAGGCCGCCCAGGCCGCCGGCCCGGGTGAGGCCGGGTCTACCCCGCGACAACGCCAGCGATGCTGGCCGGCGGCACCGCCCTACCGGACGTTGGATCGGCCTTCAGGGCAGATTGCTGCCAATTTGCTGCCCGAGGCGGGCGATTCGCGGGCGGTCAAGGGCGGAGAGGGCCTCTGACCTGGGGTGGAGCTGAGGGGATTTGAACCCCTGACCCTTGCATGCCATGCCATCCACACCCCTTCACGAGGCCTTCCGCCGCCTTGCTCGGCACCGCATCAGCCCTGGCTGACGGAGGCTGCGAAACTAGGCGTCGTGGTTCGACGCGAGGCCATGTGTGGGATCGCTGCTGACAACCTGCTGACAGGTGGGAGGCTGAACCACCCCGGGATTTGAACCCGGGGCGGTTCAGCGGCCGCGGGAGTGTAATCAGACCCGGAGACAGGCGCCATTCCACCCCCCACCAGCCTTGCCGGCCGGGGTCGGGTCGATCGATGCGGCGGGTTGAGTCCTGCTAGACCAGGGGGAACTTGCCGACGAAGGTGTAGCCGCTCCCGTTCGCCGACCGACCACACGGAGCGTCTTCGCCTTAAGCGTGGCCGTGTCGTTCACGGCGCTTGCGGCGCTGGAGTCGGTGGAAGACCGGAGCTCGGCCCGGCCGGCTGTCACCTTGATCTTGGCAATCCGGACGATGCCTCCGATCGCCTTCCAGGTATCGATCTCGCCGTTGTCGATCGGCGGGTCGACCGCGATCAGGAGGTCGACACCGGCGGGTCCGAGGCACTCTCGGTTCACGGTTCGCAGCTGGGCCTCGAATGACAGCCTCGACCCCTCGTCGAGCCCGGCGCTGGGATCCTCACCGGGCACGTCCCTCAGATTCTCCTCGATGGGCGCGACGAGATGGAAGTCCGCCTTTAGCTCGCGCAGCAGCTGCTCGAGCCGCTCGCGGTCGACGGGTGTAGCCGGCGAGGGGGCGCTGACCGCCAACGCGAACACCGGCGCTCCAGGGTTCGCTGTATCGCTCCGAACAGCTTCGTAGCTGACGGTCTCACCGTCGTCCTGGAGGAGCTGGAGGTCGAGCGGCCGCATGTTGAAGGTGACGTCGATGAAGTCCTCTTTCTGAGTGCGCGGCCGCCGGAGTCGCATCCCCGGCGACTCGACCCGCCAGAAGCCCCTCACAGCGACCGGGACGGCACGCGTTCACGGAACGCGAACCACAGAACCCGATCCTGACGGCAGACTCGCAGGAATCCCTCAGCACCGCACCATCACCCAGCCAGGATGACGCTGCAGCCCTGTGCTGGTATGCGACCTGTCGGCGCACCGCACCGGCCACCGGCTCCAGCCACCCGCTTCGCAGCCGGGAGCGCGCACCAGCGTGGGTTCACGCTGCTGGCGCCCTGCGCGAGTCGACGACCGCATCGGCCTGGCGTGCGGTGGCGCGTCGGCGGTAGGCGGCATCACCCAGCAGGGCAAGGGTCGGGAGCAAGGCGGCCGCGGAGAAGGCCTCGACCCCAAGGGGGTCTCCCTCAACCAGGCTGCGGTAGGCAATGCCGGCCCCGGTAAAGGCCCCCCCGACCAGCAGCGCCAGCGTCAACCCGCCGGCCGCCGCGGTGCTGTAGACGGCCACCAGCACCGGCAGGTTGGTCGGACCGGCAGCATAGCCGACGAGGTGATAGGCCAACGAGGCGACCAGGGTGGCGCCCAGCACAGCCACCGGCCGGCGGCGCCGCGCCAGCAACACCACCGCACCGGCGGCCCCCAGCGCGTAGGCCAGGACGTCCGGCGAGCGCGCTCCTGACTCCTGGGCGATGGTGATGCCGATGGTAACCAGGCCGGCCGCGGCAAGCGCGACGCCGGCGTCCACCCGGGTGTCGGACACCCGCACCAGTCCCTGCCGGATCAACACAACGCTGGCAAACAAGGCTGCGCCGATCAGCCCACCCGCGATGACGCCGGATGCCTCGTTGAGCTGCTCGGCAACGGCGCGGTAGGAGGCGCCGGCCAGCGCCCCGATGGTCATGTACAGCGCCGACCAGGCCAGCGCACCCGCCACCGCGGCGGCCACGAACCGCCGATAGCCCATTCGCACGGTCCCGGCCACGATTGGCAGGACCGCATGCACCGCGGCCAGAAACCGCCCAGCGAACACCGCGCGGGCGCCTCGCCGCTGCAGGAACTTGGCCGCGCGAGCCCATCGCAGTGGGCCCAACCAGCGGCCGATCCGGCTGGCCTGCACGCGCTGCCCGAACAGCCGGCCGATGCCGTAGCCGACTGACTCCCCCACCACCGAGCCGGCGGCGACTGCCACCCACAGGACCGAAAACCGGGTCGGGGTGGTGGCCGTGGAGGCCGCGAACAGCACCACCAGATCCCCCGGCACGACTACCCCGGTCAGCAGCGAGGCCTCCAAGGCCACCACGATGGCAACGGCGGCAGCGAGCGCCCACAGCGGCAGCCCGGCCAGCGCCGCCAGCAGCCCATCGATTACATCGACCATCTCGCCTCCTACTGATCGGATGAGGCTGGTTCCTGTCCGGGCTCGACCACGACGAACTGGCCCATCATGCCCTCGTCCTCGTGCCGCAGCAGGTGGCAGTGGAACATGTACGGTGCGCTCGGGTCGGCGTAGTCGGTGAACCGCATGATCAGCCGGATCGGGATGCGCGGCGGCAGGAAGATGGTGTCCTTCCAGCCGGACAGCTCTGGAGGCGGCGGTGTGCCGTCGATGTCGAGCACCTGGAACTGGACGTCGTGGACGTGGAAGCTGTGGATCTGCCCGTGCCCGTTCTCGACCTGCCAGATCTCGGTGGTGTCGACGGTGACCACCTCGTCGATCCGGTTCATGTCCATCTCCTGGCCGTTGATGCGGCGCGAGCGCAACTCGAAGTGCCGGGTCTCAGCGGCCTCGGCCGGGTTGAGACGCGGAACCTCGACGAGCCGGTCCGGTACCGGCGGCGAGCGCTCCAGGGTGGCCCCGGCTCGTAGCTCCAAGACGCCGAAGGGGTCCTCGCCGCCGGCCTGCCGGTTGGTGGTGCCGTCCACGCCAAGTGCCGGCGGGTAGGACCGCAGCACCACGTTCTCGCCGGGTTGCATGGCCACGACGATCTCTGCCCGCTCACCGGGG
>JASLBL010000676.1 GCA_030146615.1 Actinomycetes bacterium
ACTAGTGCGTGGATGCACTAGGTAGGCCATGGACGGCGCCGGGCGAGCAGCTCGGGGAAGTTCGGGTGGAGCACGCAGAACTCGTTGCCCCAGGGGTCGCGCATGACCCAGAAGTCAAAGCCGCGCTCTTGCTGGTGGTCATAGCGGGTCGCGCCCAGCGCCTCCAGGCGTTGGACCTCGGCCTCAATATCGTCGGTCTCCAAGTCGAGGTGCATCCGTTCCTTGGATACCTTCTCGTCGTCGGTGCGCTGGAGCAGCACCCGGATCTCGGCGTCGGGGAGTCGGAGTAGTCGGTAGATGGGGCGGCTCTTCTCAGACAGCGGTTCTTCGGTGGCGTCGAGGGCGGCCGACCAGAACGCGACCCCACGGTCGAGGTCGTCGACGTCGATGACGAACTGCAAGAGGCGGCTGCGGTGGTGGGTCATGAGGGCTCGGATTTGATGAGGTCGACCACGATCTGGTGGACCTGCTCCTCGGTGCGGGCGATGGCACCCCAGCCGGTGACCACGGGACCGTCGTAGCTCATGCCGACCCAGCGGCCCCACGCATAGGTGCCGTGCTGGTGGAGGGCGAGGTACAAGGTGCCCTTGGATCGCACGGCGGCGTCGGTTGAGCGATACCAGCCAATCAGCGCCTCGTTGTCCCACAGACGCAGCTCGCCTCGCCAGCGGTAGCTGCCTTCCGCGACTGGCACCGCACGCTCCGCGTTGAGTTGGAGCACCTCGCCTCGCTGATGCACTTCCAGGGGATGGGTATCGATACGGGGGGCGCCGTCTTTCCACGTCTGCCAGGCGCACCACCAGTCGCCGGAGAGGTCGAGGTCGTAGTTAACCTTCCCGGCCAGCTGGTCCATCGAGATGCCGAGGGCGTCGGCTAGAGCAACGGCGGCGGAGAGGACGGGCTGCTGGTCTCCAGCCTCGTAGCGAGCGAGTTGCCGAAGGCTGACGCCGGCGGCCTTGGCAAGCTCGGCTTGGGAGAGGCCGAGCGCAGCGCGCCGGGACCTGAGGACGTCGGAGATGTCCATCTAGGCAGCATGATTGACCTAACTGGCATCCCGCAACTGCCGCTTCCGGCACTCATTGTGTCATATGGGACTTGACTGTCTGCCGTATCAGGCACACTCTACGTCTACATTGGCAGACCCCGCTCACGTTCGGTCCGGATCGTCCGGAGAAGGAGGAGAGCATGAAGCTCCCAGTGGACACGTCGGCGATCGCGTTCCTGTGCGGCCTGGAGCCACAGCCGCTCCTGGCGTTCGACACCAAGCAGCCCCGGGCCGACGAGAACGGTGAGCCGCTCTACGTCGTGCAGCTCATTGCCCTGGGCGAGGGCGAGGCCGAGATCCTGGCCGTCAAGGTCCCGGGCATGCCCTCGGGCATCCGTCAGGGCCACCCGGTCAAGGTCACTGGCCTGGTCGCCCAGCCCCTGGTCGATGAACGACCGCTCCGGGGTCGCCTTCCGAGCGGCCCGGGTCGAGCCGGTCGTGGCCCAGGCCAAGGGCAGCTGACCGGAGAGGAGGTGCCGCCCAAGCGACCGTGAGGGAGGGGACCGGAGTCCGTGGTAGCGGCCCGGTCCCCTCCGCCCACCAGACCAGGTGCGTCAACACCTGGCCCTTGCATCAGGAGTGGAGCCGATGATGCGACTCGATCCTACTGTCCCTGCCCGGTATCCGGCCGCGCTCGACGAGCCTGACTGCCCGGCGTGTGCTACCGGCTGGCACAGCCCGCTGCTTGCATCCCGACCTGGCCGAGGACGGCGACGGGGAGTTGGTCGAGCGCTGCTGTGACGGGCTGTTGATCGCTCGTCGCCGCCGACCCCTGTGGACCCGCTGAAGGGGGGCGTGGCGGATGCTGGCCACCGTCGTCGGCCTGTCAATGCTGCTGGCCCTGGTCGGCGGCACGGTCACTCTTGCCGGCTGCCTGCTTGGCCGCCGACTCCGCGCTCGCCAGGCCCGCCGCCATCCCCAGCAGGCCGCCACCCGCCAGCACACCCGCCAGGCGCGTCGACTGGCGGCCGAGTGGCCCCTGCTCGCCTAGACCCTCGGCCTCGGCTACCGGGATCAGTGGACCCGCCAGCACCGCTTCCCCGCCGCCGAGTTCATCGCCGACGGCCAAGGCGTGACCGCCACCGTCTCGGCCATCGCCGGCGCGAGCTTGGTCGACTACCAGCGCGCCGCCGCCTATCTGGCCGACACCTGGGGCTGTGTGGCCGTCCGAGCCGAGCAACAAGGGCCGGGCCTGATCCGGCTGCGCGGCCTGCATCGCGACCCGCTGCTGGCTCCCGCCCGAGTCGACCTGTCCGGCCTAGCCCCTTCGTCGCTGTCCTCGTGGTGGCTGGGGTGGTCCGAGGACGGCAGCCTCGTCATGGTCCGGCTGGCCGAGGTGTCCGGCATGGTCGTGGCTGGGCTGGCCGGGTTCGGTAAGACCATGCTCGTCGCCCACTTCCTCGGCCAGCTCGCCCCCTCCCGCGCCGTCCAGTTCGTGCTGGTCGATGGCAAAGGCGGTCCTGACTATGACCGACTGATGCCCCGCGCCTGGCTATCAGCCAAGGACGACCTTGACCGGGTGCGGGACGTGCTGCGCCGTGTGCACCGGCTGATGCTGGATCGCCAGGGCGCCATTGCGCAGGTCCTGGGCGTGACCGACGCCTGGCACCTCGGGCCGTCACCCTCGTGGCCGCTGGTCGTGGTGGTGATCGACGAGGCGCACACCTTCTTCCACGAGCGCAAAGGCACCTCACCAGAGGTCAAGGCCCACAACGCCCTGGTCGCCGAGCTGAGCAGGCTGGTCGAGGAGCTGATCCGCAAGGGCTGCAACGTCGCCATCCAGGTCATGCTCCTCACCCAACGAGCCACCGGGGATGCGATCCCGACCCGCATCCGCGACAACTGCCAGGTCGCCATCTCCTTCGCCACCCGCACTCTGGACGGGGCGGTGGCGGCGTTGGGTGAGGAGATCCGCCAGCATCCCGACGCCTCCCCGGTCCTGCTGAATGACCCGGCCTATGTGGGGGTGGCGGTGACGAGCCTGCCGGCCCGGCCGGGGTTCCACCGGGTGCGGACGCCCCAGGTCGACCAGCACCAGGTCGCCGCCATCATCCGGGCAACGGCTGGACTCCGGGCTGATCCGACCGTGCTGCTGGCCGAGCAGGCGCCGGGGCTGCGGGTGGTGCTCGGGATGCCGGGACCTGGGGAGGTGGCGTGACCGAGCCGGCCCGGGTGGGCGAGCTGCTTCCCGGCGTGCTCGCCGAGGTCGTCGACCGAGCCGGTCACGGCTATGACCGCTGGGCCGAGTTGGTCGCCCAGGCCGGCTACTGCCACCACCCGATCCGCCTGACCGGCCGCGTGGAGCACGCCGACCGCACGACCGGCGAGGTCCGCACCGTGTACGACTTCGGAGCGGGAGCCGGACGGAGTGCTGTTGAAGGCATGCGGCACCCGCCGCGAGTCGCGCTGCCCGTCGTGTGCGGCCACCTACCGGGCTGATGCCTACCAGCTCCTCGCCGCTGGGCTGAAGGGCGGCAAGGGCATCCCCGAGACGGTCGCTGAGCATCCTCGGCTGTTCGTGACCTTCACGGCGCCCTCGTTCGGCCGGGTCCACGCGCGCAAGGCGCAGGGGCGGCTGGTGCTGCCCTGCCATCCCCACCGGCAGGGCGCTCGCTGCCCCCACGGCCTCCGGGATGGCTGCTGGCACCGCCATGCCGAGGACGACCCCTCGGCTGGGGGAGCCGCTATGTCCTGGCTGCTATGAGGCGGCGGCGCAGGTGCTGTGGAACGCGCTGGCGCCGGAGCTGTGGCGGCGGACCACCATCGCTGTCCACCGTGCCGTCGGTCGGCTGGTCGGCCTCCAAGAGGGGGAGCTGCGCCGGCTGGTCCGCATCTCCTATGCCAAGGTGGCCGAGTTCCAGCGGCGCGGGGCGATCCATTTCCACGCGGTCCTTCGCTTGGACGCCGCCACCGACTGTCGTTGCCCGGGCTGCCTGGCCCCACCACCAGAGCCGTTCACCGCCGACCTGCTCGAGGACGCCCTCAAGCAGGCGGTCCCGGCCGTCACCGTGCCCTGCCCGCCCCTGGAGGATGGCGGACCGGGCCGGTATGCCCGGTGGGGCGAGCAACTCGACGTCCACAACATCACCCGCGACAGCGACCAGGCCGGGGAGTTGTCGGCCGAGCAGGTCGCTGGGTACATCGCCAAGTACGCCACCAAAGCCACCGAGAGCTTCGGTAGCGGTCTCGACCGGCGCCTAACTGACGCTGAGGACCTGGAGCGCCTCGACAAGCTCCCGGCGCATGTGGCTGCGCTCGTTCGGGCCTGCTGGGAGCTGGGCGGCCGCCCCGAGCTGGAAGGGCTGCGGTTCCGGGCCTGGGCGCACATGCTCGGGTTCGGCGGACACTGGTCGACCAAGAGCCGCCGCTACTCGACCACCTTCACCGTGTTGCGGCGGGCCCGGGTCGCCTTCGCCAAACGCCGCCGTGCCTCGGGCGACCTGCCCCTGGACGCCTGGGGCCGACCCGAGGACGACCAGGCCGTGATCGTCGTTGCCTCCTGGGTCTATGTCGGCGCCGGCTACGAGACCGAGGGGGAGCGCTGGCTGGCGCTCTCGGCCGCCGCTCGGGCTCGCGAACAGCGACGGGTGGCCTGGGAGGAGTTGACCACCACAACCGCATCTGCTGCTTCCTGACCGCGTAGGCGAGGGGAGGACACCTGAGTTGGACACGCTGCTATCCGTCGAGCAGGCCGCCGAGCGGCTGGGCACAAGCGCGCGGTTCGTGCGCCGGCTGGTGTTGGAGCGCCGCATCGCCTACGTCAAGCTCGGCCGCCACGTCCGTATCTCCGAGCACGATCTGAGCAACTTCGTTGCCACCGGCCGGGTCGAAGCTGACAGTCGGCTGCGTGCGTGATGCGTCGCCGCCGATTTGGGAGCGTGCGCCGACTGCCATCTGGCCGCTGGCAAGTTCGCTATCAGACCAGCGACGGCCGCCAGCACACCGCCCCGGAGACCTTCGCCACCAAGACTGACGCGACCCGGCACCTGGCCCAGGTCGAGACCGACCTGAGTCGAGGCCAGTGGAGCGACCCTCGGCTCGGCCGCACGACCTTCGCGGCGTGGGCTGCTCGCTGGGAGGCCACCACGGTCAACCTGCGGGCCAACACCCGGGCGACCTACCGCAACCTGCTGCGCCGCTACCTGCTACCCACCTTCGGCCCGATGCCGCTGGCCGACCTGGACGCGATGGCCGTCCGGGCCTGGCTGGCCAAGCTGGAACGCGACAGCGTAGGAGCGAGCACGCGGGCCAAGGCCTACCGGCTGCTGTCCCGCATCCTGGGCACGGCCGTTGAGAGCGGCTACCTGACCCGCAACCCCTGCACCATCCGAGGGGCCGCCGCCGAGCCAGCTCCGGAGATGCGCTTTGCCACCGTGGCCGAGGTCGCGGCCCTGGCCGACGCCATCCCACCGCGGTTCCGGGCGCTGGTCCTGGTCGCCGCCTACACCGGTCTGCGCTGGGGGGAGCTGGCCGGCCTCCGGGTGAAGCGGGTGGACCTGCTGCACCACCGGATCACCGTGGCCGAGCAGCTCCTGGAGGTCCGGGGTCGGCTCGCGGTCGGCCCGACCAAGACCGGCGCTGCCATGCGCACGGTGACCTTGCCCACGGTCGCGGCCGAGGCGTTGGCTGAGCACCTGAGCGGCTACGCCGACCCCGGCCCGGACGGGCTGGTGTTCTCGGCCGAGCGTGGTGGGCCGATCCGGCGCAGCAACTTCACCCGCCGGGTCTGGATCCCGGCCACCCGAGCCGCCGGGGTGGAGGGTTGCGCTTCCATGACCTTCGCCACACCGCCGCCACCCTGGCGGTCGCCGCCGGTGCCAGCACCCGAGAGCTGATGGTGCGGATGGGGCACTCCTCCTCGGCCGCGGCGCTGCGCTACCAGCACGTCATGGCCGGCCGGGATGCCGCCATCGCCGCCGCCTTGGACGAGCTGGTCCAGGCAGCATCGGCGCGTTCAGAGGACCCGGTTGGCGGTGGTAGTGGCACGCGGGTGGCACGAACCGGCCAGTCTGGTCGGAAGGGGCGCCGTCGATGATTCGCCGGGATGCGCGCGAGCTGGGGGAATGGTTGGTGGGCCTGCCAGGACTTGAACCTGGGACCTCATCCTTATCAGAGATCTGGACACGGGCCTGTTTCCGCAGGATCGCATGTGCGACCTGCGCGAACGATGGACCGCTGGAGACCGTTGCGAACCGCTCGGTTCCGATGGGGTGTGGACCAAACGTGGACCAGCAACTGCATTCGGTGCCGCCGGAGGCGCCTCTTCAGTTCATGGCGTACGGTCAGGCTTCTAGGGCCCGACGACAGTGTCGCTGTAGTGCCACCGAGTGCTGGACGACTATGATCTCGGTCCTAGCTGGGAAGGGCTTTCTGATTGAGAAGGTCCCAGCCGAACGTGACCGCCTCGCGCGCTCCAGGTTCGAAGGTCCAGCGAATCTGCTCACAAACCAGCGACAACTGCTCCACCGGCCGGTCGCCGCCCGACGATATGGCCACCGAAGAGACTCGGGCGTTGGTCAGCTCGACCACAAGGTACGCGACGAACCTGTCTTGGTCGGTGCTGGCGAATGCGATCTTAGCCTTGGCGAACACCTTCCCCATGACGGCTGCTTCGATGAGCCGCACCGAGGCACGGTCGGTTGCCTTGGTCACGGTGATCTCGGCCACGGAAAGCTTGCCGCTCACGCCATCTGTGGTCGACTGGGGAAGCGACAGGCCATGCGAGAAGGACATGAGCTCGATCTGGCCCTCATACCCCGCAGCGGTTACGTCTCCTTGGATCTGATCCAGGCTCAGGTAGATGGGCATGACCGGCTCCCTCCTCATGCTGGACGCTTGGGCCTCCAGCGACCAATCCGACTAGGGGGGAATCTAACGATTAGCCGCATGTATGAACAGGTGCCCGCTGAGCAGCCTTGGGCGAATCGGTGGTCGACGATCTCGGCGCTCCACCCTGACCTCATGCTTATCAGGCACATTCGGGGGATGCGTTCATGCTGGTCGAGCGACAGACGCCGAGCCCATGGGGCCGAAGAAGGTGACCGTGGCTGTCCGCTCGGTACCGGGCTTGTCCGCCGGTTGTGGCACGTGGGTGGCACGGGCGACGAGGGCGACATGGCTCGCACCGCTCCCCGATACGCTACATCGCCTCAAGAGACGTACGGACCGTGAACCAGCTCTCTCTGAGCATTCGAGTCGTCTGGCGCCCGATGCCGTCGAGACCAGGGAACAGGTTCGCATCTGTTATGCCCATCACTCGGAGAGTCTCTAGGACCTCAGGACGCCAGGCTGATGGCAGCTTGATCTTCTGAAGCAGTGACGCTCCGTGCGGCCCCGGTTCGACCGAGCTGCCAGACATCATCGCCGCCTCGTAGGTCAGCGGGAAGGGGATGCCGTGTTCGAGATTTGGCTGGACAGTGAGAACCGTCTGCTGTGCAGTCATCCGAGCGTCGGGATGAGCTGGTACGACGGGCAAGGGCATACGAACTTTGTGCTTTATTGCCGTTCTTATCAACCGGTTCTCTCGGCTGTCCCAGGGTTCCTCTTCTGCGGGAATTCGGTGCTCGACCACGTTCCCACCGGGTTTATTCGGGTCGTAGCCGCCTTCGCCGTAGGTGGTCACCGTCTGGCGGTGAAAGTCATCTCGCGGAGTTGGTTCAAGCTTTCCCACCGCTTGCCGGCAAGCCGTGGATTGAAGGGCCCAAAGGGCCGCGGGGTCGTTCTGTTCCGGAAGCATCTCGGAGTAGGCGAAGTACGCGGCTACAAACGGCGACTCGGCCCAGTCCAAGAGCCTGGTCGGCGCGCCGTAGTGCTGCATGGTGACTAGCCAGCTGAGCAGATCCTTGTCATCCGGCGGGTTAGTCAATCGCGTCCAGGCATGTGCCCGGAACCAGCTAATGGATTGCTGCTCGGCCTGCTCGACCTCGTAACTGCTGCGACCTGCGGTTGCGCGTTCGAGCGACGTACGCAGAGACCAGGAATAGCAGCGTTGTCCTCTCCAGATGACGCCGGGAGTGCCTGCCCGGAGCCAGGCAATTAGCTCCACCCAAGTCTTCAGTTCAATCTCATCGGTGGTGGGTGAGTGTGGCGTTTCCATACTCCTATTCTCCCTGATCGGTGAGCACGATGTCGTCATCTGCGCTTGCTTCCATGGCACCAGGGTCCGTGAGGGTGAGGTGCTTTATCGGGTTCCCGTCGTGTCGTTGCCGGCCGAGGACGGCCGCCGCAGGCGGCCGCCCGCAAGGCCGGCCTTGAGTTCGTAGAGAAACTCCTCACAACGAACCTCACCAGCACGGACACGACGGGGCGGAACGCGAGCATGCTTCGCCCGCGTCCCGCACCGCCGCATCGCATGGTCGACCGGCTACTGGTCCTGGCTCCTCGTCGCCCTGGTCGTCGTTGCCGTCACCCAACGGAGGCTCGGGCCCAGCTCGTCGGCCACGACCTCGACGGTGGAGCGGGCGCTGCCGTCCTCGGCGGTCGAGCTGCGCTGCTGGAGCCGGCCCAGGACCACGACCCGGCTGCCCCTGCTCAGCGATTGGGCGGCGTGCTCGGCCTGGTCCCTCCAGATGATGACGATGAGGAATGAGGGCTCCTGCTCTCGGCGCCCTGACACGGCCACCCGGAACAGGAGCACCTGCTGGACTTCGTCTCCAACAAGCTCGGCGCGCTCAAGGGGGTGACCGGCGCCGAGACCAACCTGATCCTGAAGGTGGCCAAGTTCTCCTACCAGTGGGTGGTCCCCTGCGTTGGGTCGGCTCAGGTGCGCAGGCCCCACCCGTAGGGGAAGAGCGGCCGGTAGTCGCGGTCGCCGACGTTGATCGGCTCCTGCGCCACGCTCCTTGGCCAGGTCTGGGGCAGCCGGCCGGTGAACGGCCGCTTGCCGAACAGCATGTCGGCGACGCCCTCGCCCTGGCTGCCCGGCAGCCACGAGGCGACCAGCGCGTCGATCTCGGCGAGCTGCCCGGTGACGATCAGCGGGCGCCCGGCGACCACCAGCACCACGCACCGGTCGATGCTGCCGCAGACCCGGTCGACGGCGGTGCGGTCGGCGTCCGACAGGCGCATCGTCTTGGGTTCCCCCGGCACGTCGCTGTCCTGCGACTGGGTTCCGCCGACGTCGCCAAGCCCTTCGGCATAGGGCGTCTCGCCCACCACGACGATGCCGACGTCGCTGCCGGCCGTCGGGGCCGAGGCATCCTCGCTGTAGGTCACCTGGGCGTCCGGGGCGACCTGGCGGATGCCCTCCAGGATGGTGTTGCCGGGGATGATGTCGCCCGACAGGCCCTGCCAGGCCACCGTCCAGCCGCCGGCCTGGTTGCCGATGTCGTCGGCGTTGCTGCCGGCCACGTAGATCCGCTCCTCGCCGGACAGGGGCAGCAGCCTGCCGCGGTTCTTCAGCAGCACCTGGGACCTGGCGACGGCCTGCCTGGCCAGGGCGCGGTGGGGGGCCGAGCCGACCTCGTCGAGGTGGGTCCGGTCGGTGAACGGCCGCTCGAACAGGCCGAGCTCGAACTTCTTGGTCAGGATGCGCCGGACGGCGTCGTCGACCCGGCCCTCCGAGACCCGGCCCGCGGCCACCTCGGCCAGCAGGGTGGTCTCGAAGTCCTGGTAGCTGAAGGGCTCCATGAACATGTCGATGCCGGCGTTGACGCCGGTGCGGACCTGGGTGGCGTAGTCGCCGGGGATCTGGT
>JASLBL010000032.1 GCA_030146615.1 Actinomycetes bacterium
GCCGAGTGCGAGCGGCTCCAGCGCGAGCGCGGCCTCACCTTCGTCCACCCCTTCGACGACCCCGAGATCGTCGCCGGCCAGGGCACCGTCGGCCTGGAGCTGGTGGAGGACGCCGGCCCGGTCGACGTCTGGATCGTGAGCGTCGGCGGGGGCGGCCTCACCTGCGGCACCGCCCTGGCCGTGCGCGACGCCAACCCCGGCTGCCGGGTGGTCGCGGTCGAGCCCGAGGGCGCCGCCGCCATGACCGCCGCCCTGGCCGCCGGCCGCCCGGTCCCGATCGTCGCCCACTCGGTCGCCGACGGGCTCTGCGCCCCCTTCGCCGGCCCCCTCACCTTCCCCCTCTTCCGCGACCTGGTCGACGAGGTCGTGGTCCTGACCGAGGCCGAGCTCCTGGCCGGGGTCCGGTTCGTCATGGAGCGCATGAAGGTGGTGGCCGAGCCGGCCGGCGCCGCCACCATCGCCGCCCTCCTGGCCGGCAAGGCCGGCGACCTCGCCGGCCTCCGGGTCGGCACCGTGATCACCGGCGGCAACCTCGACCTCGGGGTGGTCGTCCCCCAGCTCCCGCCGGTGGACTGAGGGTTGACAGGCCGACTGTCATGTGACCATGTAGTCACATGAACGGCGACGGCACCGCCATGGTCTGGAAGGCGCTGGCCGACCCGACCCGGCGGGCGATCCTGGACCTGCTGGCCGACCGGGCCCGGACCACCGGCGAGCTGAGCGGGGCCTTTCCCGAGGTGTCGCGGTTCGCGGTCATGAAGCACCTGGGGGTGCTGGAGTCGGCCGGGCTGGTGGTGGTGCGGCGGCGCGGCCGGGAGCGCTGGAACCACCTCAACGGGGTGCCCCTGCGGGAGGCCTACGAGCGCTGGATGCGCCCGCACGCCGACCGCTGGGCCGAGTCGCTGCTCCGGCTCAAGGAGACGGCCGAGCGGCAGGAAGGAGCGGAGATGACCACGACCCTGGAGGTCCAGCAGGAGCTGATGGTGGCCGCACCGCGGGACAAGGTGTTCGAGGCGCTGTGCCGGATGGGGGAGTGGTGGCCCCACGCCTTCCGGGAGGGCGCGGCCGTGCACCTGGAGCCACGGGTCGGGGGCCGGTTCTGGGAGGACTGGGGCGACGGCGACGGCGCGCTGTACGCCACCGTCACCGGCATCCGCCGGCCCGACCTGCTGTCCTGCACCGGCCCGATGGGCATGCGGGTCCCGGTGACCGCCGTGTGGAGCATGGAGCTGTCCGAGCGCGACGGCGGCACCCTGGTGCGCCTGTCCCACCACGCCGTCGGCCCCATCGACGACGAGACCCGCGCCGCCTACCAGGAGGGCTGGGGCGAGGTCCTCGACGCCCTCCAGGCCCACCTCGGCCTGGCCGGCTGACTGTCGGAATGCTGCGGTAGCCTGGACGTTGACAGAGCGGGAGCCCCCCGGCTGCGGCCGTCGGGGGCTACCCGACTGTGCTGCCGCTGCAAAGGACATCTGTGCGCCTCACCCCCCTGCTCGACCGCTGGACCGACGACCCCGCCTTCGCCGAGCTGCTCGGCGCCCTGGAGGCCCAGGACGACGCCCCCCGGGCCGAGGTGGTCGTTCCCGACGTGGCCAGGGCGTTCCTGCTGGCCGGGGTCGCCCATGCCGGCGGGCGGCTGGTGGTCGTCACCACCGCCACCACCGCCGACGCCGAGGCCTTGGCGGCCGACGTTGCCGCCTTCCTCGGCCCCGACTCGGCGGCCACCTTCCCGGCCTGGGAGACCCTGCCGCACGAGCGGCTCTCGCCCCGCTCCGAGACCGTCGCCACCCGCCTGCGTCTGCTCCACCGGCTGAGCCAGCCCGGGAATGATGGCCTGCGGCTGCTGACCGTGCCGGCGCGGGCGATGATGCAGCCGCTCGCCCCCGGGCTGGACGCGGTCGACCCGGTGCGGGTGGCCACCGGCGACCGGGTCGAGCTCGAGGAGCTGCTGGAGCGGCTGGTCGCCGCCGGCTACACCCGCACCGACATGGTCGAGCGCCGCGGCGAGGTGGCCGTCCGGGGCGGGCTGGTCGACTTCTTCCCGCCCGGCGAGGACCACCCGGTCCGGGTCGAGCTCTGGGGCGACGAGGTCGAGAGCATCCGCTCCTTCGCCGTCTCCAGCCAGCGCTCCCTGACCGGGCTGCCCGAGGTCGAGGCGTGGCCGTGCCGTGAGGTCCGCCTCGGCGAGGCCGAGCGGAGCCGGGCCCGCCAGCTCGCGGCCGAGTTCCCGGGCGCCGGTGACCTGCTCGCCCAGGTCGCCGAGGGCCTCGACGTCGAGGGGGTCGAGTCGCTGCTGCCGCTGCTGTTCGACCAGCTCCAGCCCCTGCCGGCCTACCTCCCCGATGACGCCGTGCTGGTGCTGGTCGACCCCAAGCGGACCCTCGACCGGGCCGAGGAGGTCCGCCGCCAGGCCGACGAGGCCGCCCAGGCGTCCTGGGGCAGCGCCGCCGAGGGCGCCACCGCCCCGGTCGAGGGCGTCGCCTACCTGCCGCTGGAGGAGGTGCTGGAGGGGGCCGGCCGGGCCGTGGCGCGGCTGGGGCCGTTCGACTCAGGGGAGGCCGCCGCCGTCCGCGTCGACGCCCACGCGATCGAGCCCTACCGGGCCAACGTCACCCGGGTCGCCGCCGACGCCCGCGACCTGGTCGCCGCCGGCTCGACGCTGCTGCTCTGCACCGAGGGCGCCGGCCCGGCCCAGCGGCTGGTCGAGGTCCTGCGCGAGGAGGGCCTGACCGTCCCCGACCTGACCGCCGAGCTGCCGCCCCAGCCCGCCCCCGGGGTGCTGGTCGGGACCGCCCCGCTGCTCACCGGGTTCCGGCTGCCGTCGCTGCGCCTGGCCCTGGTCGCCGAGGGCGACCTGTACGGGACCAGGCGCCAGACCCGCGAGCAGGCCCGCATGCCCTCCAGTCGCCGCCGGGCCAAGCACGCCGGCGGCCAGCTGGCCCTGGAGGAGCTCCAGCCGGGCGACATCGTCGTCCACGCCGTCCACGGCATCGGCCGCTACGTCGGCATGGAGCACCGCAGCGTGGGCGGGGCCGAGCGCGACTACCTGGTCCTGGCCTACGACCAGGGCGACAAGCTGTACCTGCCCAGCGAGCAGGTCGAGCTGATCAGCCGCTATGTCGGCGGGGAGCACCCCAAGCTGTCGCGCCTGGGCAGCCGCGAGTGGGACCGCCAGAAGGCCCGGGTCCGCAAGAAGGTCCGCGAGATGGCGGCCGAGCTGGTCCGGCTGTACTCGGCCCGGATGGCCTCCCCGGGCCACGCCTTCGGCCCCGACACCCCCTGGCAGCGCGAGCTCGAGGATGCCTTCCCGTTCACCGAGACCCCCGACCAGCTCACCGCCATCGAGGAGATCAAGGCCGACATGGAGGCCCCGGTGCCGATGGACCGGCTGCTGTGCGGCGACGTCGGCTACGGCAAGACCGAGGTCGCGGTCCGGGCCGCCTTCAAGGCGGTCATGGACGGCAAGCAGGTCGGCGTGCTGGTGCCCACCACCCTGCTGGCCCAGCAGCACATGGCCGTGTTCTCCGAGCGGTTCGCCCCCTTCCCGGTCAAGGTGGCCGTGCTGTCGCGCTTCCAGTCCCGCCAGGAGCAGGAGGCGGTCGTGGCCGGCATGGCCGACGGCACCATCGACGTGGTCATCGGCACCCACCGGCTGCTGTCCGCCGACGCCAAGTGGTCCGACCTGGGCCTGGTCGTGGTCGACGAGGAGCACCGCTTCGGAGTCGGCCACAAGGAGCACCTCAAGCAGCTCCGGACCGAGGTCGACGTGCTCACCCTGACCGCCACCCCGATCCCGCGGACCATGGAGATGGCCATCTCCGGCATCCGCGACCTGTCGGTGATGGAGACCCCGCCCGAGGAGCGCCACCCGGTGCTGACCTTCGTCGGCGCCTACGACCAGGGCACGGTGGCCAACGCCATCCGCCGCGAGATGCTCCGCGAGGGCCAGACCTTCTTCGTCCACAACCGGGTCGACTCCATCGACCGGGTCGCCTACGACGTCCGTCAGGCCATCCCCGAGGCCAGGGTGGCAATCGCCCACGGCCAGATGAGCGAGGACCAGCTGGAGCGGGTGATGCTCGACTTCTGGGACAAGCAGTACGACGTCCTGGTCAGCACCACCATCATCGAGTCGGGCATCGACATCCCCGCCGCCAACACCCTGATCGTCGACCGGGCCGACACCCTCGGCCTGGCCCAGCTCTACCAGCTGCGGGGCCGGGTCGGGCGCTCGCGCGAGCGGGCCTACGCCTACCTGTTCTACCCGCCCGAGCGGTCGATCACCGAGACCTCCCACCAGCGGCTGGCCACCGTGGCCACCCACCAGGACCTCGGCTCGGGCATGGCCATCGCCATGAAGGACCTCGAGATCCGCGGCGCCGGCAACCTGCTCGGGGCCGACCAGTCGGGCCACGTCGCCCTGGTCGGCTACGACATGTACATGCAGCTGCTGGCCGAGGCCGTGGCCGAGCTCCGGGGCCGTCCCATCGAGGCCCCCAAGGAGCTGAAGCTGGAGGTCCCGGTGGACGCCCACCTGCCCGCCGCCTACGTGCCCCGGGAGCGGCTGCGCCTGGAGGCCTACCGCCGCCTCGGCGGGGCCCGGGTGGTCGAGGAGGTCGAGGCTCTCGGGGCCGAGCTCGCCGACCGCTACGGCCCGCCCCCGCCCCCGGTCCGGAACCTGCTCCAGCTGGCCGGGGTCCGGGCCCAGGCCACCGCCGTCGGCCTCACCGAGGTCGTCTGCTTCGGCGGCCGGGCCCGCCTGACCCCGGTCGACGACCTGCCCGAGTCCAAGCAGGTCCGCCTCGACCGCCTCTACCCGGGCGCCGTCTGGAAGCAGGCCGAGCGCACCCTCCTGGTCCCGCTCCCCAAGGAGGGCACGAACCTGCCCACCTGGCTGTGCGAGCTCCTCACCGGCATCCTCGGCGCCCCCGACGCCCCCGCCCTGCCCGACACCACCCGCCCCGAGCACCGCCGAGCCGCGTCCTAGCAAGGGATTCGCCGGCCCAAGATGGGTACCGTACCCCGAGGAGCCTTCGGAGCGGGGTGAGCGGATGACGGTGAGCGAGCAGGCCGGGCGGCCGGCCGAGGCGTCGATGCTGGTGGACGTGGACCGGCTGGTCAAGGCGTACTACGAGGAGCAGCCGGACCCGGGCGAGGCCAGCCAGCAGGTGGCCTTCGGGACCTCCGGGCACCGGGGGTCGGCGCTCAAGGGGTCGTTCAACGAGGCCCACATCCTGGCCACCACCGAGGCCATCTGCCGCTATCGGGAGGCCCAGGGGATCGACGGGCCGCTGTTCCTGGGCCGCGACACCCATGCCCTGTCCGAGCCGGCCCAGCGCACCGCCCTCGAGGTCCTGGCCGCCCACGGGGTCGACGTGCGGGTCGACTCGGGCGACCGGCCGACCCCGACCCCGGCGCTGTCGCTGGCCATCCTCACCTGGAACCGGGACCGGCGCGACCACCTGGCCGACGGCATCGTCGTCACCCCCTCCCACAACCCGCCCGAGGACGGCGGCTTCAAGTACAACCCGCCCAACGGCGGCCCGGCCGACACCGACATCACCGGCTGGGTCCAGGACGAGGCCAACCGGCTGCTGCGGGCCGGGCTGGACGGGGTCCGGCGGGTCCCGGCCGAGCAGGCCGCGGACGCGCCCGGGGCCGGCCGCTACGACTACGTGGCCGCCTACGTCGAGGACCTGGCCACCATCGTGGACATGGAGGCGGTCCGCGGGGCCGGGCTGCGCCTGGGCGTCGACCCCCTCGGCGGGGCCGCGGTCGACTACTGGACGGCCATTGCCGAGCACTACCGGCTGGACCTGGAGGTGGTCAACCAGGCCGTCGACCCCACCTTCCGGTTCATGACCGTCGACTGGGACGGCAAGATCCGCATGGACCCGTCCTCGCCCTACGCCATGGCCGGGCTGATCGACCTGCGCGACCGCTTCGACGTGGCCTTCGCCAACGACGCCGACGCCGACCGCCACGGCATCGTCACCTCGGGTGCCGGCCTGCTCAACCCCAACCACTACCTGGCGGCCATGGTCGCCTACCTCTTCGGTGGCGGGCGCGACTGGGCCGAGCGGGTCGGGGTCGGCAAGACGCTGGTCTCCAGCTCGATGATCGACCGGGTCGCGGCCGACCTGGGCCGGCGGCTGGACGAGGTCCCGGTCGGGTTCAAGTGGTTCGTGGACGGGCTGCTGGACGGCTCGCTCGGCTTCGGCGGCGAGGAGAGCGCCGGGGCCTCGTTCCTGCGCCGCGACGGGACCGTCTGGACCACCGACAAGGACGGCATCGTCTGCTGCCTGCTGGCCGCCGAGATGACCGCCCGCCGGGGCGCCGACCCCGGCGACCAGTACCGCCAGCTCACCGCCCGCTTCGGCGACCCGGCCTACCGCCGGGTCGACGCCCCGGCCACCCCCGAGCAGAAGGCGGTGCTCAAGCGGCTGTCGGCCAGCGACGTGCAGGCCTCGGAGCTGGCCGGCGAGCCGATCACCAACGTGCTGACCACCGCCCCGGCCAACGGGGCCGCCCTCGGCGGGGTCAAGGTGGTCACCGAGCACGGCTGGTTCGCGGCCCGCCCCTCGGGCACCGAGGACGTCTACAAGGTGTACGCCGAGAGCTTCCTCGGGACCGGGCACCTGGAGCGGATCCTGGAGGAGGCCACGGCGGTCGTCTCGGCCGCCCTGGAGGCGGCCGGCTAGGCCCGGCTGGAGGCCTCCCAGAGGTTGATGCCGGCGTCGGTGGCGTGGCGGTCGATCTCGGCCAGCTCGTCGTCGCCGAAGTCGAGCCGGTCGAGGGCGGCCACGTTGTCCTCCAGCTGGGCCACGCTGGAGGCGCCGATCAGGGCCGAGGTGACCCGCGGGTCGCGCAGGGTCCAGGCGATGGCCAGCTGGGCCAGGCTCTGGCCGCGCCGGCCGGCCAGCTCGTTCAGGGCCCGGACCTTGGCCAGGGTCTCGGGGCTGAGCTGGTCCCGGTCGAGGGTGCCCGGCCGGGCGGCCCGCGAGCCCTCGGGGACGCCGTCCAGGTAGCGGTCGGTAAGCAGCCCCTGGGCCAACGGCGAGAACACGATGCAGCCGGTCCCCTCCTGGCCGAGCACGTCCAGCAGGCCGTCGTCCTCGATCCAGCGGTTCAGCATCGAGTACGACGGCTGGTGGATCAGCAGCGGGGTGCCGAGGCCGCGCAGGATCTCGGCCGCCTGCCGGGTCCGCTCGGCCGAGTAGGAGGAGATGCCGGCGTACAGCGCCTTACCCTGGCGCACGGCGGTGTCCAGCGCCCCCATGGTCTCCTCCAGGGGCGTGTCCGGGTCGACGCGGTGGGAGTAGAAGACGTCGACATAGGGCAGCCCCATGCGGGCCAGGCTCTGGTCCAAGCTGGCCAGCAGGTACTTGCGCGAACCGTGGTTGCCGTAGGGCCCTGGCCACATGTCGTAGCCGGCCTTGGTCGAGATCACCAGCTCGTCCCGGCAGCCGCGCAGGTCGGTGGCGAGGATGCGGCCGAAGTTCTCCTCGGCCGAGCCGTAGGGCGGCCCGTAGTTGTTGGCCAGGTCGAAGTGGGTGATGCCAAGGTCGAAGGCGCGGCGCACGGTCGCCCGCTGGGTCTCGAACGGCCGGTCGCCGCCGAAGTTCTGCCACAGCCCGAGGGAGATCGCGGGCAGCAGGAGCCCGCTGCGCCCGACCCGGCGGTACTGCATGGTGTCGTAGCGGCCGTGGGCCGGCTGGTAGCTCGTCATCGCCGCATTGTCGCACCCCGAGCGGGGCGCCCGCCGGTATGCTGGTGCATTGTCGTCGTCGAGTTCGTGTGAGGTCGTCCGTGCGCCGTCTGTTCTTCGTCCTGTGTCTCGCCGTCCTCGCCGCCGGCTGCTCGGGCCTTGGTGTCCGCAACCAGGACGCGGCGACGGTCAACGGCGTCGGCATCCCGACCGCCCGCCTCACCGAGATGACCAAGGCCCAGCTGGGCCAGCAGCAACAGCAGGCCGCCCAGCAGGGCCAGCAGGCCGGCCAGGACATCGAGGGGGCGACCCGCCAGGCGCTCGAGGGCCTGATCCAGTTCCAGCTGGTCCTGGACGGGGCCAAGAAGGAGGGCGTGTCGATCCAGGAGTCCGACGTCGACGCCCGCATGGAGCAGCTCAAGCAGCAGGTGGCGGCCCAGGGCCAGAACTACGAGGAGCTGCTCCAGACCCGGCAGATCTCCGAGGAGGTCCTGCGCACCCAGCAGCGGGTCCAGCTGGCGGTCGATCTGGTCGCGGTCAAGCTGGTCCCGTACTCGCCCGACGCCGAGCTCCGCGAGACCCTCGACGAGCGCAAGGACGACTTCCTCGAGGTCCACGTCCGCCACGTCCTGGTCAAGGACAAGGCGGCCGCCGACCGGGTCCGCCAGGAGCTCGTCCAGGGTGGCGACTGGGCCACGGTGGCCAAGAAGAACTCGATCGACACCCAGAGCAAGGACAAGGCCGGCGACCTCGGCTTCAACGCCAAGGGGTCGACCGTCAAGCCGTTCGAGACGGCCGAGTACAAGCTGGCCGCCCAGGGCGACTGCAAGGGCAAGACCAGCGGCTCGTGCGAGTCGCCGATCTCCCAGCCGGTCAAGTCCCAGTTCGGCTACCACGTCCTCCAGGTCGTCGGGGTGCGGCTGCCCAAGCTCGACAACGAGCTCCGGGCCAAGCTCGAGCCGGCCGTCAAGGACCGCCGCCAGCAGGCCGTCCAGCGCTGGTTCGACGAGCAGGTCAAGTCGGCCGACGTCGTCATCAACCCCCGCTTCGGCCGCTGGGACGCCGAGAACGGCAAGGTGATCGAGCGCGAGACCGCCCCCGGCGCGGCCACGACCACCACCGCCGGCCTCGGCGGGCCCACCCCGACCCAGCAGCCCTAGGCACCCCAGTGCATCGGGTGGTGCTGGTCGCGTCCAGCCCGCGGCTGCCGCTGCTGTTCCCGCCCCAGACCTGGCGGGCCCTTGACGCCGCCCGGCCGGTGTGGCTGCTGGACGACCAGCACCCGTCGCTGCCGGCCCTCGAGGTGGCCGAGATCCCCTGGCAGGTGCTGGCCCCGGCCGACGACACCGGCCCCGCCGGCCGCGACCTGCTGCTGGTCGGCCAGGGCCTCGACATGGAGGCGGTGACCCAGGCCAGGCGGCAGGCTGACGCCCTGCTGGACCACGTCCGGCGGGAGGGGACGGCCACCCTGCTGCTGCCGCCGGTCAACGACGGGCCGCTGGTGCAGCTGGTCGCCGACCGGGCCGCCCGCAGCCACATCGAGGTCGAGGCCGTCTACCCGGTGGGGGAGCCCAAGGGGGCGGCCCTGCTCGACCTGGTCGCCACCGAGACCCGCCTGCGCGGCCCCGACGGCTGTCCCTGGGACCGCGAGCAGACCCACGCCTCGCTGGCCCGGCACCTGGTCGAGGAGGCCTACGAGGTGCTCGACGCGATCGAGGAGGGCGACCCCGAGCACCTGCGCGAGGAGCTGGGCGACCTGCTGCTCCAGGTGGTGTTCCACGCCCAGCTGGCCGAGGACGCCGGCGCGTTCGACGTCGACGGGGTGGCCAGGGCGATCACCGAGAAGCTGGTCCGGCGCCACCCGCACGTCTTCGGCGACCTCCAGGTGGCGTCGGCCGGCGAGGTGGTCCGCAACTGGGAGGCGATCAAGCGCGAGGAGGAGGGCCGCACCGACCCCCTGGCCGGGATCCCCTCGGCCCTGCCGGCGCTCCAGCTCGCGGCCAAGCTCCAGAAGCGGGCTCCCGACGGCGGGCTGGCCGAGGGGGCCGGGTCGCCCGAACGGGTCCGTGAGCGGCTCGACGAGCTGGCCGGCGCCCGGGCCGAGGCCCTGGAGGAGGCGGTGGGGGCGCTGCTGTTCGAGGTGGTCGCCCTTGCACGGGCCAGCGGGGTCGAGCCGGAGGCGGCTCTGCGGGCCACCGCCCGCCGCTTCCGGGCCCGGCTCCTGGCCGCGACCCCGACCGAGGCCGATCCGCCTGGGCCTATGGCTCCCCGGGTGCCGGCGGCCCCCGAGGGCTGAGGCTCAGGCCGGCGGGGTCGGCCCCCGCTGCTCACCC
>JASLBL010000036.1 GCA_030146615.1 Actinomycetes bacterium
CCGGCCGCGGCCAAGGGCGGGGAGCTGCGCACCGACCAGCTGCTGGCCCGGCCGCCGGGGGGCCCGACGCAGGGCTGGCAGGCGGTCGTCTACCAGGTGAGCGGGGGCCGGGTGCGGCCGGCGCCGGGGCCGGCCGAGCGCAAGCGCCAGGAGCTGGCCGCCCGGATCGGCGCGCCGGTGGCCGGCTGCCAGCGGATCGCCGTGGTCGCCCTCAAGGGCGGGGTCGGCAAGACCACCACCACCGCCTGCCTGGGCGCGGTCTTCGCCGAGCACCGCGGCGACCGGGTGGTCGCCGTCGACGCCAACCCCGACCCGGGCACTCTCGGCTACCGTATCCGCCGCGACACCACCCGCACGGCCAGCGATCTGCTGGCCAACGTGGACAAGCTGGAGCGCTACGCCGACGTCCGCGCCTACGCCTCCCAGACCGACCTACGCCTCGAGGTGATCGCGTCCGAGGCCGACCCGGCCCGCGACGAGGCGTTCGGCGAGGACGACTACCGCGAGCTGGCCGTGGTCCTTGAGCGCTTCTACTCCCTGGTCCTGACCGACTGCGGGCCCGGCCTGCTCCACTCGGCCATGCGGGCCATCCTGCCGACCGCCGACCAGCTGGTGGTCGTCGCCGCCCCCAGCCTCGACGGCGCCCGCTCGGCCAGCCTGACCCTCGACTGGCTCGACCAGCACGGCCACGGGGCGCTGGCCCGCTCCTCGGTCGTGGTGATCAACGGCGTCCGCGAGCGCGGCCTGGTCGACGTGGACAAGCTCCAAGAGCACTTCGCCCGCCGCTGCCGGGCGGTGGTCCGCATCCCGTACGACCGCCACCTGGAGACCGGCGCCGAGATCGTCCTCGACGAGCTGGCCCCAGCCACCCGCCGCGCCTACGTCCGGCTGGCGGCCGCCGTGGCCGACGGCTTCCGCCCCCCGGCCACCGACGGCGGCCAGGCCTAACGCGTTGCTATCATCCCGGCTATGCCGACCTACGAGTACGCCTGCACCGAGTGCGGCGACCGCACCGAGGTGGTGCAGTCGATCTCGGACGCGCACCTGACCACCTGCACCGTCTGCGGGGGGCTCCTGCGCAAGGTCTTCTCCCCGGTCGGGATCGTGTTCAAGGGGTCGGGCTTCTACCGGACCGACTCGCGAGGCCGGTCCTCCGCCGCCGGCAAGGCCGACGGCAAGACCGACGGCGCCGACAAGGCCAGGACGGACGCCGACTCGAGCTCGTCCTCCAAGACCTCGTCCTCGGACGGCGGGAGCTCGAGCTCAACGACCAAGGCGGCCGAGAAGAGCGCCTGACTCTCAGCCGGGCCGGGCCGGGGTCGTCCAGCAGGTACGGCAGCAGCTCGTCTGAGGACGCCACCACCCGGCCGCTGCGAACGGACACGACCACCCGGCCGGCGCCAGCGGCCGGCGCGACAGGACCCGCGCGGCCACCGGGTCGGCCATGACCAGGCTGGCCCCGTCACTCGGGCTGCCGGCGACCACTTGGGACGACACGACCGGGGTGCGGCTGGTTCCGCTCCGATACCATGCCGGCGGCCGCCGGCCGGGCGGCCGCCTCGCGGGGGGTCGCCCCGCCGGTCGAAAGGTGCGAGCGTCATGGCCCGTCCCCAGGCCGAGCTCGGGGTCTTCGGCGGCTCCGGGTTCTACGCGTTCCTCGATGGTGTCGAGGAGCACAAGGTCGAGACGCCCTACGGCGACCCGTCCGACAAGGTGGCGATCGGCGAGGT
This sequence comes from Actinomycetes bacterium, assembly GCA_030146615.1. GTDB lineage: Bacteria > Actinomycetota > CALGFH01 > CALGFH01 > CALGFH01 > CALGFH01. The sequence goes on from JASLBL010000036.1 coordinate 1,731, forward strand.
CGAGGGCCGCAAGGTCGCCTTCCTCCCCCGCCACGGCCGCCGCCACCAGTACCCGCCCCACAAGATCCCCTACCGGGCCAACCTCTGGGCCATGAAGGAGCTGGGGGTGACCCGGGTGATCGGCCCCTGCGCCGCCGGGTCGCTCCAGGCCGAGGCCGCCCCCGGGCACTTCGTCATCTGCGACCAGGTGGTGGACAGGACCTGGGGCCGCCATGACACCTTCTACGACGGCCCCGAGACCACCCACATCTCCTTTGCCGACCCCTACTGCCCCGAGCTGCGCTCCCTCGCCCTCAAGGAGGCCGAGGCCAGGGGCATCACCGCCCACGACGGCGGCACCATGGTGGTCATCCAGGGGCCCAGGTTCTCGACCCGGGCCGAGTCGCGCTGGTTCCAGTCCAACGGCTGGAAGGTCATCAACATGACCGGCTACCCCGAGGCGTTGCTGGCCCGCGAGCTCGAGCTCTGCTACGTGAACGTCTCGCTGATCACCGACTACGACGTCGGCCTTGAGGGGATGCCCGGGGTCGAGCCGGTCTCCCACTCCGAGGTCGTGCGGGTGTTCGAGGAGAACAACGCCAAGCTCAAGGACCTCCTGTTCGCCCTGCTGCCGAGTGTGCCCGCCGAGCGCACCTGCCCGTGCGCCACCGCCCTCAAGGGCGCCCGCTTCGAGGTCTGACAGAAAGGCTCCGGCCCCGTGCTCCGCGCCATCGTCCTCGGGATCGTGCAGGGGATCACCGAGTTCCTGCCGATCTCGTCGTCGGCCCACCTGTCGATCGTGCCCCGGCTGCTGGGCTACACCACCCCGACCCTGGCCTTCGAGGTGCTGCTGCACTTCGGCACCCTGGCCGCGGTGGTGGCCTACTTCGCCAGGGACCTGTGGGCGTTCGTGCTCAGCCTGGTCGCCCCTGGCCGGCTCGGCCGGGAGGAGGCGGCCAGCCGGCGAAGGCTGCTGGGCCTGCTCGCCCTGGCCTCGGTCCCGGCGGCGGCGGTCGGGTTCGTGCTCCAGGACTGGGCCGACGAGCAGACGGCCCGGCCGCTACGGGCCTCGGTCTGGCTGGTGCTGACCACCGTGATCATGATCGCGGCCGAGCTCTACGACCGGGCCCGGGCCCGCCGCGCCGCCCCGGTCCCGGCGGCCAGCGCGGGGACCGGCACCCGGGCCGAGCGGTTCGGGCGGGCGGCGCCGGCGGCCCCACCCGGCCCGGCCGACGCCGAGGAGGAGCTGAAGCGGCTGCCAGTGGCCAAGGCGGCCGGCATCGGCCTGGCTCAGGCTCTGGCCCTGGTCCCGGGCACCAGCCGGTCGGGGGTGACGATCTCGGCCGGGCTGTTCCAGGGCGTCTCGCGCGGGACGGCGGCCCGGTTCTCGTTCCTGCTGTCGATCCCGGCCATCCTGGGCGCCGGCATCCTCAAGCTGGACGAGCTCTCGGGGGCCACCGAGACCCCGGCCGAGCTGGTCGCCGGGACCGTCGCCGCCGGGGTCTCGGGCTTCCTGGCCGTGTCCTTCCTGATCCGCCTGCTCCGCACCCGGACCCTGTGGCCGTTCATCTGGTACCGGCTGGTCGCCGGGGGCCTGTTCGTGCTCCTGCTGTCCACCGTGCGGTCCTGATGACCGCCGTCCGCCCGGCCACGGTCGCCGACGAACAGACGGGCGCCGGGCGGGCCCTGCTTCAGGCCGCCCAGGCCGAGCTGGCCCGGCTCGGCCTCGAGGAGACGGTGCTGTGGGTCCTGCCGGCCAACGCCCGCGCCCGCCGGTTCTACGAGATCGCCGGCTGGGTCGCCGACGGGGCGTCGCGGACCACCGAGGTCCTCGGCGTGGTCGTTCCCGAGGTCCGCTACCGCAGGCGCTCGACCAGTGAGGAGAGCTCGTCGGCGACGCCGGTTGGGACCGAGTAGCCGGTCTCGTCGCGGATCTGCGCGAAGTGGTCCCGCACGTCCTCCAGGGTCAGGTCCGGGTTGGCGTAGCCCTCGGTGAGGCCGATGAAGAAGCGGGCCACCCGCCCGCCGCCGGCCGAGTAGATCTCGCCGCTGACCGGGCACTCCTCGGACACCAGCCAGGCGGCCACGGGCGCGACCAGGCCCGGGTCGAGCAAGGGGGCGAGCGGACCGAGCAGCTCCTCGGTCATGCGGGTCCGGGCGATCGGGGCGAGCACGTTGGCCTTGATGTTGTAGCGGGCGCCCTCCTGGGCGAGCACCCGGGCCAGCCCGACCAGCCCCATCTTGGCCGCGCCGTAGTTGCTCTGGCCGAAGTTGCCCAGGATGCCGGCGTTGGAGGCGGTGACCAGCACGCGGCCGTAGCCGGCCTCGCGCATCTTCACCCAGGCCGGCCGGATCACGTGGAAGGCCCCCTTGAGGTGCACCTCCAGCACCGCGTCGAGCAGCTCCGGGGTCAGGTTGTGGAACGCCTTGTCGCGCAGGATGCCGGCGTTGCTGATCACGATGTCGACCCGGCCGAACGCCTCCAGGGCGGTGTCGACGATCGCCTGCCCGCCCTCGGGGGTGGCCACCGTGCTGGTGTCGGCCACCGCCACCCCGCCAAGGCCCTCGATCTCCTTGACCGTCTGCTCGGCCGGCCCGGCCGACGCCCCCGTGCCGTCGGTCGCCCCGCCCAGGTCGTTGACGACCACCCTGGCGCCCCGGGAGGCCAGCAGCAGCGCATGCTCCCGGCCCAGGCCGCCGCCCGCGCCGGTCACGATCGCCACCCTGCCGTCGAAGCGGATCTCGCCCATGCCTCGCCTCCCGTGTCGTGCCGCCGGCCCTACGATACGGGCATGGGACCCCTTGAGGGAGTGCGCATCGTCGAGGTCGCGGGGATCGGGCCGGGGCCGTTCTGCGCCATGCTCCTGGCCGACCTGGGCGCCGAGGTGCTGGCCGTGGACCGGCCGGCGTCGGGCCAGCCGGGGTGGCCGGCGCTGTTCGGGCGGGGACGGCGCCGGGTCGCCGTCGACCTCAAGCACCCGGGCGGCCCTGGGGTGGTCCTCGACCTGGTCGCCGGGGCCGACGCGCTGGTCGAGGGGTTCCGTCCAGGGGTGGCCGAGCGCCTCGGGATCGGGCCCGAGGCCTGCCTGGACCGCAACCCGCGCCTGGTCTACGGGCGGGTCACCGGCTGGGGCCAGGAGGGACCGCTGGCCCAGACGGCCGGCCACGACATCGACTACATCGCCCTGGCCGGGGCGCTGCATCCCGTCGGCCCTCCCGACGGCCCGCCGGTACCGCCGCTCAACCTGCTCGGCGACTTCGGCGGCGGCGGGATGCTGCTCGCCCTCGGGGTCGTCGCCGCCCTGCTGGAGGCCGCCCGCTCCGGCCGGGGCCAGGTGGTGGACGCGGCCATGGTCGACGGCGCCGCCCTGCTCACCACCCAGCTCCACGAGCTGCTGGCCGCCGGCCTCTGGACCGACCGCCGCGGCGCCAACCTGCTCGACGGCGCCGCCCCCTGCTACGCCGTCTACGAGACCGCCGACGGCCGCCACCTGGCCGTCGGCGCCCTGGAGCCCCAGTTCTGGGCCGAGCTCCTGGAGCGAGTCGGCCTCCCCGCCGACGACCTGCCCGCCCAGCTCGACCGCGACGGCTGGCCGCTCCTCCGCGAGCGCCTGGCCGCCCAGTTCCGCACCAGGACCCGCGACGAGTGGTGCGCCCTCCTCGAGGGCACCGACGCCTGCGTCGCCCCCGTCCTCTCCCTCCTCGAAGCTCCCGCCCACCCCCACCACCAGGCCCGATCCAGCTTCGTCGAGGTCGCCGGGGTCACCCAGCCCGCCCCGGCTCCCCGCTTCAGCCGCACCCCCTCCGCGGATCCCCTTCCGCCGGCCCCCGCCGACGACGAGCTCCTCGAGGCCTGGGGCCTCCCCCCGGAACGGGTGGCGGGCCTCCGCTCCAGCGGCGCCCTCGGCTAGGACCCGGCGAGCCAGGTATCCAGCGCGGCCAGCCAGGCGTCCAGAGCTTCACGATGGACACTGTGGCCGGCGGGGAGGACCCGGGTGGTGCCGTTGGGAAGGGCTTCGACGGCCGCCTTGCGGTCGAGTCCGACGAGACTCGAGCCGAGCGCCTCTTCGGCGAGGAGCAGGAGAACGGGGAGGGGGGCGGCGGTCAGCAGGCGGGGAAGGTCGAAGGGAACGCCGGGCCGGACGGCGGCGGCGATCGCCCGCCCGTCACAGTCGGCCAGGTCGGCAATCCGCCGCTCGGCCTCGCCGGGAGGCCAGGAGGGGTTGGTGGCCTCAAGATCGCGGCGAAGGGCGTCGGGGTCGGTGACGGCCCTCTGGGTGTCGGCCTCGATGCCATCGGCCAGGGCACCCCAGTCGACCGAGGCCGACCCGGGCGGGTCCTCCACCACCAGCCGCCGCGCGAACCCGGGCCGCCGCCCCACCAGCTCGAGCGCCACCAAAGCACCCAGCGAGTGTCCGACCAGCAATGCCACCGGCGCCCCCGCCCCGGGCAACCGGCCCTCCGCACTCGGCGACCGCGCCGTCCCATCGGGCGACCGTACCGCCGCCTCGACCGTCTCGGCCACGTCGTCGGCCAGGTCGGCCACGGACAGCCTAGCCTCGGTCCGAGGGCTTGCCCCGTGCCCGCGCAAGTCCACAGCCAGCACCCGGTAGCCGCGGTCCGCCAGGGCCGGCCCCACCCGCCACCAGGTCCGCGACGAGGAGGTCACCCCGTGAACGAGCACGGCCAAGGGCGGGACGGCCAGGGGGCTGTGGACAGCGCCGCCCCCCTCCGACCCCGTCGGGCTACCCTCCCGAATCGGGGGCCCCGGCAACCGGGTGCGGGGTTCCCCGGCGCCCGGGGACCGGGGCGACCGGGACCCGGGCGACCGTACCCCGGATCCCGCGCTACCCCGAGCACCGGGATCCCGTTCCTTCCAGGATCTGGTGGCGAGCAGGGGCACCTCAGGCGCCGGCGACGGTCATCTCGCCGATCAGGAGGCTGGAGCCGCCGATCGAGCCGGTGGTGAAGCGGAGGTCGGACCCGACGGCGTCGATGCCCTTGAGAATGTCGAGCAGGTGGGCGGCCACGGTCGCCTCCCGGACCGGTTCGGCCAGCTGGCCGTCGCGGAACAGCAGGCCGCTCACCCCGACCGAGAAGTCGCCGGTGATCGGGTTGGCGCCGGAGTGGACCCCGGATACGTCCTGGACCAGAAGGCCCTCGCCGGCTCGGGACAGCAGGCCGGCCTGGTCGAGGTCGCCCGGCTCCAGGAACAGGTTGTGGGCCGAGATCCCCGGGGTGCTCTTGAACGAGCCGCGGCGGGCGTTGCCGGTCGAGCTCCTGCCGTCGCCCTCCCGGGCCGCGCTGGCCGTGTTGTGGAGGAAGCAGCGGAGCACGCCGTCCTCGATCAGGACCGTCCGGCGGGTCGGGACGCCCTCGCCGTCGAACGGGGCCGCCCCGGGACCGTCCACCAGGCGGCCGTCGTCGACCAGGCGCAGGCCGGCCGCGCCGACCTGCTGGCCGATGCGGTCGGCGAACAGGCTGCGCCCCTTCTGCACCTCCTCGGCCGACAGGCCGGCCAGCAGGACCCCGAGCAGGCTCGGGGCGACCATCCGGTCGAACACCACCGGGATGGTCCGGGTCGGCGGCTTGGTCGCGCCCAGCATGCGCACGGCCCGGTTGGCCGCCTCCCGGGCCACCGGGCCCGGGTCGAGGTCGTCGAGGGCGCGGGCCGCGTCGACGGCGTAGCCGATCTGGCTCTCGCCGTCCTCGGTGGCCATGGCGACCGAGACGCACCAGGCATGGGTGACCGCGAACGAGCCCGACACGCCCAGCGAGGAGGCGACCGCGACCTGGCCGACCACGTCGCCGTAGCGGGCCGACTCGACCTGGGTGACCTTGGGGTCGGCGGCTCGGGTGCGGGCCTCCAGGTCCAGGGCCAGGCTGACCTTGCGCTCGGGGTCGGCCTCGGTCTGGCGGGTGTCGAACAGGCCCTCCAGGGCCTCGTAGGCGGCCGCCTCCGGGAGCACGTTGCCCGGGTCCTCCCCGGACACCTCCAGGTTGGCCCTGGCCTCGGCCAGGCACTCGCGCAGGCCGCTGTCGGAGAGGTCGGCGGTGTAGGCGTAGCCGAGACGGCCGTCGGAGACCACCCGCACCCCGACCCCGCTGGAGGAGGCGGAGGTGAGCCGCTCGACCTCGCCCTGGAAGGCGGTGACCGACGTCTCGGTGGTCAGCTCGGCGTAGGCCTCGACGCCCTCGCCGCCGGCCGCCTCGGCGGCCAGCCGCTCGACGATCGCGTCCAGCTCGACGGTCATGCCGGCCCTCCTGTGCCCCCGACGGTCATCTGGGAGATGCGCATGGTCGGGGCGCCGTTGCCGACCGGCACCCCCTGGCCCTCCTTGCCGCAGATGCCCTCCTTGACGGTGAAGTCGTCGCCGAGGGCGTCGACCGACGCGACCACGCTGGGCCCGTCGCCGACCAGGTTGGCCCCGCGCACCGGGGTGGTCACCTCGCCGTTCTCGATCAGGTAGCCCTCCACCACCCCGAACACGAACTCGCCGGTGACCGGGTTGACCTGGCCGCCGCCGAGCGACTTGGCGTACAGGCCCCGGGGGGTCTGCCGGATGATCTCGTCGGGGTCGTCGCCGCCGGGCAGCACGTAGGTGTTGGTCATGCGCGGGATCGGCACGTCGGCATAGGACTGGCGGCGGCCGTTCCCGGACGCCGGCAGGCCGAGCTGCCGGGCCCGGATCAGGTCGGTCAGGTAGTCGGTGCAGACCCCGGCCTCGAACAGCACCGTCCGCCGGGCCGGGGTCCCTTCGTCGTCGAAGGCGAACGAGCCCCAGCCGCCCTCGACGGTGGCGTCGTCGACCCCGTTGAAGCGCTCATCCCCGATCCGCTTGCCCTGCTTGCCGGTGTAGACCGAGGCCTCCTTGGCGATCAGGTCGGCCTCCATGCCGTGCCCGGACGACTCGTGGAACAGCACCCCGCCGTTGCCGGAGGCGATCACCACCGGCATCTGCCCGGCCGGGGCCGGCTTGCTGGCCAGCATGGCCACGGCCCGCTGGGCGGCGTTGCGGGCCACCGCCTCGGGCGGGAACTGGTCGAGCAGCTCGAAGCCCATGGAGCGGCCGGGGCCGTCGAAGCCGGTCTGGACGACGCCGTCGCGGGCCGCCACCACCTGGACCACGAAGCGGGTGCGGACCCGGTCCTCCAGGGTCGAGAACCCCTCGGAGTTGGCGATCAGGACCTGCTGGCGGACGTCGCCGTAGGCGGCGGTGACCTGGGCCACGGCCGGGTCGTAGCCCCGGGCGGCGTCGTCGGCCCGCCGGACCAGCTCGGCCAGGGTGGTCCGCTGGACGCCGGCCGGGTCGACCGCCACCGGATGACGGACCCCCGGCTCGCGGCGGCGCAGGTCGCGGACCTGCGCCGACGGCGGCTCGCGGAGGGCGGCCGCGGCCACCCGGGCCGCCTCCAGCAGGGCGTCGCTGTCCAGGCGGTTGGTGTACGCGTAGGCCGAGGCGGTGCCCTTCACCACCCGGACCCCGGCGCCGCGGTCGCGGCCGGTGACCAGCTCCTCAACCCGCCGGTCCTCGAGGCGGATGTTGTGGGCCAGGCGGTCCTCGGCGTACACCTCGGCCCACTCCCCGCCGGTGGCCAGGGCGGCGCCCAGCACCTTGCGGACGACAGCGTCTTCGAGCACGGCTCGCTCCTTCGGGGGTTGCCCTGCGCTCCCGGCCGAGCCGGCCCGGGGAGCCCGGTCATTGTAGAGGCGGACCGGGCTCCCCTCGGGGGGTCTACGTTCGGCTCAGCGGCGCAGCCGGTGGCGGTGCAGCCTGGCGTCCTCGTCGGCGGCGCCCTCGGCCAGCTTGTTCGTCGACGGCTCGCTGCCCGACTGGTCGACCTGCCAGCCCTCGGTGCTGCCGACCACCGGCACCCCGGCCTGCCTGGCCCCCTTGCGAACCAGGTCGTAGGCGGCCTTGGCGGTGAACGCGGCCGCCAGATAGCGGTGGTGCCGGAAGGCCAGCTTGGACGCGCCGAGCAGGCGGTCGGCGGCGGCCAGCTCGTCGGCGGCCCGCCCGGCGTCGGGGTCGGCCAGGATGTCGGCCGCGACCTCGTTGCCGAATCGGGCGAACGCGGCCGCCATGTAGCGGTTCATGTTGTCACGGTCGAACTGGCTGAAGTCCCAGTTCAGGTCGATGTAGCTCATCATCGAGTTGCTCTCGTCACCCGACCAGGCGAAGTAGTACGGCCCGGACGGCTCGTAGTCGACCCCCGTCTCCGAGTCGTAGCCGTCGTGCGGGTGGCTCATGGCCAGGTGGTGACCGTCCTCGTGGATCATCGTCGTGGTCAGCCCGTAGGCCTGGGCGATCTCCGGGGAGACGAAGTTGAACACGAGGCTCTGGGTGCCGGTGCGGTAGTTGTCGTCGGCGTAGCCCAGCAGCCCGACGCTCAGCTCGTCGGTGGTGGCGTAGTTGAAGTTGGGCAGCTCGTAGTCGACCCGGCCGGCGTCGTCCTGGGTGCGCTCCAGGTTGAGCGCGTTGAACAGGAACAGGTTGGCGAAGGCCGGGTAGTCGAGCTCGGGGTAGCAGGGGACGTCCTCGAGCCACAGCTCGTAGCACTGCAGCGCCTTGCCGGTGAACGGCAGGTCCTGGTTGTCGTAGCTGAAGCGGGACGTCCGCTGGAGCTCCGAGAGCTCGTCCAGCACCAGCCCCGGCTTGATGAACTGGCGGGAGGCGTCGACCCCGGGGATGCCCTCGTAGGTGTTGGAGTCGATGTTGATGCTGTGCGGCAGGTCCGGCGGGGTCAGGTACGGCGGGTAGAGCGGCGAGCTGGTGAACAGGAGGTTGATCCCGACGTAGCGGGTCACCTTGGCCAGATCGCCGGACAGAGCCGAGGGCGCCCGGAAGCCGCCCGGCGTGTACTCCCAGATCGGCGGCATGCGGTAGTCGGGCACGTCGTCGCCGTCCACGTCGGCGTCGTCGACGTTCCAGTTGTCGGTCCAGGACTCGGGGCCGGCCGACAGGTCGTAGAACCACACCCGACGCAGCTTGCCGAGCCCGTTCTCCTCGTCGTCGGGGGTGGTGCCGCCCCAGGCGATCAGCTTGCGGCTGTCGACCTCGGCGCCGAAGTTGAAGCCGGTGTCCGGGTCGGGCTCGTCGGTCTTGGTGTAGACGTGGAACTTGAAGTCCGGCCGCCCGTACCAGTTGACGAAGAAGATCGTGTTCTGGCGGGTGTCGACGCCGGCCGGCGGGTGGTCGGCCAGCCACCGCTCCACGGTCGGGGCGTCGATGTGGTGGTTCTCGGTGACCTCGAGGACGTTGTTCTGCTGGTCGTTGTACTGCTGCTGGAGCTCGGTCAGGGGCGCCGGCTCGGCCAGCTTGGAGAGCGTCGAGAAGAACTTCCGCTCGTAGCCGGAGCCGGCGTAGGTGACGTCGTAGTCGTAGGTGTAGGTGATGCCGAGGCGCTCGGTGACCCCGTAGTCGAGCCGCGAGCGGACCACCGGCCTGTAGCTCCGGGGCAGGCCGGCCAGGAACCGCCGCTTGCTGACCTGGTCGCGCTCGTAGCCGACGAACACGAGGTTGACCGGGACCTTCTCCCTGAACCTGGCCGGGCCGCCCGGGTCCAGGTGCTCGTAGCTGGGAGCCGTGCGGCTGGCGCCGCTCGCCGGTGCCACCCCGGCGGCCAGGGCGGCCACCATCGCGCCCACCGACAGCACGGCCAGAAGTCTCCGTCGCATGCACAGCCCCTTCGCGCCCAGGGCGGAGCCCGCCCATCCCACCAATTCCCGGCAACTCATACAGAACCGGCAGGCGGTGTCTACTCGGAGACGCCGCAATTCCTGAACCAGTCCACGGTCCGGGCAACCGCCTCGGCGTGCGGGGTCGGGGTGACGGGGCCGAAGGCCCGCTGGAACTTCGATGATTCCACCTTTGGTCTATGATACGCTCAGGCGGCCAGGTCAGCAGGCGCAGGACGGAGGCCGCAGCGATGACGATACGGGCCGGGATCTACTGCCGGATCAGCCGCGACTGGGAAGGAAAACAGCTCGGCGTTGAACGGCAACGTGCGGATTGCCTGGAGATTGCAAAAAGGCGCGGGTGGGCAGTCGTCGAGCAATATATCGACAACGACGTTTCGGCAGCCAAGACCAGCAAAAAGGTTCGGGAAAACTACCTGCGTCTATTGGCCGACATTGAGGCCGGCAAACTCGATGCTGTCGTGCTCTGGATGGAGGATCGCCTGCAGCGCCAGGTGATCGAGCTGGCCGAGTTCCTGAAGGTCTGCGATGCGGCCGGCGTGACCCGGATCGCCAGCGTAGGCGGCGAGTTCGATCTTGCCGACCCTGACCAGCGCACCATGCTCTACATCAAGGCGGCGATGGCCGAGGCCGAGATCGAGAAGATGCGGGCCAGGATGCGCCGCAAGAACCTGGAGCGGGCCGAGAACGGTAGCCGTCACCCCGGTGGCATCCGGGCGTTCGGCACGGTCGGTGGGGGCAAGCAACGGGTGTCCGAGGCGCAGGCCCGAACCGAGCGGGAGCTGATCGCCGAGGCCGCCCAGCGGATCATCGACGGCGACAGCCTGCGCGGCATCGCCACCGACTGGAACGATCGGAAGCAACGGACCCCGACCGGCGGAAGCTGGAGCAACGTCACCTTGAGGACCATGCTCCTCAGCCCGCGCCTGGTCGGCCAGCGACAGCACAACGGCCAGCTCCACCCCGCGACGTGGGAGCCGATCCTCCCGCGGGAGCAGTGGGAGGCCGTGAAGGCGATCCTTGAGGACTCCGAGCGAGTGACCAAGGGACGTGGGGGCGTCTACCGACACCTCCTCTCCGGACTGGTGAAGTGCGGGCTCTGCGGCACCACCATGACGGTTCGGGTGAAGCGCGGAGGTCGGCGGTACTGCTGTTCCACCGCCCAGCAGGGCGGTTGCGGTCGCTTGCAGCGCTCGGCCGATCAGGTCGAGCAGCTGATTACCGAGGCGCTGTTTGTCGCCGTGGAGGAGGGCATCGAGCCCCACCGCGCCGCCGCTACTGATGACCCCACCCGGGAGCTGTATGAGGCCTTGGCCCGCGATCAGGGACTCCTCGATCGGTTGGAAGACAAGGTTGCCGAGGAGCTGGTCAGGCCCGAGACTGCCAAGCGCAAGCGCGCCGAGATCGAGCGGCGGATGGAAACGGCCAGGCGCCAGCTCGCGGAACTTGGGGACGCCCGGGTCGCGGCACACATCCCGCGGAACCTGCGTTCGGTCTGGCAGGACTTCTCGCTCGACCGCAAGCGGGCCATCATCGCAGTGATCGTGGAGCGGGTCGAGATCCACCCACAGGGCATGTCGCCCGTGTTCAACCCGGACTCCGTCAAGGTGACTTGGCGCGCTTAGGCGTAGGCGTCGCGGCGCCCGGCGGCCATCGCCTGCTCGGCCAGCTCGATCAACTTCGTCACCGCGACCCGTGGCCGGGCCTTGCACTTCTGGCAGATCAGTCCGGCTGCTGGGACGCCGAAGCCAAGTGGGACGAGCTGGAAACGTCCCGGCTTCACGACGAAGCGTTTCGGTTGGTCGGGCACGGCACCGCCGCTATACGACTTGACGGGAATCGCCGCCTCGACTATCCGTGAAAGGCGACGGGCAACCTGCAGCCGCCGATGGCCCTCGACCATCCACGGCTCCCGATCGGCCATGGCCAGGACGGGACCACGGCCCCATCGCTGCGCGCAGCGGTCGCAGTAGAAGGTGACACGGTAGGCGTCGCTTTGCCCTGACACAACCGCTAGTGTACGCTGCCGTCCGCAACTGAAGATCTTGTGGGCGCGGGCCCGACTCGCCTCCCTCCCCGGTCCGGGCAGGGGCACGGCTGAGAAGGTCATGCCCATGGATCGCCTGTTGAGGATCCCCGACGTTTGCGAACGGTTGAATCACGGTCGCACGAGGGTCTACCAGCTCCTCGCCTCCGGCCGGCTTCCCTCCGTCGTCGTCGGCCCGCGTGCCCGACGAGTCCGCGAGTCTGACCTCGACGCGTTCATCGCCAGCCTCAATGACGGCGGCCTCACCGATCGCCGGGACGGGACGGCATGACGTCCACTGAGGTCGCCGCCTGGACGTCCGCCAGCCGACGCGCTCAAGGACTTCCCGAGCGAGTGGAGGACGAGGCGGTGCTGGCCAGAATCGCCCGCCTGGTCGACGCCGGCCAGAAAGGTCGAGGCGATGGGCCATAGATACGGCGGCGCCCGAGGGCCGCC
>JASLBL010000037.1 GCA_030146615.1 Actinomycetes bacterium
ATCGGCGCCAACCAGTTCCCGGGCGGCAGCCTGGAGGACCCGGAATTCCTCTACACCATCCGCGAACCAGGGGTCGGCGACCTCACCCAGGGCTCGGGCCGGTGGCACTCGGCCTCCTTCACCTGGGACGGCAGGGTCCTCATCCTCGGCTGGGAGCCCGGTGGTGGCGCCGCCCCACGCTGCACCGAGACCGGCACCGTGCTGCCTGACGGGGTGGTGCAGACCGACACCCACAAGTCGGCCTTCTTCTATGACGCGGCCACCGGGGCCAAGCTCGGCCAGTGGGTCCTGCCGCGCCCCCAGACCATCGAGGAGAACTGCACCATCCACAACTACAACGTCGTCCCCCTGCGCGACCGGTACGTGCTGGTGAGCGGGAACTACCAGTCGGGGATCAGCGTGGTCGACTTCACCGACCCGGCCGCCGCGACCGAGATCGCCTATGCCGACCCGGCGCCGCTGGTGCCGACCCAGCTGGGCGGGGACTGGTCGACCTACTGGTACAACGGCCGCATCTACGAATCCGACATCACCCGCGGACTGCTGATCTGGCAGCTGCGCGACAAGCGGGTGGCCGGTGCCCGCCGGCTCCACCACCTCAATCCCCAGACCCAGGAATTCAGCCTCCACTGAGGATCCGGTGGTGGGCCTCGCGGGCCGGGAGGCCCACCACCCCACATCGTCCGAATCCGTCTGGCACTGGTCAGGTTCCATGTAGCTCGCCAGTAGCTTCGGCAAGCCTGGCGCTGCGACTACTCATCGACCCCCACCGAAGGGCAGGGAAATGGCAACCCAGAAGCAGAAGACGGTTGCGTTCGTGCTCTACCCAGGGCTCACGCTGCTCGACCTGGTCGGCCCGCTGCAGGTCTTTGCCAGTCTGCGTAGGTTCAGCGACCAGTACCGGCCGGTGGTGGTGGCCGAACGGATCGAGCCCATGCCGACCGACGGACCGCTCACCGTCACCGCCGATCAGACCTTCGGCGACGTCCCCGACCCGGCCGTGGTCCTCGTCCCAGGCGGGGACGCGCCGACCATCAAGGCCATGGGCGACCCGGCGATCCGCGAATACCTGCGCCACGCCGCGGACACGGCCCCGGTGGTCGGGTCGGTGTGCACCGGCGCGCTGATCCTGGCCGCCGCCGGGCTGCTGGACGACCGCCAGGCCACCACTCACTGGGCCTACCACCGCTTGCTGGAACGCCTGGGCGCCACCTATCTGCCGGAGCGGTGGGTGGAGGACGGCAAGTTCATCACCTCGGCGGGGGTGTCGGCCGGGATCGACATGGCCCTGGCCCTAGCCGCCCGCCTCACCGACGAGCCGACCGCCCGAATGGTCCAGTTGGCGATCGAGTACGACCCGCACCCACCGTTCGGCGGTATCGACTGGAACCAGGTGAACCGAGACATCTACCAGCCGATGCTCGACCCAATGGTCAAACAGCAACTGGCCGACCGGCCTGAGCTGCTTGCCAAGCTGAGCACTTGAGGAACTCCCGCCTGCCGCCTCCGCGAGCATGGTGAACGTCGAGCCGAGCGACCGAGTCACAAGGTCTTGGCCGATCACTTCCGCCAGCAGCCGTCCTGTCTGTACTGCGCTGACCGCGGGAGCGCTCAGCGCGACGGTCTCGCCACGTCGTCGGCCCAGCTTCCAGCGGCCTGTTGTCGCTCCCCAAGCAGCACCACGGTGAGCCTGGCGGGCAGGGACCTACTACCCAGTGGATGGTCCCCTCGGCGAGTAAAGCGTGCGCCAGCTCGCCCCCTCGTCGGTCGAGCTTCGGATGCCCTGCTCGTAGACAGCGGCGTAGAGGGTCCCGGCCTGAGCCAGGAAGGCCTCCGGCGGTCCGCCAAGCTCGCCACGACGTTGCCATGTCCGGCCAGCATCCGCGCTCACCCAGAGCCGCCCGTCGCCCGCCACGCCCCATAGCGCCTCTGGCCTGTCCCAGTCGAGCAGCGCGATGGCTGGCCCACCAGCTGGCCGCCACTGCCGTCCTCCGTCGGCGCTTCGCATCAGGCCACGCTCGGTCGTCGCGAGGATGACCTGGCCATTACGCGAGCTGACCGCGAAATCGACCAGAGTGGTGGTGGAGCGAGTCTGCCAGCGGCGGCGATCGCTGCTGACCATGAAGCGCCCGCTCGTGGCGTCGAAGCCATACACGGTGGCATGGGCGACCTCGAGGACATGAAAGTCGACCTCGCCGAGCAACGACGCAGGTTCCCAGGTACGGCCGGCGTCCCGGCTCTCGACCAGTCCGAGCAATGGCGGCCGGCCCGCCTTGAGCAGCTTCGGATCCTGAAAGTCTGGGTGGCCGCTCGCGATGAAGTGGTCGGGGCCGATCACATTGAAGCCCATTGTGTCCTGGTGGCGATCCGCAACACGGCTGGCGTCACCGTCCCGGACGATGAAGAGGCCGGTATGGGTTGCGGCGTAGAGCGCACCATCCGTCGGGTTGATCCCAAGGCCGTGGACATGGACCAGTCCGGGGTCAGTATCGACCGGCACCGAGGAAGGGGGGCCGGCTCGGCTACAGCCGGCGACAACCAGGGCGATCAATAGCGCCACCCCAAGCACCCTTGCGGTGCGGCTGTGAGGGACCGGCTGTGGGGAGCGCGACGCAGCTGGTCGCTGAGCGACCCCTGGCTGGTGTCCGTATGCCGCTGGGCCTCGCATGCAGTCATCCTACGACGGATCGTCGTTGCAGCTTCTCAGGTCGGCAGATCAACCTCAGAGTTAGATGTGGAGCGAGCCATTCCATCCCGCCTGGCAAGGCGAGCAGTAAGCGCTCGGCCTGACGGTCCAAGCCCGGTGGGCGGTTGTTCACACAAGCCGTCCAGCCGAGTTGTGTTTCGACAAGCTGTCGTATAGGTTCGGCGCGCCGCGAACTCCCCCATCGCAGCAGAAGCGGCGCGTTACGCACGGCCCGGCAGTCGGCCCCCACCGGCTGCTGGCATTGGCGTTCCCGTCGCTGTGCAGCAGGAGGTTCCAGACTTGCGCAACGGTCGACGGCGTCCCCCACGCCAATGGTCGGGTTCCCTGATCAGCATCGTGCTGGTTGCCGCCTTGATGGTGACCGGGTCGACGTTGCTGACGGCTGCTGCCGACCCGGCTGCTGCCGTCCCGTCAAGCGCCAGCGACCTACAACGGCGGCTCGAAGGCCTCAACCGGCAAGCCGATCAGCAGGTCGAAGACTACCTGGAGGCGAAGCTGGCGGTTGAGCGGACACGCAAATCCATCAGGATCATGCAACGGCAGCTGGACGGCGTACGCGGCCAACTGACGGACGCCCGGGCCAGCATCGCCGCCCGCGCGGCGGTTGCCTATGTCCAGGGCCCGGCCAACGACCTCGCCTCGCTGCTCGCCGCCGGTGATCCCACCGATGCTTTGGAGCGGGCACAACTGCTCGATCTGGTGGCGACGCATGACGCAGATCAGGTCCTGGCCGCACGGGCCATCGAGCGTTCGGCGCAGGCCCGGACGAACGAGCTGGCCGCGGTCGAGCGGCAGCAGGCGGCGATCCTCGACCAGATGGCGGCGCGGAAGGCCAGGATCGAGCAGCTGGTCGCCGAGACCGAGCAGACCCTGGCTGAGCTGCGAGCGGCCGACCGCCGCCGGGCCACAGCGGCGAACCGGCCGGCGACTACGGCGCCCTCGGCGAGCCCCGCCCCCACTCCTTCACCCGAGGCAGTCAGCGGCAACGTGGGGGCGGTGATCCGCTATGCCTACGCCCAGCTCGGGAAGCCCTACCAATGGGGCGCGACCGGGCCCGGCGCCTTTGACTGCTCCGGGCTGACCATGATGGCGTGGGCGCAGGCGGGCGTGTCGCTTCCGCACTCCAGCCGAGCCCAGATCGGTATTGGCCGTCAGGTCACCAGAAGCGAGCTGCAACCCGGTGATCTGATCTTCCGGTACAGCCCCATCTCTCACGTGTCGCTGTATGTGGGCAATGGGCAACAGATCTCCGCCACCCACACCGGCAGCACGGTCAAGCTGCAGTCGGCCTTCCAGGGCGAGATCGTCGGCTACAGCCGGCCAACCGGCTGAGGCCGCGCCTGATATCCGACTGCCACGGCACAGCGTGCGAGGAGCAGCAACCCAATGGATGCAGCGGTTGGCCGCCACCGGGCGATGCTGGTGGTGGTCGGGGTGCTGGCTTTTGCCGTGCAAGGAGGCCGACCCGGGCGTGCCCGGCTCCACCTGCATCAGGGTCCAGGCGCGGCTGGCTGATGACGAGGTGGTCAGCTTCGACACCACCGATCCCACCGGGACCACCTTCCGGGCCGGCCAGCAGGTCCGGCTGTCGGTGCTCGAGCAGGGAGGCCAGCCAGCCTTCTTCAACATCCGCGACCTCAAGCGGGCCCGACCAATGCTTATGTTGGTGGCACTGTTCATGCTGGCCGTGCTGGCCTTCGGCCGCTGGCAAGGGATCCGCTCGCTGATCGCCCTCGCCGTGTCGTTCGCCGTCATCGTCGAGTTCGTCATCCCGGCCATCCTGCACGGACGCAGCCCAGTGCCGATGGCCCTGGTCGGGGCGATGGCCATCATGCTGGTCTCGCTGTACCTCAGCCATCGAATCAGCCGCAAGACGACCGCGGCGGTCGTCGGCACCGGCCTCGCCCTGGTCCTGACCGCGGCCCTTACGGCCGGGTTCGTGGCGGCGACCTCCCTCACCGGCTTGGCCAGCGAGGATGCCCTCAACGCAAGCTTCCAAGCCGGCGGCATCTCGCTACGCGGGCTGCTGCTAGCCGGCATCCTCCTCGGCGGCCTCGGCGTGCTGGACGACGTCACCATGTCCCAGGCCTTACTGGTCTTCGAGTTGCGCCGCGGCGGCGGCTGGCTCCGGCGGTGGCCAATTGTGCGGGAACCACTGCTGCTCAAGGGGCGTCCAACCCCTGTCGATGCTCTCCTCCGTTCCCCTATCACGGAGGTCAGGTGTGCCCTTCCCCTTTGGCTCCGCCGCACGGCGCGCTGGCAGGTTGGTGGTTGTGGCCGGCCTGCTCGGCTCCTTGCTCGCCGGTCCGGCGGGGGCTCGGCACCAGGACCAAGCCGAGCTCTCCCAGGTGCAGGACAAGCTCGACGCCATCGCCAAGGTGCTCGCCAACGCCCGAGCCGACGCCGACCAGGTGGCCCGCGCCCTCATCCAGGCAGACCGTGACCTCGCTGCCGCCCGCGCGGCGCTAGCCAAGGCGGAGCGACGCTACCGGCTCGCCCGGGCCAGGCGGGCCCAGGCGGTGCGAGAAGCGCTGCTGGCCAAGCTGGAGGTCGATGCCCAGCAGGCACTCATCGATCGGCGCGCCCGTGAGACCTACGTCAACAGCGCTCCGTCGATGTTGCTCACCCTTCTGGCCGACGCGGACACCATCGCCGACCTACTGGACCGAACCAAGCTGCTGGGTGAGGTGGCCGAGGCCGCCAACGCCGAGCTGGCCGGGCTCGTGGAGGCTCGCGTGGAGGCCGAGGAAGCTAGCCAGCGGGCCGCCGCCGCCGAGCGGTCGGCCGCCGATGCCAAGGCCGTCATGCGCGCTCGCGCCGCCGAGTTCGAGCAGATCCGGGCCGTGCGAGCGGCGGCCAAGCGCGCCCTGGAACGCAAGATCGCCTCCCTCCAGGTCCGCCAGGCCAGCCTCCGCCGGCAGTCAACGAGAATTCTGGGGGCTATCAGAGCCGAGGAGGCGGCGGCTAGGCGCCGCACTGCACGAGCGGCAGCCAATCGAGTCGGTGGCAGGCAGGGCCCCACCATCCTCCATGAGGAGGAAGAGGGCCCGGCCGGCCCGAGCGCGGCGAGCTACCAGCGACTGACGCCGACCGCCAAACGCCTGTACGGGTTGGTGAACCGCATCTTCGACATCCATGCCATCGGTGGATGGCGGCCGACCGGATCGGTTCCAGGAAGCGACCATCCAAGGGGCCGGGCCTTGGACGTGTTCGTCAGCTACCCGAGCGCCCACGGCCGGGCGTTGGGCTGGCGGGTCGCAAACTGGGCCGTCGACAACGCCTGGGCGCTGGATGTGAAGTATGTGATCTTCAACGGCCGTATCTGGACCGGGGACGAAGGCTGGCATAGCTACCGGCACTCGTCGGATCCGTGCAACTGCAACCCGACCCTTCGCCATGATGACCACGTACACGTCTCGGTGCGCAGCTAGTACGTCGAACAAGCCCCGACGACCTCCTCGACGTCGGTGACCTCTACATCTACGATGCTCTCCCCTCTGGCTAGCCCTCTGCGGTGGTCAGTTGCCGGAGGAACGGCTCAGCCCAGTTTCGCCGCCATCCGGTCAGCTGCCTCATCGCCCGCTGCGCAGAGATGACCGCCCTCCGGGCGAGCCGTGCAACCTCCACATCACGACCGTCAGCGAGTACCCAGGCGGCCATCACTATCGCCCCCTTGTCGTGCTCGAGCAGCATGTCGACAAACAAGAAGTCGAACCGCTGACCGCTCGTAGTCGCGAGAGCCCGCAGTTGGCTTCTCGTCATCATCCCAGAGAACCAGCGGTCCGCGGTTTGGGTGTCCGAGTGGACTAGGTAGTCGCCAGCGGCGGGATCGCGGGCCCGGAGCCACACCGTCATCCGGGCGGTGTCGGCGCTCCGGGGGGTGCGGATGCTGAGCGCCAAGCGTTGCAGCTCCGCGCGGAAGGTGCGGTCCTGAACCAGGCCGGGAAGCTCCTGAGCCTGCTGCTGATGCCAGAGCATGGCCAGCACGTAGGACCTATCCGTGCTGTTCCATGACGCAGCCGGAGTGCTGCCGGATGGCCAGCATTTCGAGCGGATCCGCCAGACAGCAACACGGCGGCGATGCTGGCGACCACCAGCACCACGGCGAGTGACACCGCCAGCTGCGGCTGCCGCCAGCCGGGACGGGCTGGCGAACCAGCCAAGCGACGCTGGGCCATGTCGGCGCACCCTAGGGCGCCCGGCTAACCAGCGGCTCACGAACGCAGCGCATGGAGGCGGGAGCGAACCAAGCGCAAGAGTCGAACTGAGCTAATCCGCGAACACGGCAAGCTGCTGCGTCGAATCGACCACTAGACGGCCAGGTCAAGGATGAAGGGCTATCCGGCGACGCCGGGCCTAGGTCCTCGGATAAGCAGCTCAGGATCGAACGAGCCGGGCGATGGCGGCCGAGGCTTCTGCGACCTTGGCCTCGGCGTCCGGGCCGCCGCTGGCGATCGCCTCGCGCACGCAGTGGCCCAAGTGGTCGTCCAGCAGCTCGACGGCCACCGACTGGAGCGCCTTCGTGGCCGCGGAGATCTGGGTGAGGACATCGATGCAGTAGGCGTCCTCGTCCACCATCCGCTGCAGGCCGCGCACCTGACCTTCGACCCGCCGCAGGCGGCGCTGGAGGTCCTGCTTGTTGTCTGTGTACCCGCGCATCTGCACCTCGAGAGTGGGAGCCGGTCTCAGCATACCCCCATACCGTATCCCGGCCAAGGGGCCCTCCTGCTCAAGGGTTCGCACCGTGGGTCGCGCTGCTGCACCTAAGCGACCTCGTGGAGGTTCTGCATGTAGCCCTCAAGCAGTCACGGTGAGTTCTGCGGCGTGCCAGTCGCCGGCAGCTACGCGGCTGCGCCGTGCGAAGCAGGCGTGCACCTGGCGGCTGGCTGCGGACCCGGACCCAGGTGCAACGGCGCAGCCGGCCAGTACCCGGTCGGTAGCTGGACGCCTTGCGGTGCTGCCTACCCGCCGCTTCGCATGCCGGCTGGATGGTAGGCCGCGCCCTGCTCGGTGATGGCGACGATGTTGCCACGGTCCATGCGTGGTTGGTCCCCCAGGTTCATGCCGCCGACGAAGATCGCCCGGTCGCCCGTCCAGACGGTCAGCGGCAACGCGCGGCCGGGGACCGGTGCCTTGGCCAGGGGCTGCCATCGGTTGCTGCGGGGGTCGTAGGCGGCGCCGTCGTCAGGATAGGCGAGCTTGTCGGTGCGAGGTTCTGGATCCCGCCCCAGACGAGCAGCCGATCGCCGGCCCAGACGAGCGCGGCCAGTCGGCGCGGCGTGATGGGGGCGGGTGGGAGCGTGCGCCACCGCTTGGTGTGCGGGTTGTAGGCGCTGGCGGTGTTGCCGATGGACCGCCCTTGCTTGTTGGTGGTCGTCGACCAGATGACCAGCTCGCTGCCGGTCCAGGCGGCCGCCGTCTCGGGCTCGATCGCCCCACCGGCCAGCGCCGGGATCGGTGTCCAGGTGTTGGCGGCGGGATCGTAGGCGGCGCCGTCCTCGCAGCGGATCTGTCCCGCACCGCCACACGATCCCGAGACGACCAGCAGCTGCTTGCCAGTCCAGGCCTGGATCGCCCAGGTCCGGTTGGGCGGCGACCGGGGCAGCTGCCGCCAGCGGTCGGTCACCGGGTTGTAGGCGGCGCCACGGCCGCCGTCGATCCACTTGCCTGAGGTGTCGTCGATGTTGGAGCCGTCCCAGACCAGCACCTCGGCACCGGTCCAGATCGGTGCGGGATCCGCGGCGTGCGAGATGAATCCTGTGGGAGGACGGGCAGACCGTCGCCAGGTGTTGGCGTCCGGGTCGTAGGCGATGGGCGCGCCCGTCGCGTACAGCAGGAACACTTCCTTGCCCGTCCACACCGTTCCCACGCGCCCGCCGCCAATTGACTGGTCGGGCGGCGGGTCCGGAAGCGCCCGCCAGCGGCCGGTCGCCGGGTTGTAGGCAAGCCCGTCGGGCGGCCTCCCCGAAGGAATCGGGGGGCTGTACGCGAACGAGGCGAGCAGGATCAGCTCCCTGCCGGTCCAGACCGCGGAGCCCTGTTCCGGCCCGGGCAGCACGTCATTGGCCGGTGGCCTGGGAAGCTGCTCCCATGGGCCACCGCGGCTCGGCGTGTCGGCCTTGTCGTCCAGCAGTCCACGAGTGACCAGGACTCCCAACCCGACCGCCACCAAGATGACGGTCGCCAACGCGCTGGCGCCGGCAGACCGCCGCCAGCTCCGCCACCGCCCGCGCTCCTCCGGCCCGACTGGCAACGGCATCCGGTCGCCCATTGGCTGCAGCCCTTCCTGACCAGGCTCCAGCACAGAGCTTACGAGGAAGGCAGGACTCCTGGAACCAGGCAGGTCCACGCCGTCTTCCGGGCTCGCAGCCCGCGCAGGCGGCTGGCGACGGCGACCGCCGCACCGCACCGCACACCCTAGCCCGCCCAGGGTTACGCGCAGAATCTTCGAGAGGCCGCTTAGCTCAAGGCCGGATCGTCGCCGGCGCCGTACACTCCTCGCTCCTGGTCGCGGACGACCTTGCCGTGCTCCAGCTCCACCACCCGCTTGCGCATCTGGTCGACGATGCGCTCGTCGTGGGTGGCCATGACCACGGTGGTGCCGGTGCGGTTGATCCGCTCCAGCAGCC
>JASLBL010000074.1 GCA_030146615.1 Actinomycetes bacterium
GCCACGACCAGCGAGGTCGCCACGAACTCGGCCGACACGCCGCCGCTCCCAAGCCTCGTCGCGGCCACGACGGCCAGCGCCGAGACCGCGGCCAGCGCGACCGACCCGGCCAGGCGGCCGCGCGCCCGCAGGTGGAGGACCAGCGCCGCCCGGACCAGGTCGGCCGCCGCGGCCAACGAGACCCGGTGGCGGCCAGGCTCGGCCGCGTCCAACAGCGTGCCGATCAGCTCCTCCTCGTTGCGCTCACGCCAGGTGGCCGGGAACAGCCGGCTGAGGCGGCGGTAGCCACCTTCCAGGGTCACGCGGTCCCCCCGTCGGGACGCCGGGCGAGCTGGCCCCGAGCGGCCGAGGCGTTGGCTTCGAGCTGCTCGATGCCGCATCGCAGGACCTCCAGTCCGGCGTCGGTGATCCGGTAGTAGCGACGGAGGCGGCCGTCGACGACCTCCTCGTGGTCGACCAGCAGGGAACCTTCGCCGACGAGCCGGTCGAGCGCCGCGTACAGCGTCCCGGCACGGAGCCGCACCCGGCCGCCGGAGAGCTCCCCGACCGTCCGGAGGATGCCGTACCCGTGGAGCGGCCCGGGGGCCACCGCGGCCAGGATCAGGAAGGTCGGCTCACGCAACACCTCACCTGTATATATCGACGAACTGCATACGGGCAAGGCCCCTAGGTTGACATCGTCTATCTGAAACCAGTAGATTGACGCTGTCAACCTAGGAGGCATGGTGACAGCGACGCGACGGGCCAACCCCACCTACTACGGCGGCGACCTGCGCCGCGACCTGCTGGACACGGCCTTGGAGCTGATCGCGCAGGAGGGGCCGTCGGCGGTGAGCCTGCGGGCGCTGGCCCGGCGACTCGGCGTCTCACACGCCGCCCCGGCCAACCACTTCCCCGACAAGGCGGCCCTGTTCACCGCCATCGCCGTCGAAGGCTTCGGCCTGCTGGCCGAGGCCATCGAGGACGGCGTTCGCCAGCTCGGCCGGGACGCCACCGCCGGCCAGCGGTTCCGCGCCGCCGGCCGGGCCTACACGGGCTTTGCCCTCGCCCACCCCGCCCATTTCGCGGTGATGTGGCAGCGCGACCTGCTCCACCAGGACGACCCGGAGCTCGTGGCGGCCGGCGACACCACCTTCGAGCTGCTGCTCGGCAGCGTCCGCGACATCCAGTCCGAGGGCTGGGCGGCCGGCCGCGACCCGCAGGCCGTCGCCTACCTGGCCTGGTCGGTCGTGCACGGCCTGGCCGCCCTGTGGCTCGGCGGCTCCCTCCAGCGCGGCCAGCGCAGCTTCGACGAGATCGCCGGCGAGGTCGGCGCCCTGCTCGGCAGCGTCCTCAGCCCAGGACCAGCCTCCGCCACCTGAGAGGAGAGATCCCATGCACGGCCACCACCGGCCCCGCCCCATCCCGGTCCTCCCGCGACCCGCCGACCCCAGCGTCCGGATCGGCGACACCGAGCGCGACCAGGTGATCGACCAGCTCGCCGACCACCACGCCGCCGGCCGCCTGACCCTGCCGGAGTTCGAGGACCGCATGGCCTCGGCCTGGACGGCCAGGACCGGCGCCGACCTCGCCGTCCTGGTCGGGGACCTGCCGTCGCCCAGGCCGCCCCAGAGCCCGGCCCGCCCGCCGGCCAGGCGCCCCCGCCTGGACCCCGGCGTCCGGACCTACCTGGCCGTCGTGGCCCTGCTGTGGCTGGTCTGGCTGGTCACCGGGGCCGGCTACCCCTGGCCCATCTGGCCCATGCTCGGCTGGGGCATCGGGGTCGTGTCCGCTCAGGGGGGCGCCTCGCCCCGGTAGATGCGGCGGACGATGTCCTCGATGTCGGGCTCCTCCAGGGTCAGGTCGGCCACCTCGTGCCCGGCCAGCAGGCGGGCGATCAGCTCGGCCGCGCTGACCTCGTCCCTGGCGAACTCCAGCCACCGCCGGCGCCCCTCGGCCCGGGCCAGGACCGCCCCCGGCACCTGGACCGGCTCGTCGTCGGCCAGGTCGACCACCAGCACCCTGGTGGTGCCGTAGGCGGTCCGCAGCGCCTCGACGGTCCCGTCGTAGATCAGCCGGCCGTGGTCGATGATCATCAGCCGCGAGCACAGCCGGGTGATGTCGTCCAGGTCGTGGGTGGTCAGGATCACGGTGGTGCCCTCGTCCCGGTTGAGCTCGCGCAGGAAGTCGCGCACGGCCGCCTTGGCCTCGACATCCAGCCCGATCGTGGGCTCGTCCAGGAACAGCACCTCGGGCGAGGGCAGCACAGCCGCGGCCAGCTCGGCCCGCATCCGCTGGCCCAGTGACAGCGACCGCACCGGGACGGCCAGCAGCGGGCCCAGGGCCAGCACCTCCTCGAGCCGGGCCAGCCGCTTCGCCCGCTCGGCCGGCGGGATGCGATACAGGTGCCCGACCAGCTCGAACGACTCCCGGAGGGGCAGATCCCACCAGAGCTGGGTGCGCTGGCCGAACACCACCCCCATGCGCCTGGCCAGCCGCTTGCGCTCCCGGTAGGGGACCATCCCGCAGACTTCGACCCGGCCGCCGCTGGGCAGCAGGATGCCGCTCATCATCTTGACCGTGGTCGACTTGCCGGCCCCGTTCGGCCCGGCGTAGCCGACGAACTCGCCCGCCAGCACCCGGAAGTCGATCCCGGCCACCGCCTCCACCGGCCCGCGGCGGGTCCGGAACCGCTTGCGCAGGCCCTCGACCTCGATCACAGGGTGAATGTTCACGACCCGGTCCCGACGTAGTGACGGATGCCGGCCCGCCAGGCCAGCCCGCCGAGGGCCAGGAAGGCCGCCGCGACCGGCGCCGACAGCCAGGCCAGCCGCCCCGGCAGCCCGGGCGGTCCCTGGCGGCCCAGGATCCCCAGGGCGGGCACGTAGATGGCCAGCCCGATCGGCACCACCCACACGAACACGAACCGCAGCGCCGACCCGTAGATCTGCATCGGGTAGCTGGCCAGGTACTGGCCGCCGTAGATGAGCACGTTGACCGCCTCCGAGGCCTGCACGGTCACGAAGGTGAACCCGGCCGCGGCCAGCAGGACCGCGAAGATGATGGTGGCCGCGCAGGCCACCGCCAAGACGGCCAGCCCGGCCCGGCCCGGCGTCCAGGCCGCCCCGGCCCGGTCGGCCCCCCAGACCACGGCCACCGCCCCGGCCAGCATCCGGCCCACGAACCGGGTGTCGACGTAGCTGGCCACAACCCAGCCCAGCGGGGAGGTGGGCCGGGTCAGGACCTGGTCGAAGGTCCCCCGGCGGACCAGCTCGGACACCTTGTCCGCCTCCAGGGTGTCCCCGAACACCAGCGCCAGGCCCTGGGCGGTGAAGGCGAGCCCGAACAGCACCACCACCTCGGCCGGGCGCCAGCCGCCGATCGACCCGAAGCGGTCCAGCATCAGCACCACCCCGGCGACCTCGATGCCGACCAGCAGGCCGGCCGACAGGGTGCGGACCGCCAGGTAGGCGGGCCGGCGGGCGGTGGCCCGGACCGAGGCCGCGGCCAGCCGCAGATAGACGCCGGCGTGCTCAGCCACCGTGGACCACCAGGCGGCGGCTGGCCAGGGCCAGCACCGTGCGGCCGGCCAGCCACAGGAGCACCACCCAGGCGACCTGGGTGGCCACTGCCGTCCCGGCGGCGCCGGTGGCCACTCGGACCGGCGCCATCAGCAGCGGGATCAGCGGGCTCCAGTCGACCAGTGTCCGCAGCGGCCCTGGGAAGAAGTCGACCGGGACCACGAACCCCGAGACCAGCCAGAGCACGGGGAACAGGAGCATGAAGAGCGACCGGTAGTCGGGCGTCCAGAAGGCCGCCGAGGCGAACAGGAAGCGGAGCTGGAAGCTGACCACCGCGGCCAGGACCAGGCTGGCCGCGAGCAGGGCGAGCCCGCCCAGGGTGCCGGGCAGGCGCAGCGGCAGCACCAGCCCGGCCACCGCCAGCGTGGGGACGGTGCGGGTGGCCAGCACGCTCAGGGTCCGGCCCAGGTCGAAGGCGAGCAGGCGCAGGTAGGGATCACCCGGCCGCAGCAGCTCGGCCACGAACTCGCCCGAGCGGATGGCCTCGGCCAGCTCCCAGAACCAGGGCGCCCAGATGACCGCGAACAGGCCCTCCAGCACCCAGACGTAGGTGAGGGCCTCGGCCACATCCAGCCCGGCCACCTGGTCGCGCTCCCGGTACAGGGCGTAGAAGACGGCCGTGCGCACCACCCCGAAGAAGGCATTGGTGGCCAGCCCGGCCGCCATCGCCAGGCGGTAGGAGGTCTGGCGCTGGAAGCCGGCGCGGAGCAGGGCGAGGTACGCGCGCACGGACCGCCCAGGATGGCACAGCCGCCGGGGGAGCACGACCGGTTTCGCGGCACCGGTACCGTGGAGCCATGGACGGCATCAGGCTGGTCGCCAGCGACCTCGACGGCACCCTGCTGCTTCCGGACGAGACAGTGTCGGAGCGGACCCGGAACGCCCTGGCCGCGGCCAAGGAGGCCGGCATCACCGTGGTGCTGGTGAGCGGGCGCCAGCCCCGCAGCCTGGCCCCGATCGCCGAGCGCATCGGGGTCGGCGGCATCGCCATCTGCGCCAATGGCGCCCTGGTCTGGGACCTGGACGCCGGGACCATGGTCGACGCCACCCCGCTGGCCGCCGACCTGGCCAGCCGGCTGGTCCACGCCCTGCGCGAGGCCATCCCGGGGGTGCTGTTCGCGGTCGAGCTGGAGGGCGGGTTCGGCCGCGAGCGGGGCTGGGCCGAGGAGACGACCGACGTCCGGCCCGAGGCTCTTGAGGCCGACGCCCTGGAGCTGATCACCGGCCCGGTGATCAAGCTGCTGGTCCGCCACCCCACCCTGCCCTTCGAAGAGCTGGCCGAGCGGGCCCGCCAGGCGATCGGCGACGACGCCGTCGCCACCTGGGCCGGCCTGCGGCTGGTCGAGATCTCGGCCGCCGGCGTGACCAAGGCCTTCGCCCTTGAGCGGCTCTGCGACCGCCTGGGCGTCGACGCCTCCGAGGTCGTGGCCGTCGGCGACATGCCCAACGACCTGGCCATGCTGAACTGGGCGGGCACGGCGGTGGCGGTGGCCAACGCCACTCAGGAGGTCCTGGACGCCGCCGACGAGGTCACCGCGGCCAACGTCGAGGACGGGGTGGCCCAGCTGCTGGAGCGGATCCTGGCCGCGAACGGCCACCGGCCCGGCCGCTAGCGGGCCGCGTCCGCCGGCTCCGGGAACGGGGCCCGGAAGGTGAAGGCGCCGGCGGTCGGGCCCCGGCGGGCCAGGAGCTCGAGGCGGTCCTTGGCCTCGGCGACGGTCGGGATGGTGCCGGCCGGCACCCACCACAGGGCCAGATAGGGGTCGGGCATCCGCTGGAACCAGGCCCGGCGGTGGCGCATCACGTCCAGATGCCGGCTGGCGTAGACGAAGCCGCGCAACGCCTCCAGCGACGCCCAGACCGACAGGTTGACCAGGACCCGCTCGTCCTCGAAGGGCCGGATGGCGGTGGCGTCGCCGTCCTCGGTCTGGAGCCGCCAGACGAACCCGGGACTCTGGTCGGCCAGGGTGTTGACCGGCTCCAGCTCGGCCACGAAGCCGGCCAGCTCGGGCGAGTCGAGGGGGGCCAGGAGGGTGGCCACGTTGACCTGGGCCAGATGATGGGCGGCCATGCCGTGAGCCAACCACGGCCCCGTCTCTATGTCAATCCTGATTGTCTTTAGAAGTGGCGGCCTCGGCCGGGTCGCGCACGGCCACGCAGCAGCGGCCCGGGCCCGGGTCCATGGCGGCCCGGCCGGCCGGCTCCCCGATGCCTTCCAGCAGCCCCTCGACCAGGGACAGGTTCATGGCGCAGACCAGCACCGGGTACTCGCCGGCGAGGGTGGCGAAGGGGCAGTTGCGCAGGCGCAGGGCCGCCCCGTGGCGGTACGGCTCGTAGCCCCTGGACGCCAGCACCCGCTCGATCGCCGGCGCCGGGCCCGCGGCCAGCTCCTGGCGGCCCGCCTCCCGGCCGGCCCGCCTGGCCGCCGCCTGAAGCTCCAGGTCGGCGCCGGCCTGCTCGACCGTCTCGGCCAGCAGGCGGGCGGCGGTGGCGTAGGCCCGGGGCGGGAGGCTGGCCGCGACCTCGCCACCGGCCCGCCGGTACAGCTTGGCCGGCCGACCGGCCCCCGGCCCGCGCCGCCCCCCGAGCCGCCGGAAGCTCGCCTCCAGCAGTCCGGCCTCGACCAGCTTGTCCAGATGGAAGGCGGCCAGCCCGCGCTGGACCCCGACCGCCTCGGCGGCCTGGTTGCGGCTGACCTCGCCCCCGGCGGCGGCCACGTGCCCGTACAGGGCCCGGCGCACCGGGTCCTGGAGCAGCCCGATGGCGGCCAGGTCCCGGTCGGGAGGCACGGCGTCCACCGCGCCATTGTAAAGCCGATCCTCGCTGCTCTTAGATGCGGCGCATTCGACCGGAAATTCCGTAACTCTGCGCAGTTGTCGGTTGCGGCGGCAACCACCAGACTACTGTGCCGTTATGCGAGACAGCGGCCCCCGCCACCTGGCCGAGCCAGCCCCTCTGCAGCGCCGGTGGTGGCTCTGGTCGGGCGCCGGCGTGGCCGTGCTGCTGGTTGTGGCCTGGGTGGCCTGGATGGGGCCGCGAAGCGATCGCGGGCCGGCCACGGACGGGCCATCGGCCAGGCTCTCGGCGGCCCCGGAGGCCGGCGCCGCCCCCACGACCACCGAAGCCGTCGCCACCACGGCCGCCGCGGCGGCCGACGACGGGCCCAGGAACCTGCTCAGCAACGCCGGCTTCGAGGACGGCTCGGCGGGCTGGCGGCCGCTCGGGGGTGCCCGCCTGACCAAGACCACCGAGGCCAGGGAGGGCGGCTACTCGCTGCGGATCTCGGCCGGCTCCTCGGCCGACGGGCCGGTCGGCATCGCCGTCCCCGACGTGACCCTGACCAAGCTCGGCGGCCGCTACCACACCAACGCCTGGGTGCGGCCGTCGTCGCCGGACACCACCGTGACCATCGGGCTGCGCGAGTACCACGACGGCCGGCCGGTCCCGGGCTCCAACACCCTGGGTTGGACGGTCGAGCGCACCGGCTGGCGCCAGTTCGGGGCGATCCACGTCGCCAACCAGTCCGGGTCGCGCCTGGCCCTCGAGATCATGGCCCGCGACCTGCCCCCCGGCGGCTACCTCGACATCGACGAGGTCGTCCTCCACCTCCTGGGCAGCCGCTGACGGCGGCACCCACCCGGAACCAGTCGGAAGG
>JASLBL010000081.1 GCA_030146615.1 Actinomycetes bacterium
GGTCACCCCCGGCCCGGTGTTCACCACCGCCACCTTCGTCGGCTACCTGGTCGCCGGCCTGCCCGGGGCGGTGCTGGCCACCATCGGCATCTTCCTGCCCTCGTTTGTGTTCGTCGCCCTGCTCACCCGCATCGTCGACCGCATCCGCGACCGGGCCTGGTCGGCGGCGCTGCTGGACGGCGTCAACGCCGCCGCCCTGGCGCTGATGGCCGGCGTCACCGTCCAGCTCGGCCGCGCCGCGCTCATCGACCCGCTCACCGGCGCACTCGGCGTGGCCGCGCTGCTGCTGCTGTGGCGCACCCAGCTCAACTCGGCCTGGCTCATCGCCGCTGGCGCCGCCGTCGGTGCGGCCCGAAGCCTGCTCGGATGACGGCGAACGCCAGACCCGCACGCCGCATACCCCACACGGCGGTTCCGGAATGTCCTTTTAATCTCCCAGCTCCGTTATCGCCGCCACGCCACCATCTCCGGAGTGACGTCGACGGGAAGCCGCGCCGCGCCTGCGGCTGCCGGATGCCGTCTTTATGCCGAGAGGCGTCAGCCACGGGTTCTCCAATCTGTCGGCTGCTCCGGCCCGGATCCTGCCCGTGGTGACACCGGATGCCCTCCGCTTGGTCGAAGATCTCTTCCAGCTGGAACGGGTCGGACAAGTCGAAGCTCAAGCAGGTCTGGAGCATGCGGCCGTCGATCCGGCGGCGGTCGCGGCCCTGTTTGCCCGCTGCGACAGCGAACTGGTCGAGGGCTAAGGACCCTGCCGGACCAGGTTGCTGGCGAACCCGGCAGCCGTCCCAGGCCCGGGTCGCCCCCAGGTGCGAAGCCCACAGTTCTCGCTGGCCGTGCCACCCACGTGCCACAAGCGGTCACGAGCGGTACGCAGGGGACAGCCACGGTCACTCGAACAGGCTCGCTGAGCTGGCTGTCCGCTCCTGACCTCGGCAACCGTACAGCCGAGAAACTGCATGACATGCAAGGGTCGCGGCTGGATTCGGCTTGCTGTGCCGGCCGGCTGGGCCGATCTGATCCCTGGTTGCGCAGGGCCGGAGCGCCCACAGCGTCCGCCACGAGGGACGGGAACCCCTCGTCGGTCCGTACTGGGTCCGGGGCGCACCGGAACACAGGGGTAGGAGTGGTCAGGAGCGTCAACAGCGGTGAAGAGGACCCACAGGTCGGCGCGCCTTAGGCTATGCCAGGCCCGTCCCAATCATCGTTTCGGATTGTGCTGGTCAACCATCGCATTGAGCGCCGTACGAAGCGCCCAGCCCTGGCTCTGGCGCCTCCAGGTCTTGATCGCCGGCCACGATGGGTACACCACCCTCTCTGATACCTGGGCAAAGGAGACGGTTGCGATGGCCTCCATAGAAGGCGTCCTGCTCGAGATCGACGGAACCCTGTGTGGGACGCTGCCGTTGGCCCAGGGCGGCGACGGCTTCGCCCCGGTTGTCCACGAGCGCATCCTCCTCGATCAGAGGAAAAAGCACCTCGAGCAGCTGAAATGGGAGGACCTCGAGCTGCAGCTCAGCCTGCCGCTTCACCGCATGGTTTCCGACTGGATCACGGCCATGTGGCGCCGGCAGTCCAAGCCGCGGACCGTCCGGATCACCGCCTACGACTCACTAATGAGGGTCATTCGCAGACGCGAGTTCCTAGGCGCGCTTGTCACCGAGACAACCGTCCCCACGCTGGAAGCCGGCTCGTCCGGGCTGGGTTTGCTGAAGCTCAAGCTCACACCCGAGTCGGTGCGCACGATAACGCCGACCGGCACGGTGCCCCTCTCGAAGCCACCTCCGTCTTGGTACGGGGCGACCTTCCGCCTGGATCTCCCAGGGCTTGACTGCACCAAGGTGATGAAGATCGATTCGTTCACCGTCAACCAGCAACTCGTCGAAGCCTCCATCATGGACCCCGACCAGGTCATGGAGCCCGTCGTGTCCTTCCCCAACCTGACCGTGACGCTCCCGGAGAGCTCGGCCGCAACTTGGCAAGCGTGGTTCGACGACTTCGTGGTCAGAGGCAACAACGCCGACGACCAGGAGAAGACCGGGAGGCTGTCGGTGCTGGATGGGTCGTTGCGGGAGCGCGTGCGGATCGACCTGTTCAATGTTGGCATCTTTCGTCTTGCGTCCTCGGCGTGGACCCGCGACGACTCTCCGCTGGTTGTTGCCGGGCTGTACTGCGAACGGATGGACTTCACGGTCGTCCTCTAGGTGAATGAGCAACTAGCTGGGTTAGGCTGGCTCACCCCGGGGAGGCAGAAGCCCCATTCGTCCCCGCCGACCGTGCCACCCACGTGCCATAAGCAGCGGTCACGAGCGGTATCCAGCAGACAATCACGGTCACTCGAGGCAGGCCGTTGGGCTGGGCGCCGGTCTCGCTGACCTGCGGTGGGGGAGGAGCCCGAAACTGCATGGCATGCAAGCGCTCACGTGGCCAGTCATCGTGCCGTCGGCGATTGTCGAAGCCACAGCGACCACGCCGTGGTCGGTTGCATGGTTTGGTCGACCACCGCCAGCAGCTGGGCCCCCAGCACGTCCAGGTCCACCTCATCGCGCAGGCAAGCGCTGAACGCCTCGACAGTCCTGGCCGTATCGTAGCGGCGGCGGTTGAAACGCCGGTCGACCGCCTGTTGGCGGGCGCGCGCCCGGCCGTCTTCCCGGTCGGCTTGTGAGCCAAGACCGGTCGCTTGCCGGACCTTCTGCGCGGGTAGGCCTTGGTGTTGGCTGCCAAAGGAGGTCGGCATGTTCGCACGGGTGACCGTGGTGGAGGTCCCGCCCGGCCAGTTCGACAAGGCCAGGCAACTGCTCAACACCGCCGCGGACAGGACGCGTGGGCTCCGCGGGCACCGCGCCAGCTACTGGCTTGGCGACCCCAAGACGGGGAAGGTGGTGACGGTCGCGCTGTACAACACCCAGGAGGAGCTTCGGGCAAGCGCCGACAAGGTCGCGGCCTGGAAGGAGGAGTTGATTCCCCAGGCGGGTGGGAGGCTCGTCTCCGTGGACGAGTATGAGGTCCTCATCGGAGGGTAGGTCCAGGCGACGAGGTGCTCGTCTTAGGGCATGCACCCAGGGGACAGCAGGGGACAACAGCGATTGTAGTGGGCACTCGCGATCTGGCCTTAATCAACGCGAACGCTCAGGAGGAGCAACCTCCGCGAGTGCATGGCTGTATGGCATGGGACGAGGTCAACGGTTGGGCCGCGGGGCCTCCCGCATCAGGGAGCAGGTGTAGGGAAATCCGACGTCGGATGTCAACCGCTCTCGCATGGTAAAGGCAGGAGATTCCCGTAGCGGCCATTTCCGGTAGCCACCCGCGGCCCGCGGCGGTCACGAAGCAAAGGAGGAACCCCACCATGCAGCTCTATGGGTTCATGACCCCGACCGGCTACCAGTACCCTGGCCCCGACTCGGGGCCACAGGGAGTAGCTAGCGTCGTCGTCGATGTACCACGCAGCATTCTCCACTTCGAGGTGCAGTTCACCGACGTCAAGAAGCCTTTCATCTGCAGGTTCTATGTCGTCGCCGGGGACAAGATGATTGGTGGCCGCCAGCTGCCGCCGTCGACAGATGACACCATCACGGATGATTGGCCCGGGGTCCCCTCGCAAGTCATGCAGTCGATTGTGGCCAACCCGAGCAATGCCATCGTCTATGTCGAGGCTCCTCCGAACACCTTGCCGCGGGAGTATCTCCCCGGTGGGGTCGTGCTCAACGGTGGCAGCCCCTGGGCCCAGCTCCAGCCGCCCCCTCCGTCCGCCGACGGCAGCGGCGCGAACATGTAGGGCCGCAAACGCCGGTACGTCCGCAGCAGGCGCGTACACGCCAGGTTCGCGCCCGCTGCGCCGCGAGGGGAATCATCAGGCAAGTCAACGACGACCTCGGCCAGAGCGAGGACCTTGAGCAGGTGATCCTGCGCGAACTGACCGGCCACACCGGGCACCGTCGCATGGCAGTCGACCTGCTCAGCATGGAAGCGCTCGACTGGGACGAAGGCGAGCTGCTTGATGAGCACAGCGCCAGATCCGGTGGACCAACCTCAGGGGTCAGGTCAACCGTCCCGGGATCGTTACAGACGACGTCAGCCGAACTGCCGAGCGGCGAACCGTCTGCAATCAACCGGCAGGAGCTCACACGCGAGGTTGAGGAGCGGGGCCGTCGTGGGGCCGCGAGACAGCGGTCAACAACGGTCAATCATGGTGCCCAGCGGACAACCAACCCTCCAGCTCGTCAGCTGTCGGCCGTGATGGGCCGCAGGTCCGTATATGGCATGCAAGGGGTCAGGTGTCCCGCCGGTCCAGACCATGCGCTGAGCAGGAGCCGCCGACGACCGTGGTCGAGATGACTACCTACGCCCAGAACTCGTCGAACTCGTGCTGGTCGTGGT
>JASLBL010000116.1 GCA_030146615.1 Actinomycetes bacterium
CAGGCCGCCGCCGGGGGGCCGCCTCGGCTGGAGCCGGTGGCCAAACCCCTTCCGCGGGTCGCGCGGGCTGGGCTGCTGGCCGGGACCTTCAACCCGTTCACCCGGGCCCATGCCGCCCTGGCGGTCGCCGGCCACCGGGCCGGCTGCGAGGTCGTGGTGCTGGCCATGGCCCCGGTCAGCCTGGCCAAGGAGGGCCTGGAGCGTGCCCACCCGGTGGACCGGCTCGACTGGGTCGCGGCCTGGGCCCGCCGCCATCCCTGGGCGGTCGTGGCCGCGGCCAGCCACCCGCTGCTGGTCGACATGGCCGAGGCCCTCGGCGAGGCCACCGGCGGTGAGGTCGCCCTGCTGGTGGGCGCGGACAAGGCGGCCCAGCTGGCCGAGCCCCGCTGGTACGACGACCCGGCCGCGGCCCTCGGCCGCCTGGAACGGGCGGCCAGCCTGCTGGTCGCCGAGCGGGCCGGCCACCCGGCCCCGGACCTGCCCCTGCGAGCAGCGCCCCTGCCCACCCCGGCCTGGGCGCCGGAGCGGTCCGCCACCCAGGCCCGGGCGGCCGCCGCCAACGGCGAGCCGCTCGGCGACCTGCTCCCGGCCGTCGTGGCCCGGCGGGTCGAGCGGACCGGCGCCTATGCCCCTTCCTCGGACTACCCGGTAAGGATCCGGGGCCTGGAGGCGCTAACTCCCTAGGGCGGAGACCGAGCCGGGAGGCTAGGCTTCCGTCCCGAGGCCCCTGACCGCCGGAGGAGCGCATGGCCGTCCGCGACGTGGAGTTCGTGATCATCGGCGGCGGGGTGGCCGCCGCCAAGGCCGCCGAGGGGCTCCGAGCCGCCGGCGGCGAGGGTGCGGCGGTGGTGCTGACCGCCGAGCCGGAGCTCCCCTACGAGCGGCCGAAGCTGTCCAAGGAGTTCCTCCGTGGCGAGGCCGGCCGGGACGCGACCCGCACCCACGACGAGGCCTGGTACCGCGACCACGAGGTCGAGCTGCTCCTTGCCACCAGGGCCAGCACCCTCGACCCGGCGACCCGCACGGTCACCACCGAGGTCGGCGACCAGCTCCACTACGGCACCGGCCTGGTGCTGGCCACCGGCGCCCAGCCGGTCCGCCTGGAGCTGCCCGGCGAGGATCTGGAGGGCGTCTACTACCTGCGCACCGTGGACGACGCCGAGCGGCTGCGGGCCGCGATCTCCAGGGCCGAGTCGATGGTCGTCCTCGGTGGCGGCTTCATCGGCGCCGAGGTGGCCGCCAGCGCCACCCAGATGGACACCCGGGTGACCGTCCTCGAGCTGGCCGACA
Source organism: Actinomycetes bacterium (assembly GCA_030146615.1). Taxonomy (GTDB): domain Bacteria; phylum Actinomycetota; class CALGFH01; order CALGFH01; family CALGFH01; genus CALGFH01. The sequence goes on from JASLBL010000116.1 coordinate 1,291, forward strand.
CCCTCTGGACGAGGGCCGTCGGTCCCGAGATGGGCCAGTTCTTCGAGGCCTTCCTACGCGACCGGGGCGTGCACGTCCGGACCCGGACCAGGGCCGAGCGGCTGGAGGGCCGCGACAGCGTCGAGGCGGTGGTGCTGCCCGACGGCACCCGCCTGGCCGCCAACCTGGTGGTCATCGGGGTCGGGGTCCGGCCCGACACCGACCTGGCCGAGCGGGCCGGCCTCCCGGTCGACAACGGCATCCTGGTCGACCAGCAGCTGCGGGCGGCCGACGGCGTGTTCGCGGCCGGCGACGTCGCCAACGCCGAGCACCCGCTGTTCGGGCGGATCCGCATCGAGCACTGGGCCGAGGCCCTCAACCAGGGGCTGCTGGCCGGCCGCAACCTGGCCGGGTCGGATGGACGCTACGACCGGGTCCCCTACTTCTTCTCCGACCAGTTCGACCTGTCCCTGTCCTACCTCGGCCACGTCACCGAGTGGGACGAGCTGGTCGTTCGGGGCAATCGCGAGGTCACCGAGCCCAGGTTCGTGGCCTGGTACCTGCGCGACGGCATCCCCAGGGCGGCCCTGATCGTCAACGACTGGGACGCCGAGGACCCGATCCGCGAGGTCATCCGCCGAGGTCAGCCCGTCAGCCCGGAGGAGCTCGAGCAGACCCCGTAGCCAGGACAGAAAAGGGCCCCCGCGCCATCCGGGGGGGCCAAGACAGCGCGAGGGGCCGCAGAGGGCATAGTACGCTGTTTTCGCGAAACGTGTTGTGCCAGGCGGGGACGACGCCTTCCTTGCGAGCAAGATCGTCCCTTCGACGGACCCCGCTGCCGTGGCCGCCGTACCCGCCGCTACGTAGGGCCGGTCTGCGCCGCCCTTGCCTTCCGTGGCATCGTGGAGTCATGGACCACACGACCCTGATCCGGCGGCCCCGGCTTCGTGGGCCCGTGCTGCTGGCCGCCTTCGACGGCTGGAACGATGCCGGTGAGGCGGCCACCAGCGCCCTGGACGCGATCGCGGACGGACTGGCCGCCGAGACCTTCGCCACCATCGACCCCGAGGAGTTCTACGACTTCCAGGCGACCCGGCCGACGGTCCGGATGGTCAAGAGGCACCGGCGGATCGAGTGGCCGTCGGTGGAGCTGCGCGCCGCCCGCCTGCCGGCCGCCGATCATGACCTGATCGTGGTCCGGGGCCACGAGCCCAACCTGCGCTGGCGGACCTTCGCCGCCGAGATCGTCCAGGTCGCCACCAGCCTCGGGGTCGAGATGGTGGTCACGGTGGGGGCGCTGCTGGCCGACGTCCCCCACACCCGGCCGGTTCAGGTGGTCAGCTCGGCCGGCGACCGGGACCTGGCCGAGCGTCTCGGGCTGAACGTCTCCCGCTACGAGGGACCGACCGGGATCCTCGGGGTGCTGGGCGACACGGCCACCCGGGAGGGCATCCCGACCGTCGGCCTGTGGGCCGCCCTGCCCCACTACCTCAACCTGGCCCCCAACCCCTGGGGGGCCATGGCCCTGGTCAAGGAGCTGCGGCGGCTGCTGCCGATGGCCGTCGACACCAGCGCTCTGGCCGGCCAGACCGACGCCTTCGACACCGCCGTGGCCGAGCTGGTCGACGAGAACCCGGAGCTGGCCGGCTACATCGAGCGGCTGGAGGCCGACACCGATGACGAGGAGGCCGACGACGAGGAAGGGTCGCCTGGCCTCGCCGACCTCCCGCCCGAGGAGCTGGTGGCCGAGGTCGAGCGCTACCTCCGCGATCATCCTGGCGGGTCGCGGAGCTGAGCCGGGCCGGCCCGGGGTCAGACGGTATCCGGCCCGCCGGGCCTGGGGCCGGCGGGCCGGTTGACTGCGAGATCAGGTCACTCTGGGGGCATCGGGCGCACGTTTGCGGCCTGCAGCCCCTTGGGCCCCTGGGTGACGTCGAACTCCACCAGCTGTCCCTCGTCGAGCGACCGGTACCCCTCCATCTGGATCGCGGAGAAGTGCACGAAGACGTCCTCGCCGTCGGGACGGGCGATGAAGCCGTAGCCCTTGTCAGGGTTGAACCACTTGACGACACCGCTGGTCACGAACTCCTGTCCCTCCCTTCACCTTCGACAGCAACCAACGTGCCGGGCCGGTACCAGACCCGGCGGGCAGGGACAGCTCGAACCGCACTGCGACGGCAGCCTTCCCCCTTGCTCGGCCGGATGCTAGCACCCGGTCAGTGCTGTCAATAGTCTCAATCTCGTCTATCTCGTCGAAAGTGCTGACGCATCTGCGCCGAACTCGGCAAACCACCGCGCGAGCAGGCACGATGGTGTCGCCGGGCACGACCGGCGCCGACCTAGGAGGCAGCCACCGCATGGATCCCGTCGTCCCCTCGACCGGCTGGGGGGTCACGCACCTGTTCTTCCGCGTCCATCCCAGCCGCTCCCCCGACCCCGCCCAGGCCGGCAAGGAGCTGGTCGCCGCCCTGGACGCCTTCGCGGCCGCGCCCGACCACCAGGTGCTGTGCGCCTCGGTCCTCGGCCTCAAGGCCGACCTCGGGGTCATGGCCATCGGCCCCGACCTGGTCCGGCACGAGACCCTGGCCCGGTCGCTGCGGGCGGTGAACCCGCTGGAGCCGGCGTACTCGTTCCTGTCCCTCACCGAGGTCTCGGAGTACATAGAGACCGAGGACGACATCCGGGCCCGGCTCAAGGCCCAGGGCGTGGAGGACCTGGAGGAGCGGGTCGCCAAGGCCCTGGAGCGCCTGGCCGGCCAGCGCGAGGACCGGCTGCACCCGCGCCTGCCCCGCCGGGCGGTGCTCGCCTTCTACCCGATGAGCAAGGCCCGCGACCCGGGCGCCAACTGGTACCGGCTGCCGTTCGGCCAGCGCCGCGAGCTGATGCACGGCCACGGCAAGGTCGGGCGCCGCTACACCGGCCGGGTCCTCCAGCTGGTCACGGGCTCCACCGGCCTCGACGACCACGAGTGGGGCGTCACCCTGCTGGCCGACGACCTGAGCGCCATCAAGGAGGTCGTCTACGACATGCGCTTCGACGAGGTGACCGCCTCCTACGGCCGCTTCGGGCCGTTCCTGGTCGGCCTCACCTGCGACCCCTCCGAGCTCCCGGAACGCCTCGGCCTGGGCTGACGGCGCCCGGTCAGTGCTCCCACTCGACCTGGAGCACGCCGTCCACGCGCCGAAGGGCGCCGAGCAGCTGCTCGGGCCGGTAGCGGGGCCGCAGCTTGACCAGCAGCACCACCCGGTCCCGTTCCTCGTCCTCGTGGTGCTCCAGGCCGCGCAGGTCCACCCGTTCGCCTTCCAGGAGCTCCACGATCCGCTGGACGTCGAACCTCGGGTTGGTGGTCAGGACGAACTCCTCACGCGAGACCCCCCACCGCTGGAGCAGGTGGCTCACCCGGCGCAGCCCGAACAGGGTGCCGACGACCAGCACGGCCCCGCCGACCCCGAGCACGTAGCTGCCGGCCCCGACCGCGACCCCGACCGAGGCCGTCGCCCAGATGCTGGCCGCCGTGGTCAGGCCCTTGACCGTCAGCCCGTGCCGGACGATGGCGCCGCCGCCCAGGAACCCGATCCCGGTGACGATCTGGGCGGCCAGGCGGCTGGGGTCGGTCCCGATGCCGCCGCCGAACCCGTAGGCCGAGATCAGGGTGAACAGGCAGGCCCCGATGGTCAGGAGCATGTGGGTGCGCAGCCCGGCCGCCTGGTCGTTCAGCTCCCGCTCGGCCCCGATGGCACCCCCGAGCACGGCCGCCAGCAGCAGCCGCCCGAGGAGCTCGAGGTCGCTGGACATGAGGTCGCTCCGGAGCCGGGGAGGTGCCTCATGCTAACCCGGTCCCGTCCAGCGGTCCCGCCTCAGTGCTGATCCAGAGGGCACCACCGGGTCGTGCGGCCGCCGACCCTGGCGATCGACAGCACCGAGCCGTCGCGGGGGCAGATCCCGCGGGCGCGGGCATGGGCGAAGGCGGTCCGGCCGGTGCCGCCGGCCTTGATGGCGGCGCGGATCGCCGCCCGGACGGCCCGCCGCAGCCGGGCCAGCTCGTCCGGGTCGAGGTCGACCCCCCGACGGCGGGGGTCGATCCCGGCCCGCCACAGGGCCTCGTCGGCCAGCAGGTTGCCGACCCCGGCCAGCGCCTGCTGGTTGAGCAGGCGGGCCTTGACCGGGGCCCGGCTCCGCCCGACCAGGTCCCGGAACCGCTCCAGCGACACCTGCATCGCATCCGGGCCCAGGCGCCCCCTGGCCGGGTCCAGGGTCACCCGGCCGAGGCGCCGCGGGTCGTTCAGGAACATGGTGGTGCCGTCGGTGAAGGTGAGCGCAAACCGCTTGAAGCGGACCACCGGGTCGGCATGGAACCACACGCTGCCGCTCATCCCCAGGTGCAGGCCGAGCACCGGCCCGTCGGTCTCCAGCAGCACCTGCTTGCCCACCCGGTCGACCCCGGTCACCTTGTGCCCGACCAGCGCCTCCCGGATCGCGCCAGGCGGCCAGGGCCGGCACACGTAGGAGTCGGAGTCGTCGGCGTCGGCCACGACCAGCCCGAGGGCATGGCGCTCCAGGATCTCGCGGGCCCGCTCGGCCTCCGGCAGCTCTGGCATGGCCCGAGCATCCCATCCCCTCGCCGGTTCCTCATCTCGAAGCAACCCTGGCTGCATCTGCAGGAGGGCGGCTACGCACGATAGATGATCTCCGCATCACCACCCGGGTGCTCCAATCGAGCCGTAGCTCACAACCGCGCAGTCCCGAGCTGGTCCGAGAGGGGAATCGTCTCGTTATGGGTCGTCGAGTCCTGTTGGCGCTGCTGTCGGCCGCCGTCCTGGTCGGTCTGATGGCGCAACCCGGCGCCGCGGTCAACGTGCCGCAGGCCCTGGTGGTGTCGAGCAACCCGGCGGACTGGACACCGCACGTGCTCGACGGCAAGGTCGCCGCCATCGTCCAGGTCGGGAGCAAGATGGTCGCCGGGGGCCAGTTCACCCAGGTGGCCAGCGCCGCCGCGCCGACAACGGCGATCCCCCGGAGCAACATTTTCGCCTTCGACGCCACCACCGGGGCGATCGACACGGCGTTCGCGCCGGTGCTCGACGGCCAGGTCGAGTCCCTGGCCGTCGCCCCCGACGGGCTGCACGTGTTCGCCGGGGGCAGCTTCACCAGGATCAACGGGGTCGCCCAGAAGAGCCTGGTCAAGCTGCGCCTCAGCGACGGCGCCCGGATCACCGCCTTCAAGGGCAAGACCAACGCCCGGGTCAAGGACATGGCCGTTGCCGGCGGCCGGCTCTACATCGGCGGCACCTTCAAGACCGCCAACGGCGTGGCCCGTAGCGCCTTCGCCGCCGTCGACCCGGTCACCGGGGCCCTCAGCAACGACGTGAACCTGGCCTTCACCGGCCCCCGGAACGGCACCGTCAACATCGACAAGTTCGACATCACCCCGGACGGGACCCGGCTGATCGCCATCGGCAACTGGACCTATGTGGCCGGGCTCCAGCGCGACCAGATCGTCATGCTCAACCTGACCACCAGCCCGGTGAGCGTCACCGACTGGGCGACCACCCGCTATCAGCAGCAGTGCGCCAGGGTGTTCGACACCTACATGCGTGACGTCGACATCTCGCCCGACGGCAGCTACTTCGTGGTCGGGACCACCGGGGCCTACCGGGCGGGCAGCCTGTGCGACGCCGCCGCCCGCTGGGAGACCGCCGCCACCGGCGCCGGCCAGCAGCCGACCTGGGTCGACTACACCGGCGGCGACACCCTCTACAGCGTGGCCATCACCGGAACCGCAGTCTACGTCGGCGGCCACCAGCGCTGGATGAACAACAGCTTCGCCGCCGACCGGGCCGGCCCCGGCGCGGTCGCCCGCGAGGGCATCGCCGCCCTCGACCCGGTCAACGGCCTGCCCCTGTCCTGGAACCCCGGCCGCGACCGCGGGGTCGGCGCCTTCGCCCTCGTCGCCACCAACCAGGGCCTCTGGATCGGCAGCGACACCGACCGCATCGGCCGCTACGAGTACCACGGCCGCATCGCCTTCATGCCCCTGGCCGGCGGCACCGCGGTCCCCGAGTCCCGGGTCGGCACCCTACCCGGCGACCTGTTCCGCCTCGGCACCGACGGCGCCATGACCCGCCGCGCCTTCGACGGCACCTCCCTCGGCACCGCCTCGACCGTCACCACCGGGGTCGACTGGTCGACGGTCCGCGGCGCCTTCGTGGTCAGCGGCCGCCTCTACACCGGCCACGCCGACGGCACCATGACCGTCCGCGACTTCGACGGCACCACCGCCGGCTTCACCACCCCGATCGCCCTCAACGGCCTGACCAGCACCCAGTTCCCCATCAGCCGCGTCACCGGCATGTTCTTCTGGAACGGCCGCCTCTACTACACCCTCACCGGCGACACACGCCTCTACTACCGCTGGTTCACCCCCCAGAGCAACACCATCGGCGCCGACACCTTCACCGCCAGCGGCACCACCGACGGCCGCAACTGGTCAACCGTCAGCGGCATGACCCTGGCCTCCGGCCGCCTCATCTACGCCACCACCACCGGCACCCTCTCCTCGGTCGCCTTCACCGGCGACACCCCCACCGGCACCGCCACCGTCCACAACACCGGCTCCTGGCAGTCCCGAGACCTGTTCGTCCTCAACCTCCCCACCTGATCAAGGAGTCGCTCCGGGCCCGCACCAGACCGGTGCGGGCCCCACCCGTTCCGGTATCCTGCCCCGCATCCGCCCCTGTAGCTCAAGGGACAGAGCAGCTGTCTCCTAAACAGCAGGTTGCAGGTTCGAGTCCTGCCAGGGGCACCAGAAACCGCAGGTTAGGCCCCATCTGATCCTTGCTCTGCTTGCTCGGCGGTCATTCCCTGGTCATTCTTCTGCAGTGAAAGCGGACTGACCAAGCCAAGGATGCCACCGTGATCCGCAAGCGCCGTGACGGCCTGCAGGTGCAGGTCTACGCCGGCCGCGATCCACTCACCGGCCGCAAACGGTGGGTCAGCCGTCAGGTCCCTGGACAGACCAAGCGGTCCTACCGGGAAGCCAAGAAGATTGAGGCGGAGCTTCTGGAGCAGGTTGACCGTGGCCAACATCGCGGGAGCTCGTCGAGGACTGTCGCCGAGCTAATCGAGCGGTGGTTGAGCTGGCGCCAACAGGTCCGGCCGATCTCGCCTGTCACCGTTGCCAACTATCGCGGCGCCATTGACCGGTACATCCTGCCGAATCTCGGCCGAGCCAAGGTCCAGCAGGTCGATGCCTCCACCATCGACGCGCTGTACGAGCACGTGCGGGCACGTGGCGGCAAGTGTCGGCATTGCTGGCTGCGGGTTCGGCAGGGCATCCCGCCGTTGCGGGTTGGTGAGCGGTATCGGCCCCGGCCCGGCGCCGACGAGGCGATGCATAAGCTCGACTGCGTCGATGGCTGGCCGCTGTCGGCATCGGCGGTCCGCGAGGTCCACAGCGTCCTGTCCGGAGCGTTCAAGCAGGCGCTGGTGTGGGGCTGGATCGCCCACAATCCGGTTAAGCAAGCCACTGCGCCCTCCACCGGCTCGGCCGGGGTCTCGCCGCCCGACGCACAAGGTGTCGCTCGACTACTTGAGGTGGCAAGGGAAGAGGATCCTGAACTCGGCCTCTTCCTGCGCTTGGCCGTGGTCCTCGGTGCGCGCCGGGGAGAGCTCTGCGGCCTCAAGTGGCGCGATGTCGACCTGGACAATGGCGAGGTCTTCATCGCCAGCGGCGTGGTCCGGGTAGCAGGCCGGCCGTTAATTGACAAGGACACCAAGACCCATGCCAAGCGCCGAGTGGCGATTGGCGCCGACACCGCGGAGCTCATCAAGTCCTATCGCCTGCGGCAGGTCCAGGCCGCGCTGGCCTCAGGGGCGAGCCTGCCCCCAGACGCCTATGTGTTCTCCCAGAAGGTGGACGGCAGCAAGCCGGCCAGCCCCGATGGGGTCACGCATCGCTTCCAGCTGCTTGCGGCCCGTCTCGGCGTGCGTGCCCGCCTGCACGATCTGCGGCACTTCATGGTCACCCAGCTCGTCGCCGGCGGGGTGGACTGGCGCACCGTCTCGGGCCGGGCCGGCCACGCCGACGGCCACATGACCCTCGGCACCTACGCCCACTTCCAGCAAGCCCAGGATCGCCAGGCAGCCGAGTTCATGGACAGGCTGTTAGGGGCGGCTGCTACAGATTCCCGCTGAGGAGCATGCGGGAGGAGCACGGATTGGCAGGAACCAGCATCAACTGCCTGGCCATCGTCCTCAAGGAGTTGGACTGGTCCTACACCAGGCTGATCGCTGAACTGCGCCGGCAGGCTGCCATCGATGGCGTCGTCCTCCCCAAGACCGAGAGCCTTATTCGGCTCATTAGCCGATGGGTCAACAACCATCAGCAGCCCGACGACTTCTACCGTGACCTACTTAGTCGGGCGACGGGACGGCATCGCTTCGAGTTGTTCAGCGATGAGGCGGCCGTCGCCCTCCTCGCCGCGAGGACCAACGCAGGGATTGCCCCGATCGTAGCTGTCGGGTCTCATGAGGACATGAACCGTCGTCAGCTTCTCGCCAGATCGGCGGCACTCGCTGCCGCGCTCGCGGCAGATCCAGTTGTTTCCATGTCTGGGACGACGACGTCGGCCGGCGCCGCCCCTGTCAATGTGCACGCGGCACCCGTGGGCGAGGTAGAGCGCGAGATCGTGGCGGCCATCCGGCGCGTCATGCTGGGACTTGGATCACCTGGGGCTAGGTCAGAGCAGCACGACCCGCTTGATGTGAAGGCACTCGATCACCGCGTGCACACAGCCTGGAGGCTTCGGCAGGGCTCCCACTATGTGGAGCTAGGCCAGGCGCTTCCTGGGCTACTCGCTGACACGCATCTCGCCAGCCAGGAACTGACCGGCGACCGCCAAGCCCTGGTCTTCGCATTCCTTGCGCACAGCTACAACACTGCCTCGTCGCTGTTGCGGAAGCTCGGCGATGACGGTCTAGCCATGATTGCCGCCGATCGGGCAGTTCAGACCGCACGGATGGTGAACGAGCCGCTTCTCTTGGCCGCCTCTGCGTATCGGCTCGCCAACGCCTTCCTGCCAGCTGGCCGAATCGTAGAAGCCAAGGAGGTTGCGCTGTCTGCCGCCGGAGGGCTGGAACGCCGTCTGGATGCCTCGCCAGCGCACCTCGCAACATGGGGCGGCCTGATACTGACAGCTGCTGTCGCCGCGGCCCGCCAGGGCGACGCCGGTGAGGCCTGGGAGCTGGTGGGCGAGGCCAAAGCAGCAGCCCGCCGGCTTGGGACTGACCATGCGGACCTTCACACGATCTTCGGGCCGACGAGCCTGGCAATCCAGGGCGTTCAGGTGGCGGCCGAGCTCGGTGACGGCCGAGAGGTCCTGCGGCGAGCACGGTTCGTTGAGCCGACTCGCCTTCCGCCGTATCTGCTTGAGCGGCGTACGCATCTGCTGATCGACGTTGCCCGCGGCCACGCCCACCGAGCTGATGACCCGGCTGCGGTCGCGACACTCCTGGAGGCGGAGCAGCTGGCTCCTGAGGAAGTACGCTACAACCCAATTGCATCTGAGCTGGTCATGGTCCTGCTTAAGCGTGAGCGGCGCGCCGCGACGCCAGGGCTACGCGACTTGTCGGCTCGGATCGGCGTTGTCGCGTAACTCCAAGGAGTGCAGGTGCCTGACCCGGATCAGCCTCATCGAGTGCTGTACGTCATTGCCTGCGGAGGTCGCCCGGCGGGCGACCTCCCAGCCTTTGTTGAGGAGGCCCAAGCCAACGGCTGGGAAGTGTGCGTGATCGCCACCCCTTCGGCGCTCAAATTCATGGACCTGGACCACCTGGCCAACCTAACGGGCCACGTCGTTCGCTATGACTACAAGCAGCCGGATGAGCCCGATGTACTGCCACCCCCAGACGCGATCGTCGTCGCGCCGGCCACCTTCAACACCGTCAACAAGTGGGCGGCCGGCATCAGCGACACGCTGGCTCTC
>JASLBL010000341.1 GCA_030146615.1 Actinomycetes bacterium
GCGGTGCTTGAGCGGCCGGTCGCTGTCCGCCTCGGCGAGGACGCCGTCACCACCCGAGCTGGCCAGGTCACGGTGCTCGCCCTGGTCAACATGCTGGCCCGCATGTACCGGCGACTCGTTCTGGTCATCCCGGACGGTCCCCTGCTGGCCCGGAGCCTGGTCAACACCAGCGACCTGGCCACCGCCTGCGTCTCCACCGCCAAGGCCATCGACCCCTTCATCGATCTTGATCTGAACCCTAGCCGTCGCAGCTCGATGCCCGGCGTTGGGATCGGCCTGGCTGCTACGACGGGCCTTGACTACTACTTGGGAGCTGACTGATTCGGCGCCACCCTCTCCGTCGACCCGGTCAAGATCGCCAACAGTCACTCAACGGTGTTCGGCGGTGGGCTCGCCGCTTGCCTCGGAGCGGCCGCCCTCTTCCGGGTCGGGCACGGGCACAGAACCACACCACGTAGCTTGTCGCTGTGGGATTTCTCTGAGGGCGATCAGTCGTCGCTGGGACCAAAGCAGGTGGAGCCGGTCAACGTTGGCGACGTGCTGGTGGTCGGAGCCGGTGCCGTCAGCTCAGCCCTGTGCTACTGGCTGGCGGAGCTCGGCGTAACCGGCCGGTGGGTGGTCGCGGACGGTGATTTGACTGAAATCCACAACCTCAACCGGACTATTGGGCTCGTCGCTGCCGATGCCGGCTGGCCTGACACCACTCCAGCCAACAAAGCAATGGTAGCCGCGAGGATGTTCGATGCCGAGCCCTTCCCCGGCTGGTACCACGAATGGCTCGAGACGCATAGCGATGTCCGACCTGACCTCGTTCTGCCACTGGCTAACGACTATGGCGTCCGGCATGCAATCGGCCAGCGTGGGGCCAATCTGGTCTTGCACGCGACAACCTCCAACAATTGGACCGCCGAGCTCCACCGACACATCGCCGGCCGAGATGACTGCATAGACTGCCGCATCCCCCAGGAAGTCCAAGCACGCTTTGCCTGCTCCACGGGTCCGGCCGAGCCCAGCAACAAGGCCAGCTCCGACGCTGCTCTGCCGTTTCTTTCCGGCGCTGCCGGGCTTCTTCTGGCCGCCGCACTCGTCCGGCTACAGCTCGGCACCCTCAAGCACGAACCCCACAACCACTGGCGGCTGCTGCTTGAGTTGGAACACCGTATCTGGCAACGGTCCCGCCACCGTTGCCGGGAAGGCTGCACCCAGACTCTGTCGGAGTCGACCAGGCAAGCCATCAATGCTGGCAGCCGGTGGGCGAGCTCAACTAGGGTATCTGCAAGGTCATAGCCAGATGACGGCGGTGGCCAGGGGTGACCCTGTACGAATGCTTGCGGTGGACAGCTGGCGAGGAGGTTCTGGCCGGAAGCCGGCATCCGGACGGTTGATAGCACAAGCCGGTCTATGTTGTGCCGGTTCCGCATAAAGGCACACACCGCCGTTGGTCTGATGTCTTGCTCACGATGACTCGGCGCACGCTGAGACACTCGGCTTGACAGTTCGCTCAGGGACCCGCCTGGCTCGGCAAGGCGCAGAGCCCACTTTCTAAACTGAGCCTCGTTCGGAAAGTCCGTGGTAGACTTCATCCATGTCAGCGAGCGACGCCATCGATGACCTCATCGAGCTCAAGCAACTCGCGGAGCAAGAGCGCGATGCAGCTCGTCGACGTCGTCTTCTCGGCGTCCATGAACGAATGGCGTCGAGGACAGAAGGCGTAAGGGTCTCACAAGCCGCCGAAGTCCTCGGACTATCTACTCCAACCGTCCGAGCATGGCTAGACGCCAACGTGCTATCCGCTGTCCAGGCCAAAGGACCCACTCGGGTGACTGCCGCGTCACTGGCTGCCGCGAAGCGAGCCGTCGACGAAATCCGAAGCCATCGGGAGGACAGACACCTGCTCGCTGACGTTGCTCGTCTGCTCCGGGATCATGCCGCCCTGGGTTCCGACGCCCATGCCGGCATCGAGGATCTGAGTGCCGGGCGGATGACAAGACTTAACCGCGCGCGCCTCGACGAGTTACTGCCGCCAGCCAAAGAGGCAAAGCGATCGACGTCGACCTGACACCGACTGCGGAAAGACAGGTTGAGGCGCTGAGGGGGAAGCGCGCCCAGGCGACCCGCCGAGCACTGGATGAACTGCTCGACCAGGGATGCAAGGCGGCTGGCTATCGACTGGCGGGAGCCCCGTTGGAGTGGGTGTGCTGTCGCCACCTATACGGCAGCGACCGTATGCTCACGGCTTGGCTTGCCGATGATCACGTGGCCGTGTTGGCAGTAGGGCCACATGATCGGTCGACCAGTGATATCTATGAGCTGCTCTTGGAGGCACTTGGCGTGACAGTGCCAGAGGATGAGCGGACGAAGCCCTCATGCTGTGACAAGCATGGCCTGCCGCCGACAAATCCTGACGTCGCGTCGGCGATCGTGGATGCAGTCCAGAATCTCGCCAAGCAGCGACGCCGGCGTAAGCGCTGATCTGAATTCCAGGACAGCGTGAGCGGACAAGCCATCGCATCCGAGCCGAGCCAAGGCCGCCGAGCATTGCGCCGGCGGGCGGACCGCCACCGGGGATTAGGGCGGTGGAGATGCTGGCATAGCCTTCCCGTGGCCACAGCATCCCATCCGTGCGCCGTCAGGGCGAGGCTGTTAGAACGCATCCCTTGGCCCCTGACGCTCGCCAGCGACCTGGGAAAACGCCGGTCCGCACAGCGCTGAGCCCTCGATACCTGATAAGGATGCGTTCTCGTTCCACTTCAGGCCGGGGACACCTGCCATAACGATGCTTCCGCTGACGCGCCACCGTCCGAGGTTCTGCGTCATGTTGGAACCTGGGCAGGAACGCTTGATCGCCGATGACCGAGATCTATAGCCGGTCGCCTGGTGACAGGCGGGCATGACTCGCTCTGGCCCGCTCCACGGCCGTGGCCTTGGTGTAGCGATCAATCATGATCCGCGACTTCCAGCCAGCCACCAGCATCAGCTCATTCTCGTTGCCGCCCTCGGCCAGCCAGCTGGTCGCGAAGGCATGCCGGAGCTGATGGGGATGCATGGCCGGCAGCCCAGCGGCCCGGGCCCGATCGTGGACCACTTGGTAGATACCGGACGGGGTCATGGGCCCGTTGCGACCGACCCACAGGTGTGGCAGATGGGCCAGCCGATGTCCCTCTCGGGTCCGTAAGTAGCGGTCGAGTGCTTGGGCGGTCTTGCGACCGACTGGGAGCGCCCGCGGTCGGCGGCCCTTGCCCAGCACCCAGACGATCCGCTGGTCCAGGTCGACGTCGTCCAGGGTCATGCCGACGCATTCGGCCCGGCGCATCCCGGTGTCGACCAGCAGCAGGACGATGGCGGTGTCGCGGCGGCTAGTGAAGTCGCGGCCCTCGCAAGTCTTGAGCAACCGAATCAGATGCTCGGCTCGAACCACGTCGACCGGTTGCTCGGGCAGCTGCGGCGGTCGCATTCCATCCATCGGGCTGGACTGGAGGTCGCCTTCGGCCACGGCCCACTTGAAGAAGGCGTGCAGGCCCCGGTAGCGGTTGTGGGCGGTGGCCGGCTTCCAGCGGGCGAGCTGGTCGGCGATGAAGTCCTGGATGTGCTCGCGGCGGAGCTCGCCGGCAAGGATCGGATGGCCGTGGGCCTGGCAGTGGGTCGCGAGGAGCCGGACGGCGTCGGTGTAGGCCTCGATGGTCCGAGGACTCTTGTTCTCAGCCTCCAGGGTGCGGCGGAAGCTTCGGTTGAGGGCTAGGAGGTGCCCTCGTGGCAACGGACCGGCCACGGGTGCGGGTCGTGCGTCCGGCATGTTCCTCACATTAGGGTGTCGTGGAGCGGCTGGCTAAGGGCAGCATGCTCCGGTTAGCCGAGTGAGGGGCCGTCGGCACCCCTGTTGAGCAGGAGGTTCGTGCTGGTGGTCGGGACGGCCGGATTTGAACCGGCGACCCCCTGCTCCCAAAGCAGGTGCGCTGACCAAGCTGCGCCACGTCCCGTCAAAACCGCCGTTGAGCTGCGGTTCCTGTTGCTAGGTGGTATTGAGGCGTCGAGCATAGCGCTTCAACACCACCTGACTAGCGTGCTACGGTGCCGCCATATCGGAGCCAAGGCTACCCGACCTGGCCCGCTCCTTCGAGCGGCATCTCCGGGCCGAGAACAAGTCCGAGCGCACGGTCGAGACCTACCTGGAGGCCGTCCGGCTACTCCAGGCATATCTCGCCCAAGGGGCGTCGGGCTGGCCGCAGCTGACCGGGCGCAGATCGAGGCGTTCCTGGCTGACCTGCTCGCCCGATGGAAGCCGGCCACGGCCGCCAACCGCTATCGGTCGCTCAAGGTGTTCTACGCCTGGCTGGAGGAGGAAGGCGAGATCACGGCCGACCCGATGGCGAAGATGAAGCCGCCCGCCATCCCTGAGCAGCCCATCCCCGTTGTTCCCGATGAGGCGCTGCGGCGGCTGCTCGCGGTCTGCGCCGGCAAGGATTTCGAGGCCCGCCGGGATACGGCCATGACAATGCTGCTGCTTGACTCGGGCGCCCGCCGGGCTGAGTTGGTCGGCCTCCGGCTAGATGATCTGGACTTCGAGCACGACGTGGCCCGGGTGATCGGCAAGGGCCGGCGAGAGCGGGCGCTGCCGTTCGGCCGCAAGACGGCCGTGGCCCTGGACCGCTACCTCCGGGTCAGGGCGAGGCACGCCCATGCGGCGTCCCCGTGGCTTTGGCACGGGCAGAAGGGACCCCTCACCGCCACCGGCCTGGCGCAGATGCTCTGGCGCCGTGGTCGCCAGGCCGGCATCGAGGGCCTGCATGCGCACCAGCTACGCCACACGTTCGCCCATGCCTGGCTCGCTCAGGGTGGGCTGGAGACGGACCTCATGCGGATCGCTGGCTGGCGGTCGCGCGAGATGCTCCAACGCTATGGAGCCTCGGCCGCTGACGCCCGGGCCCGTGAAGCACACCGACGCCTCTCGCCTCTCGACCGGCTATAGAGGCTCCCGCTGTCCTGTGGGGTCCAGGTGGACTTGGCCAATTGACCTGCGGCTATGGGCCTGGTTCCCGCTAGGTGGCCACTCGCCGTCCCGGGCTACACGGCCAATCCCTCAGGGCGGAGGCGTCGGGCGGAGGGAAGGTGGAGGGAAATCCCGGCCGCGGTCCGACCAGAGTTCCGCACCTATGTGGCGGGCAACGATCCGGGTGACATGATCGCTCTACCCGCTGGTGAGCTCGTAGACGTTTCCATCCGGCGCGCGAAAATGGCGCCATCCGCCGCCGCGCTCGTCCATCTGCCCGCCCAGGAGCTCGACCCCGGCTGCCTCCAGCTCCCGCACGGCTCCGGTGAGATCGTCGACGACGAAGCCGACCACGGGTCCGGTGGAGAAGTGCTCGTGATCCTGGTCGCCAGGGCCGAACACCTCGAAGGTGCCTCCCTCCGGGAGCTGGAAGGCGGCGAAGTCGGCTTCCTGTTGGCTCGTGGTCAGCCCGAGGACTGCTTGGAGGAATGCCACCATGGGGCTGTACTTGCTTGTCCTGGTGCCTGCCCAACCAATGCGCTTCACCGCATCCTTGCCTCTCTCCTGCTCAGGTGCTTGGCGCCCGCGATCCTGCCAGGACAGCACCAGGGCAGCGCGATGGGACTTGGAGATGCGTTGTGCCGGTGGGCGCCCCTGGTCACGACCACCCCCTCGACACCGCTGGCGAGCAGCTCTTGGACCGAGGAGGGGCCGAGCGCGGCCGCCTCATGGTGGTTCGGGGTCAAGACCGCGCAGCGCCCCAGGAGTTCCGGCGGTAGCGGGCGGGTGGGGGCCGGGTCGAGCACGAACGGCCAACCCCGCACGGCTGCGGCGAGCACGGCCCCGTCCGGGACCTCCAGGCAGGGCAGCACCACCGCCTCGGCTGACGGGATCGACGCGATGGCGGCCTGGACCATGTCCGGGTCGAGCTCCTGGTTGGCGCCCGAGGTGACCGCGATGGCGTTCTCGCCCTCCGCGTCGACCATGACCGCGGCCACCCCGGTCGGTGCGCGCCCGATAGCGAGCAGGCTGGTGTCGACCCCGGCCTGGCGCAGGTCCGCGGGGGCCTCGCGGCCGAAGTCGTCGTCGCCGATGCAGCCGACCAGCCACGTGCGCTCCCCGAGCCGTGCCGCGGCAACCGCCTGGTTGCCGTCCCCGAAGTCGCGCGGCCGATCGCCCGTCGCAGTCCTTCAGGCTCGTGCCGGCGGGCGCAGCGCGAGCCGGAGCGTCCGCTCGGCCAGGTCGGAGACCCGGGCATTGTCGTAGCCGACGATCGCGCTCCGGACCAGGTCGCCGAGCGGGTCGGTCCAGGCCGACGGCAGCGCCGTTGCGCCATGCAGCGCGCCGTACACCGAGCCGGCGGTGGCGCCGTTGGAGTCGGTGTCCCAGCCGCCCTGGACGACCAGGCCGACGGTGCGGGCGTAGCCGCCGTCCCCCCACAGCAGCCCGGCGGCCACCACGGCGGCGTTGTTGATCGTGTGGACCCAGCTGTAGTGGCCATAGCGCGCCTCGATCACGTCACGGGCGGCCGGCCAGTCCAGACCCGAGGCATACAGGTCCAGCACGTGGCCTAGCGTCCCGGCCAGCCGGGAGCGCGGAGGGACGTGCTGGAGGGAGGTGGCCAGCGCGCTGCGGACGTCGGGGACCACGAAGCAGGCTGCGACGAGCGCGGCCGACCACATCTCGCCGTAGATGCCGTTGGCCGTGTGCGACACCATGGCGTCCCGGAACGCCAGGGTGGCCGCCTGGCGCGGGTTGCCCGGCGAGACATAGCCCCAGATGTCGCCACGGATCTGGGCGCCGATCCACTCCCGATAGGGGTTGCGATGGGTGGCCGTATCTGGCGGATGCAGCCCCTGGACCAGGTTCCGGTAGGCCACCCGCTCGGCCGTGTAGGTCTTGGTGAAGGGCAGGTGGTCCAGCCACTCGGCGGCCACGTCCTGCGGCCCGAAGCCGAAGCCGTGGGTCTCCAGAATGTGCAGCCCGAGGATCGTGTAGTCGATGTCGTCGTCGCGGGCCATGAACCGGATCCGTCCCCGTGTCGTCTCCGGCCAGCAGCCCCGCAGCTCAAGTCCCTCGGGCGCCGGCTCCAGGGCCGGCACGTAGTCGAGCAGCGGGTAGGCACCGGCCAGCTCCAGGTAACGCCGGGTCTGCTCGTGGGTCCATCCCTCGACGGGCTTGCCGAGGGTGCAGCCGGCGCAGCGGCCCAGCCAGGCGCCGAGCAGCCGGTCGCGGAGCTGCGCCTCGTCGAGCCGGAGTACCGTCGGCGCCGTCTCGGGGAGCTGGGCAAGGATCTCCCCCAGTCCGGAGGGCTCCTGGTACGGCCAGCTCGCCGAGCGCGGCGCCTGCTCGAGGCGGTCGAGCAGCTCACCGAGCGGCGCCGAGCCGTCACCCAGGGCCAGCTCCACGGCCGCCTCCAGCTCGGCGACCTCATAGCCGCTCTCGCGCCGCTGGACGAGCTCGTTGGCGACCAGGTCGCGGAGGTCCACTGCGTCATGCATCAAGCTTCTCCAGATCGTCAGGCTCCCCGGGAGCTGTACCGACGCTACCGCACCGCCGCGAGAGCT
>JASLBL010000133.1 GCA_030146615.1 Actinomycetes bacterium
GGGTGAGAGGCTTGGGGGATGAAGCCCAAGCTCACGCCTCCTCCCATGGCCGAGCAGCTGGTCCCTGACGACATCTGGGATGCGATCGGGCCGCTGCTGCCAGCCCACCCACCCCAACCCAACGGCGGCCGTCCCTGGATCTCGGATCGGGCGGTCCTTGGCGGCCTGATCTATGTCCTGCGCTCCAGCACACCCTGGCGACTGGTGCCCGCCCGGGCGCTGGGCTGCGGCAGCCGGGTCACCTGCTGGCGGCGCCTGCGGGCCTGGCAAGCCGCCGGGGTCTGGGAACAGCTGCACCACCGGCTGCTGGACTGGCTGGGGAACGACGGCCAGATCGACTGGTCCCGAGCGGCGATCGACAGCGTGAGCGTGCGGGCCAAGCATGGGGGGAGCTGACCGGCGCGAATCCGGTCGACCGGGGCAAGCTTGGCTCCAAGTACCATCTGCTGATCGACGGCCGCGGCATCCCGCTGGCCGTCGGCCTGTCAGCGGCCAATACCCACGACTCGCTGCTGCTGGAGCAGCTGGTGGACGCCGTCCCGCCGATCAAGGGACCTCGGGGACGCCCAGGGCGGCCGCGCCGACGGCCGACCAAGCTGCACGCTGACAAAGGCTACGACTTCGCAGGCTGCCGGCAGGTGCTGCGTCAGCGGCGGATCAGCCCGCGGATCGCCCGGCGCGGGGTCGAGTCCTCAGCGCGGCTGGGCCGGCATCGCTGGCGGGTCGAGCGCAGCCTTGCCTGGCTGGTCGACTTCCGTTACCTGCAGGTCCGCCATGGGCGCCGCGCCGACTACCTCCAGGCCTTCCTCCATCTGGCCTGCGCGCTAATCTGCGCCCGCTTCCTCCAACCCTTATGAAACCGCCCTAAGGCGACGTACGGGAGCAGCCGCGATCGACAGAGACCAGCTCCAAGCGTTTCCGCAGCTCAAAGCCGATATGGTGGGCCTGGCTGGACTTGAACCAGCGGCCTCATCCTGAAACGAAAATCGCCCGTGTTGTCACCGGCTGAAACGAAAATCGCCCGTGTTGTCACCGGCTCTGCCGCACCAAGGAGAGCTGAGCTTGGCCGGGCACGCCCGATTCTCATCCCTCGTGGCGGCCCCCGGCCATGGGGGTCTTATCAGAGATCGACGGCCAAGCGCCGTGCTATCCAGCCTTTCGGCTGGTTGTGCTACTCCGTAAGTCCCATAGGGATGGGGTGAACGGCGGCCTACTGCCAGGCGCGGCTTACCTGCGAGGTCATCGCATCGATGGCCGTCATGGCGTCGGGACGGCCGGCCTTGGTCCTCGCCCCGCCGGAACAACTCCATCCGCTCCACACCCGAGGAGCCCTCTCGGTCGAACTCGCGAGGCGAACCGGGACCTTACACGGCACGGTTGAGATCAACGGACAGGCCTGCGGCTCGAAGCTCCTTGCCTAAGGCCAGTTTCCAGGCACCTCGTACGTCGAGCGGGGTGTACAGAACACCGCTCATATCGGAGGGCAGTTCAACGTCCTCCTCGTAGAGCACAGCAACCTTGGACCGGCCGAGTGCAGCGATAAAGAAGCCGAGTTCGAATACGACATTCTGCCGGGCTCGCGGGTGTCGCTCGCCAGACCCACGAACTCCGCCATCGTCATCACCAGTGAGCAGGATTACCGCGAACGCCGCCCTACCGGCATGTTCCTCGAACTTCTCGATTATAGTACGACCACTATTCGCCTGCTCATGCAGGATAACAGGCTCAAGATCTGTCGCAGCTTCCAGAAAACGAGATACTTGCTGCTTGAACGCCTCGCTGTGGCCATGCACTACAAACACCGTGGTTCCGATCCCTGCGCTCGATGCTTCAGGTCGAGCCGGCATGACCGAAGGGGGCTCTTCGAAGAGGAATGACTCCAATCGAGTTTGCAGGGAGACCAGCTGGCCAACGTGCGCTCATCATCTCCAAGGTAGCCGACTTGGTTGAGTCTGGCGAGCGTAGATTCGAACTACCAGTCATTAACCTGCTCCAACAACTCATCTATCTCGGTACCAGACTGAGGCCCGATGAGTATTCAGAAGTCGTAGATTTGGCCCTGTCGTGGGGGTTCGAGCGCCAATATGAAACGGGAGAGGTAGGCAAGGCGCGCCTGCGTCGCGCCCTAGCGCAGGAGGCCTCCAGCCTCCCTCCCGAGTTATTTACTATGGCAGCCGCGAAGGCTCTGGAATTTTTTAACCGCCACGATCTCGCAACCTTTAGTGAAGCCCAGTTCAACGGCGCTCGCGACGTAGTGAGCAACCTTCTGGCTAATCGCGCTTGCGAAGAAGAAGCGTTGAAGCTTGCTGCGCTCCGACGCAAGATTGACGCGGAACAACGAGGCCGCTAGAAACTCGGTACTCAGCTCGACGGCTGCGCCATCGCCTCTAATGCGGTGCGGCAAAAGGCCCAAGCTTGGAAGCCGTTGTCGGGGTACGGAGTGTGGCCAAACCTCAGGCCTTCGAAAAGGGCCTTGGACGAACAGGTCCCCAGGCAAAGGCCCGCGGAGCTGGATGTTGCGGCAACGCCTCTCGCAGTAGTGGCGGCCCTCGTGTTCAGCGGCGTCCTGATGTCAGCGCCCAAGGCGAGTGCTGCCAAATGGCTACATCCCAATGGGCTACATCTATGTGTCCCTGCCTACATGGCTCGGTAACTGCCCGGGTGGTGGGTCAGTGAAATACCTTCAGGTCTCGACCTTCGCCTTGGCGTCCGATACCCAGCAACACCTCGGCGATGACCTTATGTACGTTAGGGTCGCGCTCGGCTCGACCAACACTGTTGTCTCCCAGCCATGGTGCTACAAGGGGAGCCGGTCATACATCGGTCCTGCCTCCTCGTGGGAGATCCGCCCCACATGTTCGAAGCAGACATGGTGGCTCGGACCGGCAGTTAGAGGAGCAACTAGGCACGAGCGCATGTCGACAAGCTTCAACCGGATCGCCCAGCATCACCCTGAGTAGCAACCAGGACAGGCTGCGATTGCCGCCGAAGGCGGTGCGGGCCGAAGGTCCGCCAAGAACGCGGACAGGCCGTTGAATCAATCGCGCGAAGCGCATCATCTCGGCCTGTCCGCTCCACTCCCCCCGAAGGGGGACTGAGCTGGACAGATGCGGGCGAGCGGAGGACTGGGGGTACGCCACCAGCGCGCGTAGGGACTCGCGTAGGGACTAGCGTAGGGACTCGCGTAGGGGTCGAGGCCCCGAAGCTGGGCCGCGTGAGCCGCGTCAGTCGGTGGGCGGGGCAGGGCTGCGGAGCTTGCCAGCGAAGCAGCACGCGCCGAAGGCGCGTCCCTTCCCCGCCACCGACCGTGGCCGGCGCCGACCGGGTCCCGGGCAGGCTGTCAAGCACGAATGGCTGCCCCGCTGGACCTGCGCGGTGCCGGGTGCCGGACATTCGCGCTTGACAGCCGGGCATTGCCGCGCCAGCTGCACCACGGGCCTCCCGGCGATCCTAATAGCCAGTAGGCCGGGGGAGACATCCCACGCGGGCTGCTGTCAAAGAGTTGAGTTGCTTTGCGGTCGGGAAGACGTGCCCAAGTAGGTGCAGTAGCGGCCGCTCGCTGGGGCTTGGTCGCAAGGCTTGGGAAGGTTTGGGGTTAGGGCACAGGCCGTACACTTCCCCTGTAGCTCGACAGCGACCTGCCCTGTCGAGGACGGGCTGTCCGGTGATGTCTGGGCCATGTCGGTCCAGGTAGCAAGCGTCAGCGAAGGAGGTGGCTGATGTCGTCGACAGGCCCCATCCCACAACCAGGCGCCAACTTTTGGACGCAGCCCATGGAGTTCGTGCGCCAGCAGCAGGAGGAGATGCTTAAAAAGCTCACCCTGGCCCAGCAGGAGATGGCCAAGCAGCAGACGGCCCACCAGCAGGTGGCCCAGCCGCAGGCGGCCCCGCCGGTCGCGGAGAAGACATCGCCGTCGCCTGGGATGACGACGGAGGCCCTCCAAGCCAGGCTCAACGATCAGCTCACCACCATGACCACGACGTTGCAGCGGCAACACCAAGCCCTCACCGAGGCCCTCGCTAAAGGGGATGTATCGGCCGCCATGGCAGCGGTGATGATCGCGCAAGCGCAAGGCGCGACCGAGCAGTTGAGGGCGGAGGCGCAGAAGATAAAGGCCCAGGTGGACTCGCTGTCGGCGCTTCACCAGCAAGAGATGCTGAAGCTCAAGTCGCTGGTGAACAAGTCCAACGAAGCTGCCAGCATGGCGTCGAATATCACGAAAAGCTACCAGGATATGACGAATAAGATAATTCAGAACATACGGTAGGGGGCGGCTGCATCGTCACCGGCACGACCCCGCCAGGCAGGTATCGAAGCAGTGACCGCGGGGGTGGAGGCAGGGGCCGCTGGCTGGCCGAGGGGCATGGTCCCGGTCAAGCGCGATCGAGGCAGGCGGCCGAACTCGCCGGCTGGGTGGTGCCGCCTTCGGCGGCCGCCCGATCCAGTAGCCAACGAGCCCGGCCGTCCCATCGCGCTTGACCTCGCGGCAACGGTGCCCCACCTGCACCACCGGCCCCCGGGCGATCCAAGTGGCCAGCATCGCCGGGGGGTTCCACCCCCCGGCACCCCCCGCTCCTGCGGTCAGGCGGCTGCGTCCACTGTCGGCCAGGCGACCTGCTCCTGGTAGACCACCCGGCGGGCCAGGCAACCATGCAAGATCCCGACCAGCCGATTCCCGAGGGCCCGTAACGCCTGGTGATGGGTTTGGCCTCGGGCGCGGTGGGCGTCATAGCAGCGCCGCGCACCCGGCGAGGCCGTGAGGGCCGCGAACGTCCACAGATAACAGGCATCCACCAGCCGCTGATTACACCCCACCCGGGCGACCACCACCGTGCGCAGCCCCGAGGATCGAGTGACCGGCGCGGTGCCGGCGAACGCTTTGCGGCCCTTGGCGGTGGCATAGCGGTCCGGGGCATCGCCGAACTCGCCCAGCACCCGCGCTCCCAGCACCACGCCCAGCCCGGGCTGGCTGCGCACGATCGCCGCATCCGGATGCGCGTTGAACTGGCCGGTAAGCTGCTGCTCCACGGCGGCGACCTGTGCGTTGCAGCAGCGAAGCATGGCCACCAGCGCGACCACCACCTCGCGGTAGGCGCCCTCGACCGGCGCGGGCGCGGCCAGCTGCCGCGCCGCCAGCGCAGCATGGACCGCCACCACCCGCGCCTGCAGGTTGCGGCGCCGACCCGCACCGACTAGCACCCGCCGCACCATCGCCCGGGTGAGTCTTCGGCCCGCCTCTGGAGTCGGGGCCAACTCGAGCAGGGCTAGGGCCTCGGGCTCAGCCAGCTGGGCACCCAGGGCGGAGAGGGCGCCGGGATAGAACTCCCGCAGCGCGCTGCGCAGCGCATTCACGTGCCGCTGGCGAGTCCAAATGAGGCCCTGATGGGCCCGGGCCAGGACCTTGACCGCCTCCGCCAGCGGACTATCGCTGGCGACCTGCCGGTGATTGTGGCGGTCAGTGCGAACGAGGTCGGCCAGCACCTTGGCGTCTCCCCGGTCGGATTTGGCCCGGGAGGTGCCATGCCGGCCCCGATAGCGGCTCACGGCCTGCGGGTTGACCGCATAGAGCTGGTAGCCAGCAGCCACCAAGGCCCCGACCAGCAGGCCCCGGTCGGTCTCGATCCCGACCACCACCTGCCCCGGCTGCTCGGCATGGGCGGCCACCAATCCATGCAGCTCTCTCACTCCTATCAGGCCATCGGGGATCCTTCGAGTGGTCAGGACGCCGCCGTCCTGGTCGAGCAAGCACAGGTCATGGTGGGTCTCGCCCCAGTCCACCCCAACAAACAACACGCCGGCCTCCTCTGCTCCGAGCTGCTAACTGTGAGCCAGAGAAGGACCTGCGGCGCCCTAATGGCAGTGCTCACCTGGCACGACATCCCACCAGCCGTCCGCCCTCCTCAACACCAGCCGGGGCACGCTCTCCCCCGAGAGCTCCAAGCTCCAAACCCTCCCAGTGCTCACCGGCTGGTGGCTCCGCCGTAGCCTCCCACCGGAGGCTCGTGCAGCCCCATTAGGGCCCCCCCCCGGACCCCCCTCCTCCTTGAAGCGTCACGGACGGATCGTCACACGCGACCCCTAGTGTTGCGGAGCGCGTTACGGTCCGTTGGCGTCCGCTTGTGCCGGGGTGTTGCCGATGGAACGTAACAGCAGCCCAAGCAGGCAAGGCGGGCAGGGTGGCGAACGGATCGTAACAACCCGCCGATGCTGCTTGCCCTGCTGTTACGATCCGCTCAGCTGGCGTGCCGGTCGGACGTAACGCTCGGCTTGCTTGAATTGGCACCGCGTTACGAACCGTCTGTCATCTGCTCGGGGTGTAGGTGGCGCTGGAGGTCGGCGACGATGGCGCGGGTGCGGTCGGCCTCGGGGACGTAGTGCAGCAGGGTGACGGCCAGCTCGTAGGCGTCGGTATGCTGCTGGTCGAGCCAGGCGCGGGCCTGGGCGCGCGCCTGGGGCTCGTTGAGCGGCTGCGGGTCGGGCATGGCGGCTCCCTGGCCTAGAGGCCGTACTTGGCGCGCAGCTGGTCGGCCTTGGCTCGGCAGGCAGCCGCTTCCTCGGGGAACCCGGTCGAGGCGGCCTTGGCGTGCAGGCCGTCGTAGCGGCGCTGGGCGCGGTCGTGGGCGGCCTGGTCGTGGTGGGTGGTGTGCGGCCCGCGCGGGCCGCCGCACGCCCCGCACCAGGGGCCGGAGCGGCTGGTACCGGCATGTGGCGGCGGGGTGCGACGGGTGCGGTCGCGCTGCCGGCGAGCCTGCTCTTCGCGGGCGCGGCGGCGGGCGTCCTCGTCGGCTCGCTGGCGGGCCTGCTCGCGCTCGCGCTTGCGGGTGCGGTAGGCGGCTTGCTTGCAGGCGTCGGAGCAGAAGCGGCGCTTGCGGCCCGGGTCATCGGGCTGGCCGAAGCGGGCCCCGCAGGTCGGGCAGGTGCGGTAGATGACGCGCACGTCCATCGGCGGCTCACCCCTCCGTCCTGGCGTCGCGCAGCAGCTCATAGGCGCGGCGGCGGCTGCGGCCGGTGACGGCGATCACCTCGGCCGCGGTCACCGCCGACCCACCGGCGCGCTCGCGGGCGACCAGCGCCCGCACCTGGGACCGCGCATCCGGTGCGGCCGTCGCGTCGGGGTCCGCATCAGCGGTGCGGTCCTGCGGCACGCCTGGTGCAAATTCGGCTGGGCTGCGGTGGCCGTTGCCGCTGGGGGTGCGGTCGAGCGCGAGGCCAGGGGCGTCGGAGGCCGGCTGGGTTGCGGGCAGAGTGCGGCTGGTGTGCGGCAGGCCGGTGCGGGCCACGCTCATCAGCAGCTCCAGCGCCC
>JASLBL010000181.1 GCA_030146615.1 Actinomycetes bacterium
TCGGTCCGCCAGCGTCCATACAAGGTGTCCGGGGCCTCCTGCTCTTTCGGCTTGCGGGTGGCCTGGACGGCCCACTTGACCAGCCGCGGCGTCCGCTCCCGGCCATCCACGACCAGCCGGTCCAGCTCGGCGTCGATCTGATCGGTGCGCTTGGAGAACCCACGGATCAGCGACTCGGGCATCCCCCGGACTTCCCGGTTGCCGTGGGTGTCTGCTGCTGTCCACTCCACTGCGAGTGTCCGGACGAGTTCGCGTTGGTAGGTGGCCCGGTAGATGGCGTCGGCGGCCAGCCGATGCCGATACAGGTCGCGGCCGTCCAAGGCTGTCCAGCGTCCGTCCGGACCCTGGACGCGGTTGGCGATGACCAGGTGGGTGTGCAGCAGCGGATCGCCTTCTCTGGACGTCCGATGGTCGAAGCCGACCGCCAGCAGGCCCTGTCCGGGCACGTGCTGGACACCGCCATGGCCACGGCGGGCCCCCAAGTGCTCGTCCAGGTAGCCGACCGCCTCGGCTAGTCCGGCATGATGCGCCTGGAGTACCGCCCGGCCGGTCGCCCGGTCACCCAGGCCGTAGAGGACCGAGACGCTCTTAGTCGGCCGCAGGACCACATCAAAGGCGGGGACGGCGTTGCGGCCATGGGGGCGACCCAGCAGCTCGCCCGTTGTCGGGTCGCGGCCCTCGAACATGGCCTCGAATTCGGCCACCGATGCTTCGCCCTGCAGACCAAGGCTGGCGGCGCCGGCGCCGTACCAGCGGCCTGGGGACTCGCCGTGGCCGGACAGATACTGCTCGTGGTCGGTGGCCAGCTCGCGCGTGTAGTACTCCTCGCGACCCACCGTGAGCTTGGCGATGTCGGCCACCACCCCGCCGCTTCCCTCCCGCCTTCGTTGGCGCCAGCAACGCACCCCTGGTGCATTGTTCTCCTCGGAAATGGTTTGAGGTGAGAGTAGAGCGAACGGCGAAGCTTCATCCGTTATGGCAAGGCCTCTCGTGGCAAGAGAGCAGCGGGCGGTGGAGGCTGCCTGTGGAGTAGGTCTGGCGTTAGGACCGGTTGGAGGCTGGAAGGTCATACCGCAGGCGCTGTGTTTGCCTCGACTGATCGTGCGCCTCCGTCACGTGCCGTCGTTCGCCTGTTGTTTGGAACGCGAACGCGTTGCGCTGGCGTGGATGGCTGGCTGCCCTACGGGCTGCTTCGGGCAAACGATCTTGGCCGGGAGAAGGCCGGCTCTCCCTCGTCGGCCGCGAGCGCGAGGTCAGCGTGCTGACTGATCTGGTTGACCGCGTCGGTGAACGCGGCGGGACGCTGGTGGTGCGCCGCGAGGCCGGCGTCGGAGGTCCCCCCTACTGTCGGCAGTGAGTGGGCGTGCTAGTGATCGCGGGATGCTGCTCTCAGCCGCGCACCTGTGCAGACAGAGGCGCATCTACCCTTCGCCGGTGCTACCGGAGCCCACCCGTTTCGGTGATCTACTCCCCGGAAGCCATCGGGGAGCCGGGCGGGAACCCGGCAACGACACGGCCGTACCTACCCTGTCGCAGCTGTCTCAATCATTCGTGGTTGCCGGTGTAACGCCTGCGGGCTGGCGAGCGCTCCTTCTCTTGCTACGCGCGTCCTAGCGACGACATGGACGGCCCCGGTGCGCCCCCCGCACCGGGGCCGTCCGTCTGATCGATGCCTGGACTAAGGCGAACACCATCACCAACCGAATCCCGTACTGATGCCTGCCTAATGCATGGGCGGTAGAAGCTCCAGCGAATGCATGATTCTCGCCTACGCTCGGCTGCGGTACACCTGGGATACAGAGCGAAGCGTCTGGCGTGCCGCCGAGGCAGACCTTTCGTACCCGACTCCCGAAGGGACGTCAGTGTCCAGAGCAAGAGGAGGCAGGCTGGCCGCCATGGTGGCCATGGCCCTGATCGGCGGAGCGCTGCTGGTTCCCGAGGCGGCCGCGGCCGCGTCCAACCCGCCAGGCAACAACGGCACGGTCAAGGTCGACGCACGGCCGTTCGATGCCGCACCCGACAACGAGCCCCACGTCGGCTGCACCTTCCAGGTCGACTTCTACGGCTACGACGAGGGCAACCTGGACGCGCAGGTCACCTTCGAGGCCCACGCACCGACGCTGCGGCTCGACGACAGCCAGGTGCTGCTCACCGACAGCGTGTTCATCGGCGAGGACGACAACTCCGGCGGCGGCAGCGAGGACGGTCTGGACGCGAGGCAGACCTACCGGCTGGACTTCACCGGGATCACGCCCCATCCGGTGCAGGGCTTCCACGTGAAGCTCACCATCAACGCCGAAGGCTCCCAGGGCGCCGACACCAAGCACAAGGTGTTCTAGGTGACCGGGTGCAACGGCTACCCCGGCTACCCCTCGTCTGCGCAGTAGCCACCAGACAACACCGACCCCGGCGGGATCAGTGACCAGCTGAACCCGCCGGGTGCGGTTGCCCCCCGGCTGAGCATCTGGGCACCTATGGTCAGCCTGGCCCGGATGGACTGGTGTTCACCTGTACCGAGGGTGCGCTGCTATGCCGCAACTGCTTCACCAGGGGGTGTAGCAGCTGGCCACCCGAGCGGCCGGAGCGAAGCACCAGGGAGCTGATGACACGGATGGGTCACTCGTCCTCGGCTGAGCACGCGGCGAGTGCCGTTGTTGTGCCAGGTCCCGCCAGGGCGCACCGGTTCTGAGCTTCCACAGGATGCCGTTGATGACCCGGCGGTGGTCGGCCCAGCGGTCGCCTGGTCAGCCACCTTATGGCAGCAGCGGCTGGATCACGGCCATGCCTGATCGGTCAGTTCTCCCTGCCCCAACTCCGACCATCCGCCTCCCTCGAGGTTACTTGGACCCGTGTGGGGGTCGCCCCACGAAGGCTCGGTTCCAGCCCTCGGCCAAGACCTCGGTCCTGCGTCGCCGGTAGCAGCAACCCGACGCCAGCGACCGAACGCCCTTCTGTGCGCAGGTAACGCCGATAGCGTTGCTTGTGTTCCTTCTAGGTCGATGGTCAGTTGGACAAACCCGGAACGGCCCTTGTTCGCGACTCTTTGCCTGTGGTCGGGCCAGCGCCTTCGCGATGTCCCCTCGCCAAAGCTCAGGAAGGGAGGGGGCCGGCTCCCGGTCCGGGGAGTCTCAGCGTGGGGAGTACAGCCAGGGTTCCTTCAGGTCGAAGAACTCCGGCTCCCCGACGCTCAGCGCCGCCATCTCGTCCATTTGGGCCTGCACCTCCGGCGGCAGCTCCTTGCGTTCGCCTTCGCGGGCCGCCGCCTCGGTCGAGCGCGAAGACGGCCGGCTCAAGCCCGAGCCTGATTCCTCCGGAATCAGCCGTGCGGCTGTCCGACGCGGCTCAGCGCATCCAGCAGGGCTCCGCCGCGACTGGCATGCCAAGGAGGAATCTCCGATGAAGTGCACGCTGCTGGTGGCCACCGACCCGGCCAAGGCGCGGCGCCCGACAGCCGGAGGAGGCCGGATGTTTCAGGGGTTCAGGCGACGGGTTCCATGGGTAGCCGCAGAACTGGCACAGCATCGGCGATGGTGCCGTTTCCGCAAGGAGCGTCCATGGCCAGCGACCCTGAGGGCATCGTCGACACCCTGCGCGAACTGGCGCGACTGAACCCGGTCGAGCTCGGCCTCCAAGCGGTGCTCGACCAGATTGTCCAGGCCGCCACCAGCTGCTGTGGCATCACCGGCGGCGTCGGCCTGCTGCTCCTCGGGTCAGAGGATCAACTTCACTATGTCGCCGTGGCAGCCCGGCGCCGCAGCTTGCTTACCGGCATCCAGCTGCCCGAGCGCGAAGGTCCGTCCGTGGACGCGTTCGTCCAGGATGCGCCGGTCTTCAGCGGCGACCTTGCCGCCGAGCAACGCTGGCCGGCGTTCCGGCAGCAGGCGGCGGCGGCCGGCCTGCGGGCGTGGCTGAGCGTGCCGGTGCGCCAGCGCCACGGCCCGATTGGCGCGCTCGACTTCGCCCGCACCGACCCCCAGCCCTGGCAACCCCAGGATGTGGCCACCAGCAGCGCCTTCGCCCGGCTGATCATGGCGACCTTGGAACTGGCTAGCGCCCGCCAGCAGGAGGGGCTCACTCCAGAGCTGCAGTTTGCCGTGCAGCATGACGCCCGCGTGGAGCAGGCCCGTGGCGTCCTCATGGAACGCGAACGGGTCGATGAGGCGGCGGCGTCGGCGCTGCTCCAGCAGCAAGCCCATATCGAGGGTCGGCCCCTGCGAGGCATCGCCGAGCGCATCCTCGCCCGTGTCCGACGCTGACCTTGTGCGGTCGCCGCCAACTTGACCAGGCAGACGCGCTCCGGGCGGCGTAGCCGGCGCCACCGTGCGGACCGTTGACCCGGCCGAGGCTGGCTTCCCCGGCCGTCGACCGACCCAGCGGTCCGCATCCGGCTGTGGAACCCGGGCGCGACGTAACGGCGAGGCTCGGTCAACGATCCCCTGCTCTCTCAGACCGACCCGCTAGCCGTACCGTTCCCGAAGCGCCGCTGCCGCCTCGGACGCGGTCGCCGTGCCCTCCAGGACCTCAGAGAGCGCGGTCCGCACGACCTGCGCCCGGGCATCAATGCTGTCATCACGACCGGGTGCTGTGGTCGGCGTCATGGCAGGCGAGAGGGCGGCGTGGGCGGCCCTCAGCAGCTCGGTGACACTCATGGTTCCTCCTGGCATGGGATGCGATCGCCGGCTGGGTCGCTCCGACCCGTTCCGGCGGCCGGTGGCACCGGCCGGCACCTCCGGAGGGTGTCAACGGCGCCGCAGGGGACGAGCGTATCTTGCCGCAATCGGCTCGGGTCCGGGGTTCCTGGCCGTTGACCGCGACTGGCCATCCTCGTCTGCTGCAGTCCAGCACGGCGCCGACGGTAAGGCCGGTGCAGACGGCGGGTAGCGGACGGCGCCTTATCGAGGACGGGCCTGTTACCCGCCCTCGAATCGAGCGTTGTTGCTCAAGGGCGGCCGTTGCCGTCCGACATCTTGGACTGTCGGTTGTGTAACTCGAGAGGAGAGGTGCCCGTGGTCAAGCAGGCCCCCGTCAAGGGTCGCAAGGCCGTCAAGGTCGACTTTGTTCTGCCCCGGGACGCGGTGCCCGGCAAGGTCTCGGTGGTCGGCGATTTCAACGGCTGGGACCCCTTCGCGCACCCGCTGCGGCCCCGCCGCAACGGGACCCGCAGCGCCGTGGTGACCCTGCCGCCCGGGCGCCGGTTCGCCTTCCGCTACCTAGCCGAAGGCGGCCGCTGGTACGACGACGACACCGCCGAAGTCTTCGAGCCCAACGGCATCGGCGGTCACAACGCCGTCATCCACACCTAGCGGCACGGCACCAACCAGAGGCCGTCGCTGGTCTGGGCGGCGGCCACCGTCTGCAGGGTGACATCCCAGGGCGTGACCTGCCCGTGATCTTCAAAATCGCACGGAGACCCAGAGTAAGAGGTCCTAACAGAATGAGCTTGTCGTGTCTTCGTGCGGCCAGGGTTCTCACCCGCCAGGCAGCACCGCTGGCCTGCTGGCACGGCCGCGCATAGGGCGGGTGAGAACGTCGCTGGCGGCATCGGTCCCGGTTCACTGAGAATCGGCGGATGACCAAGCCGTGGATGCTGGACGAACTCGCGCATGCGGGTCCAGAACATCTCGATCCGGCCTTCGTGGCCGGCTACGAGCGCAAGCAGGGCTATCCCGACCCGGCCGAGGACCTGGCCGTGCTCGCCACCCATGGCCTGGATAAGACGTCGACCGTGGTGGATCTCGGCGCCGGGACGGGCCGGTTCTCCCTCGCCGCCGCACGCCGGTTCGGGCAGGTCACCGCTGTCGACATCTCCCCGGCGATGGTGCAGCTTCTGCGCGAGCGAGCCGCCGCGGCCGGGGTCGCGAACCTCCGCTGCGTGCAGGCGGGGTTTCTCAGCTATCAGCACGCCGGGCCACCGGCCGACGCGGTCTACACCCGCAACGCCCTGCATCAGCTGCCCGACTTCTGGAAGGCGGTCGCGCTGGACCGCATCGCCGGGATGCTGCGGCCGGGTGGTGTGCTGCGCCTGCATGATCTGGTCTACGACTTCCAGCCGTCCCAGGCCGACGCCGTAGTTGAGCGGTGGCTGGAGGGCGCCGCCGACGACCCGGCCCGGGGCTACACCCGGGCGGACCTGGCCGAGCATATCCGCAGCGAGTACAGCACCTTCCGGTGGCTGCTGGAGCCGATGCTGGCCGCCGCCGGGTTCGAGATCCTGACCGCGGACTTCAGCGGATCGGTGTACGGCGCCTACACCTGCCGCAGGCGCTGAGCCGCAGCCGATGATCGGCTACCAGAAGGCTTGGAGATAGCGCCAGCAGATCAGGCAGCACGCCAACTTGAGGAATGCCTCATGGATGTCAGCGCGGTGCTCCCAACGGATCCGCAGGGGCCGGCCAACCACCGCGACGTCAGGCTGCTGGCGGCCATCCTGGACGCCATTGGCCTGGTCGGCCTGCTGCCGGTGCGGCCGGTGGTGCACCTGGACGCCGGCTACGACTGGAAGCTCTGCCGGCAGGTCCTGGCCGAGCGCGGGATGGCCGGCCAGATCGCTGCCCGTGGGGTGCCGGCCCCGGTCGAGGCTGGTCGCCGGTGGGTCATCGAATGCACCCATGCTGGGCAACCAGTACGGCAAGCTGCGCTGGTGCACCGAGCGTAGGCGAGGCCACACCAGTCGCCTCCATCTGCCGGGCGCCACGAGGCCGCGCTGCGCTGGTATCAGGCTCAGGCCTTGCGGAAGTCGAGCAGGTCGGCGTTGAACTGGTCCTTGTGGGTGGCAAATGCGCCGTGGGAGGACAGGTCTCGCCCGGTGGCAGACGGCGGCCGCCTGCTTGATGAGCGGGTCTCCCGCGGCTGGACGAGGCCGAGCGGTTGCCCTCGCGCCCAATGAAGTAGGCAAAGCAGGCACCATCGGCGAGCTTGGGTTGACACTTCGGCGTGGAAACGAGCAGAGTCCGGTCGGCCGAGTCCCTCGGCGCATTCCGCGTGAAGGTGGGGCTGGAGGAGGTCGCAGCGTGCTCATTCTCGGATTGGTCCTGCTCATCATCGGCTGGCTCACCAACCTCGGGATCCTGGTGACCCTTGGGATCATCTTGCTGGTCATCGGCGCCGTCTTGTGGATCCTGGGGTCGATGGGGCGCCCGGTCGGCGGCCGTCGGCACTATTGGTAGCGCCCAGGCCCGCCACCTGCTGGTCCGATGACGGCCACGTCCGCAACTCAAAGCACTCGGCTATAAGGTCATCCTGCAGCCCGTTGCCTGACTGGCGCCCCGGGGACCGCTTGGACCCCGGCTCCGCTTCACTCCGCCGGGTGCTGCCGCCTGCCCGCTCACGGTCGATGTTCGGATTAGCAGGGAGGAGCTTCGACCGGCGGTGGACAAGCTAGTTAACGTTACTTGCTGGCACCACGACGAACCCCGGCCGCACTGGCACGGGCGCCCATGGCTGTCGCGGGAGCGCCTTGGCCATCCGCCCGCGTCACCGGTGTTCCTCCAGCTCAGGATGCTCGAAGGATGAAAGCAGCATCCCAGCTAGCTTGAATGGAACGACCCAGTCAACACACGCGGCTAAGGATCCTGCCAGGAGCCGCCGGACACGCCCTAGTACAATTGAGACTCGTCGCTGAACGACCCCCTCAGGATTGGGGCATCGTTGGGCATGGTCTCCCCGCCGCGCTTCCAGCCGCGGTGAAGGACTCAATGACGGCAGCTACTGGTCGTCAGGCGTTGATCATAAGAGCAGCGGCGGCGGGGGTATGGCGTCGCGATCCCACCAGTCAGGCTCTGGCTCGACCTCCGGATGCAGGTGGAGCAGGTGCTGACGGAGTTCCTCGGGATTGGGTGCGAGGTACGCGCAGTACACACACGGTTCGCCTTCGGGCACCCTGGTCTCCTCTCGGAAGCGCTCTCTGATAGAGCCCTCGCCGTGCCCTTACCCCACAAAAACAAAGTTCTACCGCGATTTTGGTTTGCTCCCAGGTCAGCTCGACGTCGCCTCTGAAATTCGGTACTGACCTGGGCGGGTTGACCGGATACAGCTGGAACACCCGTCGATAAT
>JASLBL010000233.1 GCA_030146615.1 Actinomycetes bacterium
CCTTGTCGCCACCGCCGCCAGAGCTCCTCCTGCTCTTGGACCGATAGTCCCCAGGATCGCACCCACCACCTCCACCGCCGACCTATCCGTCAGTGCGGAAGCGATGCAACCACCCATTGAGACCGCCACCGATTCTGCGACGGTCAGCCGGATGGGTCACCTGCTCGGCTATGCCCGCGTCTCCACCACCAACCGGCACGCCCAGCTCCAGGTCGACGCCCTCACTGCGGCCGGCTGCTACCGGGTGTTCACCGAGACCGCCAGCGGCGCCCGCACCGACCGGCCCGTCCTCGAGCAGCTGCTGGACCAGCTGCGCCCCGGCGACACCCTGGTTGTCTGGAAGCTCGACCGGCTGGGCCGCTCCCTCCGCCATCTGGTCGACACCGTGACCGGCCTCGCCGAGCGCGGGATCGGGTTCCGCAGCCTCCAGGAGGCGATCGACACCACCACCCCGGGCGGCAAGCTCGTCTTCCATGTCTTCGCCGCCCTGGCCGAGTTCGAACGCGACCTCATCCGCGAACGCACCGCCGCCGAGCTGGCCGCAGCCCGGGCCCGCGGCCGCCAGGGGGGCCGGCCATCGGTGTTGACCGGCCACAAGCTCCAGGTGGCCCGGGAGCTGTACCGCTCCGGGGACTACACCGTGGCGGCCATTGCCATGACCCTTGGAGTGAGCCGGGCCTCGAGCTACCGCCACCTGACCCGCCCCGGCAGCTGAATCTGGCGGTGGTGGCACCCCCCGACTGCCATCTCTGGGGGGCCGACCGGTTGAGGCCGGCGTTCGCCATGGGTGAGCGACCCACGGACCCGGTACGCAGCTTTCCCGATGTCGGCCTCGAACCCGTGTTCGGTACCATGCCTCGGTGGGGACCTGGCACGACCCAGAGCTGGGCCGGCCGATTGCGGCGCCGCTGGAGCGATGCGCCCGGCTGCTCGGCGTCGACCTGGCCACCGTCCGCAAGCTGGCCGTCAAGGTCGAGCCGTACCTTCGCGCCGACGGCACCAGGATCTGGAGCCTCATGCAGCTTGAGCGGCAACTTCGACCGGAGGCCTACCGCCGGCGCCGCGGCGGCTACCTCGACCGTCGACAGGCCCTGGCCGCCGATACAGCACCCATCCGGGCGGCCGTTGACGGCGGCCACAGTCAGGTGAAGTCATCGCTGGACCTTCCTTGGATCAGGAATTGCGTGCCAACCTCATCTGAGGAGGGAGGGGCCATGGCGCACCCCAATGAGGAGCTGGTCCGTCGAGGCTACGAGGCGTTCAACACCGGCGATGTGGAGACCCTGCGGCAGCTCTTCGCCGACACGACGGTCTTTCATGAGCCGGGCCGCAGCCCCATCT
The DNA here is from genome assembly GCA_030146615.1 of Actinomycetes bacterium. Taxonomy (GTDB): domain Bacteria; phylum Actinomycetota; class CALGFH01; order CALGFH01; family CALGFH01; genus CALGFH01. Next base: position 1,342 of record JASLBL010000233.1, read on the forward strand.
CGGGCGACTACCAGGGCCTGGACCAGGTGCTCGGCTTCTTTGGAACCCTCGCCGAGCGGTCTGGCGGGACCTTCCGGGCCACCCTCCATGACGTGGTGGCCAACGAAGAGCATGCCGTCGGGTTGCACAGCTCGGACGCCGAACGAGATGGCCGTGCGGTTCGCAGTCCAACGGTGCTGGTGTTCCATATCCGGGATGGCAGGCTCGCCGAGACCTGGTCCCACCACTACGACCAGCACGACTTCGACGCCTTCTGGGCGTAGCTAGGCATATCGGCCACGGTTGGGGCGGCACACACGGCGGGACAGCTGACCCCTTGCATGTCATGCCATCCACACCGTCTCACAAGGCCCTCCACCGCCTCGAATGGCACCACATCACTCCTGCTCAGAAAGGCGGCGGGACAGGGCGCCGTGGTGCGACGCGAGGCCGCGTGTGGGATCACTGCTGACAACCTGCTGACATGGCGGGAGGCCTCTGCCGTGTGAAAGCGCGCTCCAGAAGTTTCGCCTCCCAGCACATCGCTGTGAACTGGCCGCTCACCTTCAGGTTCGTTGTCCTGTGCTGTCCTTTGCTGTCCCAGGTTCCGCTTTGTCCGCGGACCCAATGCGGCCCGCGGCATGTGGGCATGGTTCGCCTTGCGGCGCCTGTCAGGCTCCGCGGTACCTGATCCTCAGAAAAAGGCCGCCGCAAGCCGGACGGTGGCCGACTGGCTGGCCATACAGCTCGACGGCGACCAGCCCGAGCTGCAGGTCAGGGTCAACGCTTTCCCCATTTGCTCGCCGTGCGCAGGCTGCTTCGCAGCCTGAGGGATCAGCCGGTTGGTGGGATGAAGATGTGCACCTTGCTCATCGGATCAAACCAGGCGGTGGCCGCACCCCCAGGCGCCATGATCTTGCGAACCCCATTCTCGACGATGGTGACGCCATAGGTGCCGTGTTTGGAATCCGCCCCGGTGGCGTCCAGCGGCCCTGTTGTCACGGTGGTCGCCAACCGACTCCAGGACCGGGTCGACACATCAAAGACCTGCGAGGCCTGCAGCGTCCCGGTGATGTTGGAGGCGATGAACTCACCGCCAAAGGAGTAGACGCGTCGCCCCACCGCCGCAAGGATGTTGGCACTCGCACCGACGGGCGCCGCCTGCTCCCTCCGCCAGCCGCCTCTGCCCGGACGCATCGACTCCACACCGCGAAGGTGGGTGCTGACCTCGTTGCGGCCCTGGAACACCCAGATGCGGCCACGCCGCACCACCGCGTTGAAGTGCTCCCGGCTGGCATGCAGCGACGGCGCCCGCCGCCACCTGAGGGGAAACACCGTGGTGTCCAGGTAGATGACCGAGTCCGTGGTGCGGATCGACTGGTTGACCGGATCGGGGCTGTTCTCGTAGGGCACCACGCCCCCCATCAGGTAGATCCGGCGGCCGAAGCTGACCGCCGCCCCGGCCGATCGCGGGGTCGGCAGCGTGAGGCACTGCTCGCCTGGCCGGCATGGCCTGCCGTCGGCGACCCGCACTGGGCTCCAGGTGCCGACCGGCGACCCGGGGCGTTCGGGCGTGAAGACAAACACGCCGTCGGTGGGGGCAAACGGCCCGGCGTGGCCGCCGAAGGCCCAGATCCTGCCCCGGTGCGAGACCGCAACGATGTGGTGCATGTCCGGCAGGGGGAACCAGGATCGCGACGGCAGGCTCACCCATTGGCCGGGCACGGCGGGCGGGAGGGCTGGCTGCCCCTGCGGGGTGTAGACCAGCACCTCGCCGGTCCCCTCGAACGCGAACGGCTCTGGGTCGTTCTCGGTTGGCTGGGGCGGCGGCTGGATCGGCACGAAGCCGCCGATCAGATAGACAAAGCCGTTGAGCACGACGGCCGCGTGCTCCTGCCGCGCCTGAAAGCGACCCTGGGCATCCTTGAGGTTGGCACCTCGGACCCAGGTCCCCCCGGTGATGATCGGGTAGGCCGAAACCGGCGGCCCATCCCGGTGCCGGTCCACCGCCGGCGCCTCCGTTGCGCCCAGCGCACGGGAGGCGAGCAAGGGACCGGCCACCAAGCTCCCCGTACCCACCAAGAAGGTCTTCCGGGTGATCTTGGCTGGCAGCTGCCGCTGTGTCTCCATCCTCTTGCCTCCGCTCGGAGAGGTCAGAACCGACCTTATGCGCGAATTCGGCATGCCATGTTCAAGAGTTCTGGATGCGGAGAACGGCGAAGTGTTCGGAGGAGGCCACGGCGGTCCGCGTAGGGTCGGCGGCAGGCGCCAGCGCCACCCGGTACCTTCACTGGCCTGCTCGACCCGGTGGAGATTGCAGAGCAAGGGAATCCGCCCCCTTGGCCGGCACGTGAGGCTGAACCTATGCCTCGCTGGGCGGCGCGTCCATCCCCCCGTTGCGACGATAAGAGGCCAGCTTAACCGGCTCAGCGGCGGAAACGATCAGTGGGCGACCCGGATGCGGCCCCGGGGCACCCTTCGGCCCTGTCGGCTCCAGGGAGGACCTGCTTCCCAAGACGGGGACCTGTCTTCCATGGCTTCCCCTCGATCCTCGACGGCAAGGCCGGCGCGGCAGCGGTGGAATGGGAAGAGGACAATGCGTGCTGCGGCTGCTGGACACGCACAGCTGGAGGTGCGACATGGCCGGTCGACTGGACGGCAGGAGCGTGGTGGTGCTGCTGGCCGAGGGGTTCGAGGACCT
>JASLBL010000268.1 GCA_030146615.1 Actinomycetes bacterium
GGCTCGGGGCCGACGGTTAGGTACAGGTCGGTCCGCTCGATGCTCCGGCTGACCTGCACGTAGAAACCCTGCATGTCCTCCTTGCCATCCAAGGCCAGCAGGGCACGCTGCTCGGTGCGGCCCTGGGAGCGCATGTCGGTCCGCGCATACGCCAGGTCGACCCGCCGCGACTGCCCAGGCTGGACCTCCCCATCCAGGTACCAGGCGGGCACGGTGACCGTGCGTGGCTGCTCGTCGTCCAGGGTGCGCACCATCAGGGTCCGCCGGCGCACGTCCAGGCCGACCACCTCGGCGCTGGTGCCGTTGACCACCCTCAGCCGCTCCAGCGCATTCGCCCCCAGGACCACCCGGTCGCCCACCGCCACCTGCAGGTCACCGACCGCCAGCCGCTCGACCCCGAGCTGGCCGGCCTGGGCGCGGAGCCGCTGGCAGGTCTGGTTGAGCCGGTCGACCTGGAGGCGGCGGTGGGCGTAGATGACCGGCGCCTCGCCGGCCTGGTGGGCCTGCCACCAGTCGTTCAGGACCGCCTTGTCGCGGTCGTCGCGGGCGTCGAAGGCTTGGACGCGGTCGTGCTCGGCGTAGGCGCAGATCGCCTCCTCCACCCGGCCGGCGCGCACGTCCTCGATGGCGCGTTGCTCCCACTCCTGGACCTGCCGGCGGTTGACGGTCAGCTCACTTGCGCCCAACCGCAGCCGCAGCGCGCGGAAGCCGCCGCCGGCGTCGATCGAGGCGAACTGCCGGTCATCCCCCACCAAGACCACCTTGCTGCCGGCCCGCGCTGCATGCTCCAGGACAGGGGCGAGCTTTCTGGTGCCCACCATGGCGGCCTCGTCCACCACCAGCACCGTGCGGGCGTCCAGGTCCGCCCTGTTCTGCCTGAGGTCCCACAGCAGCCGGTCGACCGTGCGGATGTCGGTGAAGCCCTCCTCACCGAGGCCGACGGTGGCGATCCCGGTCGGCGCGCACCCCAGCACCCGGTAGCCGTCCAGCTGGAACGCCTCCCGCGCCAGCCCCAGCGTCCAGGTCTTCCCGCTGCCGGCCCGGCCGACCACCACCACCACCCCAGCACCCGACCGGGTAATGTCCTGGACCATGGCGGCCTGGTCCGCCCCGGCGGTGGGGTGCCGGTCCAACACCGAGCGGACCACCTCGGGGCGGACCTGCCCGCATCCGCTGTCGCGCCGGTCGGTCGCGGCGGCGACCAGCTGCCGCTCCACGCCCACCAGTTCCGGCGTGGAGTACCGGTCGGCACCAAGGCGCTGATCTCTTCCGACCCGCACCGACCGCTCACCCAGGAACCGATCCGCGAGCGCTTCGGCCTGGGTGAGCGCCGCGTCCGCGCTCACCGCCACCGGCAGCCGCTTGGCGAGCGCGTCCACCACCTCCGCCCGCGTAAACGTCGACGCGCTAGCGGTCAGCCCGTCCGGCCCCTCAAGTTCGTCCAAGACCCGGCGGACCTCCCGCTCGGTGGCCGGCCGGCCCCGCCCACCCCGGCACACCTGGCCCAACTCGCGCTCGCCCACCCCCTGCTCCACCAGCTCCCGCCGCCAGCGCGCATACACGCTCTCCTCGGATTCAGAGTGGTCCTTGAGCGCCCGGGTCGCCACCGCCGCCGCACTGCTGGCCTTGATCCCGGACAGACCATGCTCGGCCAGCCACTCGCCGATCTCCTCCGAGCGCTTGCTGAACCGCTCGATCAACGCCCGGTCGTCCAGGCCGATGATCTCCGCCGCCCCTGAGCGCTCGTCCACCGGACCCCAGCGGACACCGAGCCGTTGGGTGAGTGCGGCCCGCTCGGCGGCCAGGTACAAGTGATCGGCCGCCATCAGCTGGGCGTACAACCGGTCGCTGTCCAGCGCCGTCCACCTGCCGTCCGGGCCTTGGGCGGCGTTCTGGACCAGCACGTGGGTGTGGGCGTGCGGGTCGCCAGCGCGGCTGATCCTGTGCTCGAACGCGATCCCCAGCAGCCCACCGCCCGCCTTCACGCGGTCGGTGCCGTTGTGGTCGCGCCGCACCCCGATCCCGTGGCGCTGCAGGTAGGCGATCGAGACCTTGAGCGCCTCGGCCCGGCCGGCGGCGACCTCTTTGCGGATGCGCCCGCCGCCGGCGGCGGCCAGCAGGCTGACGCTCTTGGGGGAGTTGAAGCAGTGGTCAAACATCGCCACCCGCCCATCCACCCGCTTGCCGCGATGCTGCCAGGCCCGCTCGAAGTGCTCCCCGTACAACTCGTGTGGGTCAACCTGGAGGACCTTGCGGCACAGCCGCTCGACGGTCTCCACCTTCACCCGCCGCGAGGCGCCCGGCCGGCAGGCCGCCTGCACCGACCGTACATCGGTGGCCAGCGCCTTGGACCCGGCCAGGCTGTCCAGCTGCGCGACCTCCTGCTCCGCAGCCCGCTGTTTGAGCGCCGCCAGCAGCGGCGCCGCCGACAGCTTGGAGCGCGGGTCGGCGCGCCACAGCGGCTTGCAGCGCACCTCGCCGGTGGCTGGGTCCAGCCTACGCGCCAGCGCCCGGACCTGCTCTGGGCTGGCGGTGCCGTGCAGGCCGCTGGCGTCAGCGACGTCGCCGATGAACCGGCCCGGTGACTCCCCTTTGCCGGAGAAGTACTCTTCGCGGTCTTTGGCGATCTGGTCGAGCCAGTAGTCCTCCTGGCCGACGTGCAGCGCCTTGACCGGCAGCGCCAACCCTCACCCTCCCCTTGGGCGACCGCGCCAGCGAGCATCGCAGATGCGGATGTGTAGAGCTGAGAATTGCGGTGAGTGTAGCACTAGGTGGCCGTTAGATAGCCGTTGGAGTGAGAGCTGCGAAAGTGTGCTAGGTGTGTGCTGGAGTGAGGGTCGTGGTAGGAGTTTGTACAGCTCAGAGGGTCGTTGCTGGTGATGTAAAT
>JASLBL010000361.1 GCA_030146615.1 Actinomycetes bacterium
TCGGGCGGTTCGACGCCTGGTGGACGGCGGCCGCCCTGGCCGGCCTGGACTGGCCGCCCGACCCAGACGAGCTCGGCGCCGCCGTCGAGCGGCTCGCCTGGTGGGTCTGGGACGACGGCATGCCAGGCACCGGCTGGATCCTCCGCCTGGCCGTGGCCGACCCGGCCGCCGGCTGGGCCGCCGCCCTCGACGCCACCGACCACAGCTGACGACACCCTTCCAGCGGGACCGTCGTATGGTGTACTGCGGCGTCCGGCCGGTGGCGCGCCGGCGCGGCGCACGAGCTCGCACACGAGGAGTCGTAGATGTCCGACGACTGGCCCGGCCCGCCCTCCGGCGCCACCCCCGACGACCGTCCCGGCGACCGCCCGACCGAGCCACTGGGCACCCCGCCCCCGCCCGAACCGCCCGACCCGGCGCCGACGGTCCCGGTCCCCGACCCACCGGCATCGCCTGGCTCGCCGCCCCCGCCCGGCCAGACCTGGCCACAGGCGCCGCCGCCGGCCGCCGGCTACGACCAGGGCACGTACGCCCAGCCGGGCTACGGACCACCGCCCTATCCCGGCCAGCCCGGCCCGGGCCAGCAGCCCGGGTACGGTCCCCCACCCGGCTACGGGTACGGCTACCCGCCCGGGCCGCAGACCGACAGCACGGCCACGGCGGCCCTGGTCATCGCCGTCGTCGGGTTCTTCATCTGCGCTCCTGTCGGCGCCATCGTCGCCCTGGTCCTGGCCAACAGTGCCCAGAAGCGCATCGAGGAGTCCAACGGCCGCCTGACCGGCCTCGAACAGGCCAAGGCGGCCCGCATCATCGCCATCATCGAGCTCGTCCTGACCGCCGTCGTGATCCTGGTCGGCGTCCTGGCGGTCGCGGCCTCGCTCGGCGCCCGCTACTGACCGTCCCTCAAGGAGTACCCGTGTCCTCCCGCCCTCGTCTCCTCCTCGCCCCGCTCCTCCTTGTGCTCACGTTCACATTGGCCGCCTGCCAGACCGGCTCGGCCGCCTCCCCCGCCGACACCCCGCCGGTGCGCGGGGTCACCACCGTGGACGCCAAGGACCTCAAGTTCCTGCCCCCGGCGATCGAGGTGGAGGCGGGCACCGAGGTCACCTGGCGCTTCGTGGACGGCTCCGTCCCCCACAACGTCAAGGGGGACGGGTTCGCCTCCGAGAACCTCGTCAGGGGCACCTTCAGCCACCGCTTCGAGCAGGCCGGCGACTACCGCTACACCTGCGACCTGCACGCCGGCATGGACGGCCGGGTGGTCGTGACTGGCGGATCCTCCGGCTGACCGAAGCGGCCCCGCGACGTACCATGGGGCCATGACCGAAGGCGCCACCCTCACCCCGGCGATCCAGGAGTACCTGGAGTCCCTCTACTGGCTCGGCGAGGCCGGCATCGAGCGGACGCCGACCAACCTGGCCAGGGCCATGCAGGTGTCGCCGCCCAGCGTCACCGGGATGGTCCGGCGCCTCGAGGGCGAGGGTCTGGTCGACCGCGGCCCCGGCAAGCGGATCGCCCTCACCGCCAAGGGCATGGAGGTGGCCAAGCATGTGGTCAGCCGCCACCGGCTGGTCGAGGCGTTCCTGGTCAAGATCATGGGCGTGCCCTGGGACGAGGTCCACGAGGAGGCCGAGGCCTTCGAGATGGGCGTCACCCCGGCGCTGGAGGCGCGCATGCTGGAGATGATCGGCGAGGCCCGGACCTGCCCCCACGGCCACCCGATCGGCGACTACCCGCGCGAGCCGGGCGTCCCCCTGACCGCCGCCGCCACCGGCAGCGGGGTGCGGATCCTCCGGTTCGAGAACGAGGACCACGACCTGCTGCGGATGTTCCGCCGGGCCGGGATCGAGCCGAGGGTCAGCTACACGATCGTCGCCTTCGACGCGGACCTGGCCAAGCTGGAGGGCCCGCAGGGCCCGTCCGAGCTGCCCCTGTTCGCGGCCAGGACGATCTCGGTCGCGGTCGAGCGCCAGGGCGACGGCCCCCCGGCCGAGCAGGACCCCGAGAGCCTGGCCACCGCCTACCTCCTCGGCGACACCCACTGGAGCCGGTAGCCGGGTCGTTCGCCTAGCGGCGGTCCTCCGACGCGTCGCGAGACGCCCTCACCGTGAACGGCTGGCCGTTGGCCGGCACCCCGGCCTGGACGGTGCCGTCGACCTCGAAGCGGTCCAGCCGGAACGGCAGGCCGGCGGCGAACAGGACGCTGCGGTGGTCCATCAGCTGGAAGTGGAGGTGCGGCTCGGTGGAGTTGCCGGAGTTCCCGCACTCGGCGACCTGCTCACCGGCGCGGACCCGCTGGCGCTTGGCGACCCGCAGCGAGCCGCGGCGCAGGTGGGCGAGCACGGCGTAGACGCCGTCGCCGAGGTCGAAGACGACGTGGTTGCCGAGCACTCGGCTCGGCCCGGTGAGCTCGCGCAGGGAGCCCTCGGCCATCAGGTAGAGCAGGCTCGGCCAGGAGCTGCGGCTGCGGTGGTCCCGCTCGCGCCCGTGGGCCCGGACGACCACCCCGTCGGCCGGGGCCAGGACCGGCTGGCCGAAGGCCGGGTAGTCGGTGGGCGGCCGGAACGACGGGCCGGCGCCGAACTCGGGCCGGGACCCGTCGGCCGGCTCGTGCACCAGGTCGATGGCGTAGGTCTGGCCGTAGGCGTGCAGACCGTGGCTCGGCACCTTGTCGGCCGGGCTGTTGAGGGCCTCCCAGCGCCCGGCGACCGGCGCACCCACCTCGACCGGCGGCCGGCGCACCGTCCCGACCCGGAAGTACAGAGCCAGCCCGGCGACCAGCAGCGCCAGCCCGGCCGGCGCCATCCAGGCCGGCCCGCCGAGGAAGGCGCCCCCGGCCAGGAACACGGCGCCGCCCCAGAGCAGCGGCATCCGCAGCCGCGCGCACCAGATGGGGAACCGCGCTCGCATGGCGGCGGCTAGACGCGCTCGCGGTTGCGGCGGGCCGCGCGCACCCGGACGACCACGAAGGCCAGGACGGCGAGGAAGCCGATGGCGAGCACGGCGTTCTGGTAGGTCCCGGCGTAGTCCTCGATGACCTGCCGGTTCTCGCCGAGGACGTATCCGGCGACCACGAACACGCTGTTCCAGATGAGGCTGCCCAGGGTGGTGAACAGCAGGAAGGTCGCCATCGGCATCCGCTCGATCCCGGCCGGGATCGAGACGAAGCTGCGGAACAGCGGGACCATGCGGCCGAAGAACACCGTCTTGCGGCCGTGCCGCCGGAAGAATGCCTCGGTCCGGTCGATGTCGGAGACCTTGATCAGCGGCACCCGGGCCGCGATCTCCCGGGTGCGCTCCCGGCCGATCAGGGCCCCGATCCAGTACAGCACCACCGCCCCGGCCACCGACCCGAACGTCGTCCAGGCGATCGCCGCGGCCAGACTCATGTCCCCCTGGCTGGCCGCAAACCCGGCCAGCGGCAGGATCACCTCACTCGGGATCGGCGGGAACAGGTTCTCCAGCGCCACCGCCAGCCCGGCCCCCGGCGCCCCCAGCGTCTCCATGATCCGGATCGCCCACCCCGAGATCCCCCCCAGCTCGGCGTCGGCCCCCAGCGGCATCCCGCTCAGCAAACTCAACAGCGCACGCATCCCCCAACGCTACCCGAAGTCCCGCCTCGCGTGAGCGGACCGCATCCCGTAGCCTCACAGGTCAGCGCCGGAGTGCTGGAATCGGCAGACAGCCGCGCCTTAAAAGC
>JASLBL010000282.1 GCA_030146615.1 Actinomycetes bacterium
CTGGAACCGCTTGCCCTCACACTCTTCGCACACGGTCGCCACCCCGGCCATCATCGCCAGGTCCGTGTAGATGACGCCGTTGCCGTTGCAGTTCGGGCAGGCGCCCGCGGAGTTCGCGCTGAACAGCGCCGGCTTGACACCATTCGCCTTGGCGAACGCGGTCCGGATCGGGTCGAGCAGCCCGGTGTAGGTGGCCGGGTTACTGCGCCGCGAGCCCCGGATCGGCGTCTGGTCGATCGAGACCACGCCGGCCCCCTTCGGCATGGAACCGTGGATGAGCGAGCTCTTGCCCGAACCGGCGACGCCGGTCACCACACAGAGCACGCCGAGTGGGATGTCCACGCTCACGTCACGCAGGTTGTGCCGCGTCGCGTTGCGGATCTCGAGCCTGCCGGTCGGCTTACGGGTGTCCGGGTTGAGGGCGGCTCGGTACCCGAGGTGCCGACCGGTGAGCGTGCCACTGGACCGCAGGGCGCCGACCGTACCCGCGAAGCACACCGTGCCGCCCTGCGCGCCCGCGCCGGGGCCGAGGTCGACGACGTGGTCCGCGATCGCGATCACCTCCGGCTTGTGCTCCACCACGAGCACGGTGTTGCCCTTGTCCCGCAGCCGCAGCAGCAGCCGGTTCATCCGCTCGATGTCGTGCGGATGCAGGCCCACGGTGGGTTCGTCGAAGACGTACGAGACATCGGTGAGGCTCGAGCCCAGGTGGCGGACCATCTTGGTGCGCTGTGCCTCACCGCCGGAGAGGGTTCCCGACGGCCGGTCGAGACTGAGGTAGCCGAGCCCGATCTCGACGAAGGAGTCGAGCGTCTGCCGCAACGTCGCGAGCAGCGGGGCCACCGACGGCTCCGCGATGCCGCGCACCCACTCCGCGAGGTCGCTGATCTGCATGGCGCAGGCGTCGGCGATGTTGATGCCGTCGATCCGTGAGGCGAGCGCCGCCTGGTTGAGCCGGGTGCCGCCGCACTCCGGGCACGGGGTGAAGGTGGCCGCTCGCTCGACGAACGCGCGGATGTGCGGCTGGAGCGCCTCCTTGTCCTTCTGCAGAAAGGACTTCTGCACCTTCGGGACGAGTCCCTCGTACGTCAGATTGATGGACTCGACCTTGACCTTGACCGGCTCCTTGTACAGGAAGTCGTGCAGTTCCCGCTCGGTGTAGTCCCGGATCGGCTTGTCCGGGTCGAGGAACCCGGACGCGGTGAAGATGCGCACCTGCCAGCCGTCGGCGGTGTAGCCCGGGATGGTGATGGCGCCCCCGGCAAGCGACTTGTCCCGGTCGAACAACTGGTCGAGATCGATGTCAGTGACCGTGCCGACGCCCTCGCAGCGGGGGCACGCCCCGGCCGGCAGGTTGAAGCTGTAATGGAACGCCGGCCCGGCGCTGGGTACCCCCAGGCGGCTGAAGACGATCCGCAGCATCGCGTTCGCGTCGGTGGCGGTGCCCACTGTGGACCGCGAGTTGGCGCCCATCCGCTCCTGGTCCACGATGATCGCGGTGGTCAGCCCTTCCAGCAGGTCGACGTCGGGGCGGGCCAGGCTCGGCATGAAGCCCTGCACAAAGGCGCTGTAGGTCTCGTTGATCAGTCGCTGGGACTCGGCGGCGATGGTGCCGAAGACCAGCGAGGACTTGCCCGACCCGGAGACGCCGGTGAACACCGTCAGCCGGCGCTTGAGGACGTCGAGGGAGATGTCGGCCAGGTTGTTCTCCCTGGCCCCGCGGACCTGGATCAGGTCGTGGCTGTCGGCGAGAGGTCGTTCGGTCTGCTGGGTGGTCATGTCGTCACGCTGCTCCGTTGGTCGGCCCAGGCGGCGGCGTAGTCGAGCACCTGGTCGAAGGTCATGGCCCGGCCCCCGGCGACGTCGGCGGCGGCGGCGCCGAGCACGTCGCGGCCGAGGGCGGCGCTGGCCGGCGCCAGCCGCCGGGCCAGCTGGGCGCGCTGGTGGTCGCCGAGCGGCGACCCGGCGGCGCTCCGGATCGCGGCCGCCCCGGCCAGCAGCCGGACCACCCGCTCGGTCTCGCCCTCCTGCGCGGCCAGGGTAGCGAGGATCTCCAGGGTGTCGGCGAGCTCGGTCCGCTCGTCCCAGGTCCGCAGCAGCGCCAGCGTCTCCGACACCAGCGCGTACGCCCGCGGGCGCTCGCCGAGGGCGGCCAGCGCCTTGGCCAGGTACCGCTGGATGACCGCGTTGGCCCAGCGGTCGCCCCGGGGCGCCAGCAGCTCCATGGCCTGGTCGAGCAGCTCCCGGGCGCCGGCCGGGTCGCCCTCCTCGTAGGCCAGGTCGCCGAGGTTGGCGATGACGAAGGCCTCGGTGTGGCGGGCGTCGGCGCTGTCCTCCTGGCGGGCCAGCTCCAGGGCCTCGTGCCAGCGGCGCCGGGCCTCGTCGTAGTCCCCCTGGCTGAGGGCGACGGTGCCGAGCGCGTTCAGGGCCTTGGAGACCCGGGTGGTGTCGTCGTCGGCGACACGGAACAGCTCGACCGCCTCCTGGTAGGCCGCGGCCGCCTGCTCGGCCCGCCCCTGCCGGGTCGCGAAGGCCCCGAGCCAGTACAGGACCACCCCGCGCTGGCCAGGGGGCGCGTTGCCCGAGACGGCCTCGATCTGGTCCAGCCAGGACAGCGCCTCCCGGGTCAGGCCGCGGGTGAACCACAGGTAGCCGAGCGAGCGGACCAGGGACAGGGCCAGCTCCACCCGCTCGGGCTCCTCGGGCCGCTCCAGGGCCCAGGTGAGGGCGGCCCGGACGTTGGCCATCTCGGCGTCGAACCAGTCGAGCGAGGCCAGCTGGTCCTCGGAGTCGATGTGCAGGTAGGCCTCCTCGGCCCGCTCGGTGAACCAGCGGGCGTGGCGCCGGCGCAGCCGCTCGCGCTCGCCGGCCTGCTCCAGCCGCTCGCCCGCGTACTCGCGGATCGTGGCCAGCATCCGGTAGCGGGCCGAGGCGGTCGCCTCCTGCTGCCAGACCAGGCTGTGCTCGACCAGGGTCTCCAGCGCGTCGGCCGGGCCGTCGTCGCCTCCGACCACGGCCTCGGCCGACTCCCAGGTCCAGCCGCCGACGAACACCGACAGCCGGCGCAGCAGCGCCTGCTCGTCCGGGGCGAGCAGGCGGTAGCTCCAGTCGATGGTGTTGCGCAGGGTCCGCTGGCGCTCCGGCAGGTCGCGGGCCCGGCTGGTCAGCAGGGGCAGGCGCTCGGTGAGGCCGCGGCGCAGGTCGTCCAGGGAGAGCAGGCGCAGCCGGGCCGCGGCCAGCTCGATGGCCAGCGGCAGCCCGTCGAGGCGGGCGCAGATGTCGGCCACCGCCTCCCGCTCCCCGGCGCCGTCGAGGGCGAAGCGGGGCCGGACCGCCTGGGCCCGCTGGACGAACAGCGACGCCGCCTCCTGCGCCGGCAGCGGGCGGACCGGGTAGTCGTGCTCGCCGGTCAGCCCGAGCACGATCCGCGAGGTGGCCAGCACCCTGATCCCCGGGGCCCGGCCGAGCAGCTCGCCCACCCAGCCGCCGGACTCGGCGACGTGCTCGAAGTTGTCCAGCACCAGCAGGGCGGACCAGTCCCGCACCCCGTCGGCGACCACGTCGATCGAGTCCCGGCCGGCCGGGTTGGTCAGGCGCAGGGCCTCGACCACGGCCAGGCCGACCCGGGCCGGGTCGGTCACCGGGGCCAGGGGCACGAACCACACCCCGTCCGGGAACCGGGGGGCGAGCGCCCGGCCGGTCTCGAGGGCCAGCCGGGTCTTGCCGGCGCCGCCCGGGCCGGTCATGGTCAGCAGCCGCACCCCGGGCCGGGCCAGGAGCTCGCTGGCCTCGGCGAGCTCGGCGTCGCGGCCGACGAACGAGGTCGGGATGGCGGGCAGGTTCGAGGGCGTCGGCAGGCTCCTGGGCGGCGGGAAGTCCTCGGCCAGCCCGGCCGCGACTAGCTGGAACAGGTGCTCGGGCCGGTCGAGGTCCTTGAGGCGGTGGTGGCCGAGGTCGCGCAGGGCCTGGCCGCGCCCCGGCTCGGCCGCCTCCCGGGTCGCTCCCGACACCAGGACCTGGCCGCCGTGGGCGGCCGAGCAGATCCTGGCCACCCGGTGGACGTCGATGCCGACGTAGTCGTCGTCGACCACCACCGGCGAGCCGGTGTGGACGCCCATCCGGACCCGCGGGGCGGCCCCGCCCGGCCAGTCGGCCGCGGAGAGGGCGGCCTGCGCCTCGGCGGCGGCGGAGAGGGCGGCGGCGGCCGCCGGGAAGGCCAGGAAGCAGGCGTCCCCCTCGGTGCCGAACTCGACCCCGCCGTTGCGGGCCACCGCCTCGCGCAGGATCGCCCGGTGGGCCCGGAGCAGCCGCCCGTAGTCGTCGCCGAGCGAGCGCAGCAGCCGGGTCGAGCCCTCGATGTCGGTGAACACCAGCGTCACCGTTCCCGTCGGCAGCTCGAACCACGATCACCCCCACCCGTTCCCGACCGGCCCGATTATCCCCCGGCCCCATGACCAGGGGACTCCAGTACCGTTGACCGGGTCGAGCCGACGCGGGAGGAGCGCCCATGGCCGTCCAGCTCAACCACACCATCGTCCGGGTACGCGACAAGGGGGAGTCGGCCAGCTTCCTGGCCGAGGTGCTCGGCCTCGGGCCGCCCACCGCCTACGGGCCGTTCCTGGTCGTCGAGGTCGACAACCGGGTCTCGCTCGACTTCGCCGACGACCACGGACCCGTGCACCCCCAGCACTATGCGTTCCTGGTCGGCGAGGACGAGTTCGACCAGATCTTCGGCCGCATCCGCGACCGGGGCCTGCCCTACTGGGCCGACCCGGGCCGGCGGCGGCCCGGCCAGATCAACACCAACGACGGCGGCCGCGGCGTCTACTGGGAGGACCCGAGCGGCCACTTCCTCGAGATCATCACCCGCCCCTACGGCAGCGGCCCCTGACCGGGCTATGCTGTGGCGACATCGACCGGGAGGTGTCGCCGATGCGGGTCACCGAGTGCGCCCAGCAGGCGGTGCGCCACGCCCGGGAGGAGGCCGGACGGCTCGGGCACGACTGGATCGGGACCGAGCACCTGCTGCTGGCCCTGCTGCGCGACCGGGAGTGCCTGGCCACGGCCATCCTCGGGGAGCGCGGGGTCGAGGCCGAGACGCTCCGGCGGCGGGTCGAGGAGACCGCCGGTCCCGGCCAGGGCGGCGGGCCGCCCGGCGAGGACGCCCTCGAGGGCGGCCGCGACCTGCCCACCACCAAGCCGTTCACCCTCGTCCTCGGCCTGGCCGGCCGGGAGGCGCGGGAGCTGGAGCACGACCGCCTCGGCACCGAGCACCTGCTGCTCGGCCTGGCCCGGGAGGGCGACGGGGTGGCCGCCCGGGCCCTGGACGACCTCGGGGCCGGCCTCCTCCAGCTCCGGGAGGCCGTGATCTCGGTCTACACCGCCGGAGCCGACCCCGAGCCGCTCTCCGCCGACTGGGGGCCGCCGGCCTGGGAGCCGCCGGCTGGGGCACAGTTCCAGCGGGTCCTCCCACTGGCCAGCGAGCACCCGCTGCCCTCCGGCGACCTGCTGGTCCTGCTGTCGCTGGAGATCTGGTCGGACTGGTTCGACCTGCGCTACGCGATCGCGTATGCCACCCCGGAGCCGGAGGGGGACCTGCCGCGGCCGGCCGTCGTGGGCCGCTGCGAGGTGTCGGACCGGGCCGGCACCGAGTACGTCAACTGGTTCACCTCCTCCCCGGCCTGGGGCATGGTCCGCGGCCACCAGCACACCTTCGTGCCCGCGCCCCCGCCGGGCACCGAGGTGCTGGAGCTGCGCTTCAACGCCCCCTCGACCCTTGTCGGGGAGACCCGGCCGCTGGTCGTCAGCACCGTCGTCCTCTAGCGGCACGGCCACCGTGAGCGACCGGGTCCCGATCACCCACCCGGAGAAGGTCCTGTTCCCGGCCGACGGGATCACCAAGGGCGACCTGGTCGCCTACTACCGGGCGGTCGCCGGGAGGATGCTCCCGCTGGTCGACGGGCGCCCGGTCACCCTGCAGCGGTTCCCGGACGGGATCGGCCGCGGCGGGTTCCTCCAGAAGCAGGTCGGCCGGCACTTCCCCGACTGGATCGAGCGGGTGACCGCGCCCAACCGCCGCACCCGGCAGGCCACCGTCCGCGAGGAGGTCACCTACGCCGTCTGCCGGACCGCCGACGACCTCGCCTACCTGGCCAACCAGGGCTGCATCACCCCGCACGTCTGGCTCAGCCGCGCCCCCGACATCCACCACCCCGACCAGATGGTCTTCGACCTCGACCCGGCATCCGACGACCTGGGGCCCCTCCGGCTGGCCGCGGCCAGCCTGCGCACCCTCCTCACCGAGATCGGGCTGGCCTCCTTCCTCAAGTCCAGCGGGTCCCGCGGCCTGCACGTGGTCGTGCCGCTGGTCCCGGCGGCCGAGACCGACGCCGTGAAGGTGTTCAGCGTGGCCGTGGCCGAGGCCCTGGCCGCCCGCCACCCCGACGACTTCACCACCGAGGGCCGCATCGCCAAGCGGCACGGCCGGCTGTACCTGGATATCGGCCGCAACGGCTACGCCCAGACCATGGCCGCCCCCTACGCCGTCCGGGCCAAGCCGGGGGCGCCCGTCTCAGTCCCGCTCGACTGGTCGGAGCTGGACGACTGGGCCCCCGGGCAGCACACCCTGCGAACCATCGACGACCGGCTCGCCCGCCCCGACCCCTGGGCCGGCATGGACGCGGCCGCGACCCGGCTCGGCCAGGCCGGGGCCCGCCTGGCCGCTCTCGGCTGAGCCGACCCGGCTCGCCTCCAGCCGCCAGGCCGGGCGCCGGGTGCCAGCGCCAAGGCGCTTGCCCCAGGTCGAGCGGCTGGCGGCGACGTCGTCCGGGGTGGCCGGCCGCACTCTGGTCACGGCCAGCCCCTGACGGGCGTAGGCGCCGGCCAGGGCGGCCAGGGCCGGCCGGTCGATCGGCCCGACCCCGGCGCCGCGGTCGCGGTCGGTCGAGGACACCAGCATCGACAGGGTCCCCCCCGGGCGCAGGACCCGGGCCAGCCCAGCCAGCATCGCCGGGTTGGCGGTCAGCAGGCCGCGCAGCAGCGAGCCCCACGGGAAGTGGACGGTGACCAGGTCGGCCAGCCCGTCCAGGTCCGTCGGCAGCGCCTCGGCGGCCGCCACCACGAACAGCGCGTTGGGCAGGCCGCCCCGCTCGGGCCGGCGTGCGGCCCGCCGCGACGCCTCGGCCATGGCGGTGGCGCTGGCGTCGACGCCGACGACCAGCCGGTCCGGCTCGGCAGCCGCGGCGGCCAGCACGAAGCGGCCGTCACCGGTCCCGAGGTCGATGGTCGCCGCCCGGTGGCGGGCGGCGAGATCTACGAGTTAGCCGACGTCCACGTCCTGCACACGCCGGCCGGCAACCGTCAGCATGAGCTTCTCGCCCCTCTCGTCGCCTGGTCCTGTCCCCCTACAGTCTCGGCGGGTCGGCTGGCGTTACAGCCGCCTCGAGGTCAGCCAGGCCCCGGCCACCACCAGGGCGGTGCCGGCCAGGGCGGCCGGGGCGACCCGCTCGCCGAGCAGCAGCACGCCGAGCGCGATCGCCACCACCGGGATGAAGTAGGTGGCCACCGCCCCCCGGGGCCCGCCGACCCGGCCGACCAGGGTGGTCATGAGGACGAAGGCGACCCCGGTCCCGAGCACCCCAAGGGGCACCATGGCCAGCACCGGCGGCCAGGCGAAGGAGGAGTCGCGTAGGCCCCAGAGCCCGAACGGCAGCAGCAGGACCAGCGCGGCCAACTGGGCCCGGAGCAGCACCGGGAGGGCGCCGTAGCGCTGCTGGAGGGGCACCGCCAGGTTGACGGCCAGGCCGTACAGCACCACCGCGAGCACGACCAGGCCGGCGCCGAGCGTGGTCGCCCGCGACCTCTGGAGCTGCGGCCAGGAGATGGCCAGGACGCCCGCGAACCCGATCAGCAGGCCGACGGCGTGGACCCGGGGGAGGGGGCGGCGCAGCAGCACCACCGCCCAGGCGGCCCCGGCCAGGGGCACGGCGCCGTTCAGCATGCCGGCCACCGAGGAGTCGATCCACTGCTGAGCGACCGGGAACAGGATCAGCGGCAGCCCGGCCCAGATGACCCCGAGGAAGGCGACCCGCACCCGGTCCTCCCGCCCGATCGACCGCCGCGCCGCCGGGACCAGCGCCAGCGCCGCCACCCCGAGCGCGACCCTGGCGACCGCGATCACCCCGGGGGCCAGCGCCTCCAGCCCGACGTCGATGAACAGGAACGACGAGCCCCAGATGAGGGCGATGCTGGCCAGCAGCCCCCACTCCCGCACCCCGAAGGCCTCGGTGCGGCTCCCGCTCCCCGTCTCCAGCAGTGGCCTACGCATCATGGCCATCGTGCCACTGGTTGAATGTGCCCATGTTCATCAAGAACCTGACCTTCGACTGCGAGGACGCCCTCCGGGTGGCCCGCTTCTGGGCGGCGGCCCTCGGCTCGGACGTCGACGAGGACTCCACCTCCGAGCGGGCCTCTGTCGAGGCGCCCGGCTGGGGCGGCCCCAACATCTGGTTCCGGGGAGGCCGCGGCCCCAAGCGGGCGGCCAACCGGCTGCACCTCGACCTGCGCGCCCTGACCAGCATGGACAAGGAGGTGGAGCGGCTGGTCGGGCTCGGGGCGACGGTGGTGGAGCGGTTCGAGGACATCACCGTGCTGCGCGACCCCGAGGGGAACGAGCTGTGCGTCGAGCCGGGCCCAGGCGACCCTCACCCGGCCTCGGGACGCTGACCGGCACCGCCTGGGCCGGCCGGGGGAGGCGGAGCGCGGCCAGCAGGCCGAGCAGGCACAGGGTCGCGGCGGCCAGGAACCCGGCGTGGTACCCGGCCACCAGCTCGACCGAGGTCGGCGGGCCGTCTCCGGCCAGCCCGTTGGTGCGAGCCGCGGCCACAGTGGCCAGGACGGCCAGGGCGACGGCGTTGCCGACCTGCTGGGCGGTGTTGAACAGGCCCGAGGCGAGCCCCGACTGGTCGCCGGCGCCGTCGACGGCTGCCGCCGTCAGGGGGACCCAGGCGATCGGGGCGCCCGCCCCGACCAGGACGAAGCCGGGCGCGACCCCGATCAGGAAGCCGTCGCCCGGGCCCGCTTCGAGCAGGAGGAGCAGCCCGGCCGCCTGGAGCAGCAGCCCGCCGGCGGCCACGGGCCGGCGCCCGTACCGGCCGGCCAGGAACGAGGCGGCCGGGCTGGCCGCGACCACCGGCAGCGACAGCACCAGGTAGGCCAGGCCGGTCTCCAGGGCGGTGAAGCCGAGCACCCGCTGGAGGTGCAGCGTGCCCAGGAACAGCAGGGCCCCGAGGCCGACCGGCAGGGTAGCGGCGGCCAGGGTGGCGGGCGGCATCCCCGGGCGGCGCAGCAGCTCGAGGCGGACCAGCGGCGCAGCCCGGCGCCGCTGG
>JASLBL010000290.1 GCA_030146615.1 Actinomycetes bacterium
CGGCAGTCGCACCTCAGCCCACCTTCGAGAGCACTTGCGGACCTGAACGGCCTGGCCAGGAAACGGTACCGACAGGCCACCAGAACGTTTGCGGCAGGCCGGTGCCTGGGCGGGATGCGCAAAGTTCCACCAGTTGTCGTAGGCGCGGTCGAGCTGGCGGAGCACCTGCTGGGCGCTCTGGGCGGGCAGGTCGGCCAGCCACGGCAGGTCCGCGCGGGCCTCGGTGAGGTGGCGGCACTGCTCGGCCGACCGAACCGTCAAAGCACGCTGCTGCCAGGCGAACCGGCGCTGCTCCAATGCCAGATTCCACACCGCACGGCAGGAGTGACCCAGCCGGCCAGCCGTTCTGCCTGGCCTGGGGTCGGGTAGGCGCGGTACCGCCGGCCAGAGTCAGCGTGCATGGCGCCCAGTATCTCCGGTTCATGGGACAGGACGGACGGGAACGGGGGTGGACCCACCAGGGGTAGGCTGCGCCGGTCATGGAAGCGGTCGACGCCAGCTGGGCCCGGCGGGCCCTGCCCGGGTTCTTCAGCCCCCTCGAGGTGGTGGCCAGCGTGCCCACCACCATGGCCAGGGCGGCCGAGCTGGCCGCGGCCGGCGAGCCCGAGGGGGCGACGGTGCTGGCCGAGGAGCAGACCGAGGGCCGGGGCCGCCTGGGCCGCGTCTGGATGGCCCCGCCGGGCAGCTCGCTGCTGGTCTCGGTGGTGCTGCGGCCCCCGATGGCCACCGACGCGGTGTGGCTGACGGTGGCCGCCGCCGGGGCGGCCTTGGCCGGGGCGGTCGACGAGGTCGCCCCCCGGGCGGCCCCGGCCGGGCTCAAGTGGCCCAACGACCTGGAGCTCGGTGGCCGCAAGGCGGCCGGGCTGCTGGCCGAGGCCCAGCTCGAGGGGGGCCGGCTGGGGGCGGTGCTGCTCGGCATGGGGGTCAACGTCGGCCAGGGGCAGGACGACTTCCCGCCCCAGGTGGCCGGCCGGGCGACCAGCGTCAGCCTGGCCGCCGGGACCCCGGTCGACCGGGGCGACCTGCTGGCCGCCTGGGCCGGCCGGTTCCTGGACGGCTACGCCGAGCTGTGTGCCGGACGGCCCGGGCCGGTGCTGGCCGCCTACCGCGAGCGCCTGGTCACCATCGGCCGCCAGGTCCGGGCCGACCGCGTCGGGGCCGAGCCGGTGGTCGGCACCGCCGTCGACCTGACCCCGGCCGGCGCCCTGGTCGTCCAGACCCCCTCCGGGGCCAGGGTCCAGGTCCTGGCCGCCGACGTCCACCACCTACGGGGCGTCTAGCGGCCCACCCAGACCGGGAGCTCGACCGAGTAGACGATCTTGCCGTCCTCGGCCGAGACCTCGAAGGCCTCCACCGTCCAGGCGTGGGGCGAGGCCGGCGGGGTGAAGCTGAGCAGGCCCGAGAACGGCCCCCGGCCCGGGGCGCCCTCGGCCGCGGTGGCGTGGCCCTGGGCCATGACCTGCCCCCGGTCGTCGCGCAGGCGCAGGCCGACCGTGCCCTCGTACACGCTGGCCTCGCCCTTGACGACCAGCCGGTCGCCCCGGACCAGGGCCCCGGGGGCCGGCTCGGCCAGGGCGATCGGGGCCAGGGGGAGGGAGGCGTCGCGGGCCAGCGGCTTGGCCACGGCCCGGCCGTCGACCCGGACCAGCACCCGCCGCACCGTCGGGAACTGGGTCAGGGTGTGGACCAGGGCCTGGAGCGGCCAGCGCCGGGCCGCGGCCGGCCGGGCGGCCAGCCCGGTGCCGGACAGCTCGACCGTGGCCGTCCCCTGGTCGAGCTGGACGCCTAGCAGCCGGGCGCCGGCCGCGAAGGGCCGGCGGGCGCCGGGGCAGTAGGGCTCGCCGTCGAGCAGCTCGGCCACCGCGGCCGCGGCCACCGCCCTGGTGTAGGGGACCGGGTGCCACTCGGGGGCCAGGTAGCGTCGTCCCCTGAAGGTCCGTAGGTAGTAGACGGCCAGGTTGAGGTGGCGGCCGCTGAGGTGGCTGTCGCGCTGCTTGACCGGGGCCGCCTTGGGGCGGGCCGCGCCGGTGGTGGTGGTCGCGGCCTGCTCGCCGGCGGACCCCCCCTCCCGGGCCGGGTCGGCGCAGCCGGCCAGCGCCCAGAGCAGCCCGAAGCAGGCCAGACCGGCCGTCAGGCGTCGCATCGTCCTGGCCCCCCAGCGCCCAGAACCGGGCCACGGCAGCCCGGTGACGTCTACCATCCATCACGCTGGTTGCGAATCCACAACGGCGCGGCCTCAGAGGAGGGAAGGTTGGCGTTCCCGGAGCGGCTGCTGTCCGAGGACGAGGAGCTGATCTACGACCTGCGGCCGCACTGGCTGACCCTGGTCGTGCCGGCGCTGCTCACGATCGCGGTGGTGGTCGCGGTCGGGGCCCTGTGGGTGGTCATGCCGGCTGGCGACCTCCAGCAGCCGGGCCGGATGGCCGTCGGCGTCCTCGGCCTGGTGGTGCTGCTGGCGACCGTGGTCGGGCGGGTCCTGCGCTGGGCGACCACCCACTTCGTGCTCACCACCGAGCGGCTGATCTTCCGCTCCGGGGTGGTGGCCAAGTTCGGCCGCGAGATCCCGCTGGAGCGGATCAACGACGTCACCTTCTCCCAGTCACTGTTCGAGCGGATGATCGGCGCCGGCGACCTCCTGCTCGAGTCGGCCGGGGAGCACGGCCAGTCCCGCTTCTCCAACATCCGCGACCCCGAGGCCGTCCAGCTGGAGATCTACCGCCAGATGGAGGCCAACGACCGCCGCCGCGCCGGCTACGCCACCACCCAGCCCAACCCGGTGGTCGCCGACCGCACCCCGACCCCGCCCACCCACACCCCGCCGGCCGGTTCGCGAACCCCCCTCGACGACCTGGAGCGCCTGGCCAACCTCCGCGACCGCGGCGCCGTCACCGAGGAGGAGTTCCAGCGCATGAAGCGGGAGCTGCTGGACCGGATGTGAGGGCGGCCGGCCGGCGGGTCAGGGGCCGCGAGGGTCGACGGGAAGGTTGTCGAAGGTCCCGGTGAGGGCGTCGGACCGTCGGCGACGATGATCACCCCGACGGTCCCCGACACCGGTAGGATCAAGCCGTGACCGAACCAGCGGCGGAGCGGCCGGAGCCGGCGTTGCGGGCGCTGGCCAAGCAGGCCAGGGCCGGCGGGGCCGAGCGCTACCACGCCAAGGCCAGGGAGCGGGGCAAGCTGTTCGTGCGGGAGCGGCTGGCCCGGCTGCTCGACGCGGCCGACGGGTTCGTGGAGGACGGGCTGCTGGCCAACGCGCTGGCCGGGGACCTGCCGGCCGACGGGGTGGTCACCGGGATCGGCGCCGTCGGCGGGCGCACGGTGGCGGTGATGGCCAACGACTCGACCGTCAAGGCGGGGTCGTGGGGGGCCAGGACGGTGGAGAAGATCCTCCGCATCCAGGAGTACGCGCTGCGCCACGAGGTCCCCATGCTGTGGCTGGTCGACTCGGCCGGGGCCCGGATCACCGACCAGGTGGAGATGTTCCCCGGCCGCCGCGGGGCCGGGAAGATCTTCTACAACCAGGTCCGGCTGTCGGGCCGGGTGCCGCAGATCTGCTGCCTGTTCGGGCCGTCGGCGGCCGGGGGGGCCTACATCCCGGCGTTCTGCGACGTGGTCTTCATGGTCGAGGGCAACGCCTCCATGTACCTTGGCTCGCCCCGCATGGCCGAGATGGTGATCGGCGAGAAGACCACCCTGGAGGAGATGGGCGGGGCGGCCATGCACTGCCAGGTGTCGGGCTGCGGCGACCTGCTCTGCGCCGACGAGGACGAGGCCATCCAGGCCGCCCGCCGCTACCTGTCCTACTTCCCGGGGAACTGGCGGGGCGACCCACCGGCCGAGCCCCCTCGCGGGCCGGCGTATGCCGGGCCGGTAGCTCCGCTGGTCCCGACCGACGAGTCGCAGCCGTTCGACGTCTACCCGCTGGTCGCGGCCGTGCTCGACACCGAGAGCTTCTTCGAGATCAAGCGCGAGTTCGCCCCCGAGGTGGTCTGCGGGCTCGGCCGGATCGAGGGCCGGGCCGTCGGCGTGGTGGCCAACCAGCCGATGGTCAAGGGCGGGGTCCTGTTCGTCGACTCGGCCGACAAGGTGGCCCGGTTCGTGTGGCTGTGCGACGCCTTCAACCTGCCGCTGGTGTTCCTGGCCGACGTGCCCGGGTTCATGATCGGGACCGAGGTCGAGCGCCAGGGCATCATCCGCCACGGGGCCAAGCTGATCACCGCGGTCAGCGAGGCCACCGTGCCCAAGCTGTGCGTGGTCGTCCGCAAGGCGTATGGGGCCGGGCTGTACGCCATGGCCGGGCCCGGGTTCGAGCCCGACGCCACCCTAGCCCTGCCCACCGCGTCGATCGCGGTCATGGGCCCGGAGGCGGCCGTCAACGCCGTCTACTACAACAAGCTGGCCGCACTCGGTGAGGCCGAGCGGCCGGCCGAGGTGGAGCGGCTCCAGCGGGAGTACCGCGAGGACGTCGACCTGGTCCGGCTGGCCGCCGACCTGGTCGTGGACGCGGTCGTCGACCCCGAGGACCTCCGGGCCGAGCTGGCCCGGCGCCTGGCCGCGGCGGCTGGAAAAGACCGGAAGTTCACCCGCCGCCGGCACGGGGTGCCTCCGGTATGACGTCCCGGCCCTTCCGGTCCGTGCTGGTGGCCAACCGGGGGGAGATCGCCGTGCGGGTGCTGCGGGCCTGCCGGGAGCTGGGCCTGACCGGGGTCGCCGTCCACTCCGACCCGGACGCCGGGGCCCTACACGTCCGCGAGGCCGACCGGGCGGTGGCCATCGGCGGGTCGGCGGTGGCCGACTCCTACCTGGACCAGGACAAGCTGCTGGCCGCGGCCGCCGAGGCCGGGGCCGAGGCTGTCCACCCCGGGTACGGGCTGCTCAGCGAGCACGCCGGCTTCGCCCGGGCGGTGACGGCGGCCGGGCTGGTCTGGGTCGGGCCGCCGCCCGAGGCGATCGCCCAGATGGGCGACAAGCTGGCCGCCCGGCGGGCCGTGCTGGCCGCCGGGGTCGAGCCGGTCCCCGGGACCACCGACCCGGTCGCCGACCCGGCCGAGGTCGTCGCCTTCGGCGAGGCCCACGGCTGGCCGGTGGCGGTCAAGGCGGCCGCCGGCGGGGGCGGCCGCGGCATCCGCGTCGTGGCCGGTCCGGCCGAGGCGGCCGCCGCCCTGGCCGCCGCCACCCGGGAGGCGCGGGCCGCCTTCGGCGACGGCGCCTGCTACCTGGAGCGGTTCTTCCCCCAGCCCCGCCACGTCGAGGTCCAGGTCCTGGCCGACGCCCACGGGGCGATCGTGCAGCTGGGGGAGCGGGACTGCTCGGTCCAGCGCCGCCACCAGAAGCTGGTCGAGGAGGCGCCGTCGCCCGGGCTGCCGGCCGGGGTCGGCCAGCAGCTCCGCACCTGGGCGGTGGCCGTGGCCAAGGCCTGCGGCTACGTCGGCGCCGGGACGGTCGAGTTCCTCTGGGACCCGGCCTCGGGCGGCGCCTGGTTCCTGGAGATGAACACCCGCATCCAGGTCGAGCACCCGGTCACCGAGCAGGTCACCGGGGTCGACATCGTCGCCGCCCAGCTGCGGGTGGCGGCCGGCGAGCCGCTCGGCCTCACCCAGGACGACGTGGTCGTGCGCGGCCACGCCGTCGAATGCCGGGTCAACGCCGAGGACCCGGCCCGCGGCTTCCTGCCCACCCCGGGCACGATCACCGCCCTGCGCTGGCCGGGCGGCCCCGGGGTCCGGGTCGACGCCGGCTACGAGGGCGGCGACACCGTCCCGGAGTTCTACGACGACCTGCTCGGCAAGCTCGTCGTCTGGGCCCCCGACCGCGACCGGGCCATCGCCCGCATGCGGGCCGCCCTGGACGACCTGGCCGTCGAGGGGGTCGCCACCACCGCCCGGGCGCTGGCCCGGGTGCTGGACCACGACGACTTCCGGGCGGCCCGGCACTGGACGACCTGGCTGGAGGAGGCCGTCGACCTCGGCGGCCTCGCCCCGGCGGCCGTCACGGCGGAGGCCGACTTCCACGTCACCGCCGGTGGGCGGACCTGGCCGGTCCGGCTCTACCGGCACCGCCCCCGCAGCCCCGGCGGCGGGACCGGCGGCGGGATGGTGGCCTCGCCGCTGGCCGGTACCCTCGCCAAGGTGCACGTCACCGCAGGCCAGCGTGTCGCCGAGGGGGAGCCGCTGGCCGTGGTCGAGGCCATGAAGATGGAGACCCAGCTGCTCGCTCCGTTTTCCGGCACGGTGGTAGGGGTAAGATCCGCGATTGGTGGGCCGGTCGCCGCCGGGCAGGTCGTCGTCGAGGTGCAGGCCGGCGAGTCGCCGTAGGAGGTTGTCATCCGGTCGTCGGAAGCGGGGATGTTGGAGGCGCAGGGACGTCGGGAGTTCAGCGGGCAGGCCGACCAGGTTGCTGCGGCTCGCCGGTTCGTTGCCTCCGCCATCCACGGCGGTGGTCCCGTCCGCGATGTCAGCCGGCTCCTGGTCAGTGAGGCGGCGACCAACGCCGTCCTCCATTCGGCGTCGGGGAACGGCGGCACCTTTGAGGTCGCGTACCTGATCTCCGACCACCTGCTCCGGGTCGAGGTCCACGACGGCGGCGGGCCGACCAGCCCCCGCCGGCGGGTCCACCACCTGGAGGCGATGACCGGCCGGGGGCTCGACCTGTTCGACGCCCTGTCGGACCGCTGGGGCGTGGACGGCAGCCCGGACGGCTGGACGGTCTGGTTCGAGCTCGACCTGGCCGGCGACCGGGCCCGCAGCGACGCCTAGCCCCAGTCGGGGTCGCGCTTCTCCACCCAGGCGGCGATGCCCTCGCGGCGGTCATCGGACTCGACGGCCCGGCGCCAGGCCTGGTCCTCGACCTCCATCGCCGCCTCCACCGGCAGGTCGCCGCCCACCTCGAGGGCCCACTTGGCCATCCGGACGGCGGTCGGGGCGTTGCCGGCGATCTCGGCCGCCAGAGCGGTAGCCGCGGCCAGCACCTCGGCTCGGGGGACGACCCGGTCGGCCAGGCCGAGCCGCCGGGCCTCCTCGGCCCCGACCCGGCGGCCGGTCAGCACCAGGTCCCGGGCCGCCGAGCGGCCGACCCGGCGGACCAGCAGCTGGGTGCCGCCGCCGGCCGGGACGAGGCCGAGGCGGACCTCGGGGAGCCCGAAGACGGCGTCGTCGCCCGCCACCACCAGGTCGCAGGCCAGGGCCAGCTCGGCCCCGCCGCCGAGGGCGAACCCGGACACGGCGGCCACCGTCGGCAGCGGGCAGCGCCGGACGGCCCCGAACCCGCGCCGGAACGCCTCCCGCTGCACGAACCAGTCGTGGTCGTCGAAGCCGGCCCGCTGCTTGAGGTCGGCCCCGACGCAGAAGGCCCGCTCCCCGGCACCGGTCAGGACCACCGCCCGCACCCCCGGGTCGGTGGCCAGCGGCTCGAACGCCTCGGCGAGCTCGACGGCCAGCTCGGTCGAGATCGCGTTCAGCGCGTCGGGCCGGTCGAGGGTCACGGTGGCCACCCGCCCGGCCACCTCCACCCGGACCAGTGGTCGGTCCTCAGGGGGCCTACCCCCGAGGCCCCCCATTACCACGTCCGCGGCGTGGGGTCCTCGGCCTTCGGGCCTGCGAGCACACGCCGCTCCCTCCCTTCGTTGTCGCAGGTAGATGCTAGGTTCAGCGGATGAGCCGCTACCGGCTGTACCCCACACCCGCCCAAGAGGAGGTACTGCTGGGCCACTGCGCGCACGCCCGGTACGTGTGGAACTTGGCGGTTGAGCAGCGGTCCTGGTGGCAGCCAGGTCGCCCAGCGCCGGGTTACACCGAACAGTGCCGCCAGCTCACCGACGCCCGCGCCGCCTCCCCCTGGCTGGCGGCCGGCAGCGTGATCGTCCAGCAGCAGGCGCTGCGCGACTTCCACGCCGCCTACACCTGCTGGTTCGCTTCCCTGGGGCAGTGGCGCACCCGCTACACCACGACCCCGCCGGACCAGTGGCAGGCGCCGCCCTCCCCGCCGTCGTGGCGCAAGCGCGGACGCAGCGAGGGCTTCCGGATCGTCGCCGTAAACGCCAGGCAGGTGCGACGGCTGAACCGCCGCTGGGGCCAGGTGGCGGTCCCCAAGCTCGGCTGGGTCAGGTTTCGCTGGTCCCGCTCGGTGCCAGCCGCCAAGTCCTACCGCATTACCCGGGACCGCGCCGGCCGCTGGCATGTGGCGTTTGCGGCAGTGCCGCCGGCAATCCCCGTGCCCGGCAACGGCGAGGCGGTGGGGATCGACCGGGGCGTTGCGGTGTCGGTAGCGCTGTCGACCGGGGAGCTGCTGACCGTCGCGGGCTTGCGCCCGACGGAGCGGCAGCGGCTGCGGCTGCTGGAGCGCCGCAGGGCCCGCCAGCGCAAGGGGTCGCGCCGCCGGGAGCGGACCAAGCTCGCCATCGCCCGCCTCAAGGCCAAGGAGACCAACCGGCGGCGGGACTGGGTCGAGAAGCTCAGCACCGACCTGGCCCGCCGGTTCGACCTGATCTGTGTCGAGGACTTGGACGTGCGAGCCATGACCCGTTCGGCCAAGGGCACCGTCCAGCGTCCCGGCCGTAACGTGCGGCAGAAGGCGGGGCTCAACCGGGGCATCCTCACCGCCGGGTGGGGCAGGCTGGTTGGCCGGCTGGAGCAGAAGGCTCCCGAACGGGTCCACAAGCTCCCCGCCGCCTACACCAGCCAGCGTTGCTCGGCGTGCGGGCACATCGCAGCGGAGAGCCGCCAGAGCCAAACGGCCTACCGCTGTGTCGCCTGTGGGTGGACCGGCAACGCCGACTACAACGCGGCCAGGAACATCGCGGCGGCCGGACAGGTCGTTGCTGCGCGGGGAGGCTCGGGGTTGCCCGGGCCGATGAACCGTGAACCTCCCACGGTTGGGGCTGTCGCCTAGCATGTGGAATCCCTGTCCTTCCAGGGCAGGGAGGATGTCAACCGCCGACGCTCCCGGCGTTGACCTCCTGGAACGCCCAGGCCCAGGTGCGGGCCAGGCCGTCGGCCAGGTCGGCCTTGGGCGCCCAGCCGAGGACCCGCCCGGCCTCGCGGCAGTCCAGGGCGATCCGGGCCAGCTCGCCCGGCCGGGCCGGGGCGAAGGTCGGCTCGTCGCCGAACCCGGCGACCGCCCGCAGGGCGTCGTACAGCTCCAGCACCGAGGTCTCGACCCCGGTGCCGATGTTGACCCGGGCGCCGGGGGCGTCCGGGTGCTCGCCCCCGGCCACGAACGCGTCGACCACGTCCTCCACGAACACATAGTCGCGGGTCTGGCGGCCGTCGCCGAAGATGGTCACCGGCTCGCCGTCCAGCAGCCGGTTGCAGAAGATGGCCACCACCCCGGCCTCGCCGTGCGGGTCCTGCCGGGGCCCGTAGACGTTGCCCAGGCGCAGGCTGACCGGCTCCAGCCCGTGCAGCTCGGCGAAGCTGGCCAGGTAGTCCTCGGCCGACCGCTTGGACACCCCGTAGGGGTTGGTGACCCGCGGCGGGTAGGTCTCGTCGATCGGCAGGGCCGACGGGTCGGGCTCGCCGTAGACCGTCCCGCCCGAGCTGGCGAAGACCAGCCGCCGGCAGCCGACCGCCAGGGCCGCCTTGGCCAGCGCGATGGTCCCGAGGACGTTGACCCGGGCGTCGAGCAGGGGGTCGGTGACGCTGCGGCGGACGTCGATCTGGGCGGCCAGGTGGTAGACGACCTCGGGCCGCGCCCCCTCGACCACCGCGGCCAGCTCGGGGCCGGCCAGGTCGACCTCGGCCAGCTCGACCCGCCCGGAGGCGAACGCGTCGGCCAGGTTCTCCCGCCGGCCCGTGGACAGGTCGTCGACCACCGTCACCTGGTGCCCGTCCGCGGCCAGGCGGTCGACCACCGCCGAGCCGATGAAGCCGGAACCGCCCGTGACCAGCGTTCGCATGCCAAGGTCGCCTTTCGTGGGGATCGGTCAGAGCGGTCATCCTAGAGCAAGCGCTGTCTTGTCGTCGGCCGCTGGATCGTTCAGGCTCCGTCGGGCAAGCCAGGCGGGAGGAGCGCACGTGCAGGAGGCGGCCAGGCCGGTGACGACGGCGGGCACCCGGTTGGTCGCGGCGACCCGTGGCTGGCTGCTGCCATCTCTATTGATCGCCGTCGTCTCGCTGGTCGAGCTGCTGGCCAGCGGGATCGTCGTCGGTGGCTTCCTGGTCCTGGCCCCGCTGCTGGCCAGCCGGCTGTCGACCCGGCGCAGCCAGGTCATCACCGTCGGCCTGGTCACCCTGGTCGCGGCGGCCGCCCTCGGGATCTGGACCGGCAAGCTGGTCGGCGGCCAGCTCGCCATCCGCCTACTCCTGATCGTCCTGGCCACCCTGTTCGCCCTGGTCAACTGGGGCGCCTCCCAGCGTGAGCAGTCGGCCCTTGAGCGGGCCGCCGACACCATCAGGATGGCCGGGTCGCTGGCCGCCGGCCTGGAGCCGGAGGAGGCCTACGACCTGCTGGCCCGCTCGGCCCGGACGCTGTTCGCGGCCAATGCGGCCGCCGTCTACCGCCGCCAGGGCGACCAGATGGTGACCGTCGGCCAGGCCCGCGACCCCGGGGTCCCGGCGATGCCCCTGCGGCTGCCACGGGCGAGCTTCCCGACCGCCTTCATGACCATGACCCGTCGGGTCGGCGTCCGCGCCGCCACCGAGCCCGAGGCGCCGATGCTGGAGGCCCGCGGCCTCAGCAACCTGCTCTGGCTGCCCCTCCTCGACCGGGCCGGCGAGCAGCTCGGCACGATCGTGCTCGCCTGGAAGCGCGACCCCAAGCTGTCCGCCCAGGCCCTGGAGGCGTCCGAGAGCTTCGCCAGCCTCGGCGCCCGGGCCATCTCCGGGTCCGAGCGGGTACGGGCCCAGACCGAGGTCCTCGAGCAGGTCCAGGCCCTGCTGCTGACCACCCCGCCGCCCTGGGCGGCGGGGTTCAGCGTCGGGGTCAGGTACCAGTCGGCCAGCGGCCTGGCCCAGATCGGCGGCGACTTCTACGACGTGGTCGAGCTGGACGAGCGCGGCCTGGCCTTCATCCTGGCCGACGCCCGTGGCAAGGGGCTGGAGGCGAGCTCGCTGGGCGCCGTGCTCAAGGGCGCCTTCCGCAGCCTGGCCGGCGAGGGCGCCGGCCCGGCCCGGATCCTCAACCGCCTCGACCGGCTGGTGGCCCGCGAGGGCGGCGACGAGGACTTCGTCACCGCCCTGGCCGGACGGCTCCACCCCGACGGCCGCATCCTGCTCGCCTCGGCCGGCCACCCAGCCCCACTGGGCGCCGGCCCTCGGCTGGTCCAGGTGGCCGCCCCCCTCGGCCTCGGCACCCAGGCCAACGAGAGCCAGGGCCACCTGCGCCCCGGCGACCGGCTGGTCTGCTACACCGACGGCCTGGTCGAGGCCCGCAACGCCGCCGGCGAGTTCCTCGACCGGTCGGTGTTCGAGCAGGCGGTCGCCGCCGAGTCGCTGACCGCGGCCCTCGACCAGCTGGTCGAGCTGGTCGACCGGCACGCCGACGGCCGCCACGACGACGACCTGGCCCTCCTCGGCCTGGAGTACGACCCCCGGGAGGGGAGCGGCGGATAGCATGGCAAGGCCGCCCACGAGGCGCCCGACCCTGGCCGTTCCGTCCCACAAGGGGAGTGCCGATGGACCTCGAGCTCAGCCCCGAGCAGGAAGAGTTCCGCAAGATCGTCCGGGCCTTCGCCGAAGAGGTCGTCGCCCCCCGGGCCGAGGAGATGGACCGGGCCGGGGCCCTCGACCCGGTGGTGCTCGACCAGATGGCCGGCATGGGCCTGTTCGGGCTGCCGTTCCCCGAGGAGGTCGGCGGCATGGGCGCCGACTACACCACCCTCTGCCTGGCCATCGAGGAGCTGGCCCGGGTCGACTCGTCGGTCGCCATCACCCTGGAGGCGGCGGTCGGGCTGGGGGCGATGCCGATCTGGCGCTACGGAACGCCCGAGCAGCACCAGCGGTGGCTGCGCCCTCTGGCCGCCGGCGAGCAGCTGGCCGCCTTCGGGCTCACCGAGCCGGGCGGCGGCTCGGACGCCGGCGCCCTGGCCACCCGGGCCACCCTGGACGGCGACGAGTGGGTCATCGACGGCACCAAGGCGCTCATCACCAACGCCGGCCTGGACCGCTCCGGCCTGGTCACCGTGGCCGCCGTGACCGGCCAGCGGCCCGACGGGCGCAACGAGATCACCACCATCATCGTCCCCACCGGCACCCCCGGGTACCGGGTCGGCCGCTCCTACCGCAAGGTCGGCTGGCACGCCTCCGACACCCGCGAGCTCGTCTTCGAGTCCTGCCGGGTCCCGGTGGCCAACACCCTGGGCGAGCGCGGGGCCGGCCTGGCCAACTTCCTGCGCACCCTCGAGGAGGGCCGCGTCGCCGTGGCCGCCCTCGCCACCGGCCTCTGCCAGGGGTGCGTCGACGAGTCCACCCGCTACGCCCGCGAGCGCCAGGCCTTCGGCCAGCCCATCGCCGGCTTCCAGGCGATCGCCTTCAAGATCGCCGACATGGAGGTCCGCGCCCACACCGCCCGCCTGGCCTGGCAGCGGGCCGCGGCCAAGCTCGACGCCGGCCAGCCGTTCGGCCGCGAGGCCGCCATCGCCAAGCTGTACGCCTCCGAGGCCGCCGTCACCTCGGCCCGCGACGCCGTCCAGGTCCACGGCGGCTACGGCTACATGGAGGAGTTCCCCGTCGCCCGCTTCTACCGCGACGCCAAGGTCCTCGAGATCGGCGAGGGCACCAGCGAGATCATGCGCATCCTCATCGCCCGCTCCACCGGCCTCGGGTAACCCTCGGGGGGCTGGGGGCGACTACCGGGCGATGGACGACGCGGCGTTGGTGCGGCTGGCCCGGGAGGGGGATCGGGGGGCGTTTGCGGTGCTGGTGGGCAGGCACCGGGGGATGCTGGTGGCGTTGTGCTGGCGGGTGCTGGGGGACCGGGGGCTGGCCGAGGATGCCGCGCAGGAGGCGGTGCTCCAGGCGATGGTCACCCTGGACCGGCTGGAACGGCCGGAGCGGTTCGGGGCCTGGCTGGCCGGGATCGGCCTGAACGTCTGCCGGCGGTGGCGGCGCGACCGGGCGCGTGAGGCATGGTCCCTGGCCGCGCTCACCGGGGGGCGGGCCGGGCCCGACCCGGCGCCGCACCCGCCAGGCCGCCTCGGCCGCCTCGGCCACCGCCGCCGGCTC
>JASLBL010000309.1 GCA_030146615.1 Actinomycetes bacterium
CGGGCCGGCTGGCCAGCCCGCGCAGCACGTCAGGCTGGACGGCCAGGCCGATGGTCAGGCAGGGCCGCTGGACGTACTCGGGTGGGCGGCCGCGGCGATCCACCTTGAGGAGATCCCCGGCATGGCCCTTGAGGTACACCCCCAGATTGGGGCCGGCCTGGCTGTAGCGGCCGGCCATCTGGTCGAACACGTCGCCTTCCGGTGAGAGGAGGGCGATGCGGCCGTAGGTGGCCAGCAGCCCGGCCAGGGCCTCCGGGGTGGCGTCATCGACCAGCCACCGCGGTACCGGGGGCACGATCAGGTTGGCGGCCTCGGCGGCCCGGGCGATGGCCTCGGCCTGGCGTTCTGCTTGTTGGTCGGCGGGGGCTTTGCTGGCGGCGGCTTCGGCGTGGGCGGCGGCCTGGTCGGCGATGCGGCGCAGGACGGCCGTCTCGGTGATTCCCGGCAGGGCGGCCGCGGCCTGATCGCGCTCGAACTCGGCCAACGGGCGGGTCAGAGCGGTGAACACGCTGCTCTTGCGCGCTCCGGCGTCCATCCCCACGGCGATGAACAGGCACAGCGGCTCACGCCAGCCGGGCCGCGCCTCGACCTCGACGGTGCCGGCGGTGACGGTGGCGAGGACGGCTAGGGCGAGCATGCCGGCAAGATCTGGCGGGGTCTGGGTTGCGGTGGCGACCGCGGCCACGTACTCCCCCAGCCAGCCGGGTAGGACTTCCACCGGGAAGGCGGGCAGGTCGCCGGCGACTCCGAACGGTGCGGGCGGTGCCCAGCCGCGACCGTCGAGGTTCGTGGTGGTGTCGGCGAGTTCGCCGGCCAGGTGGGCGAGGACGGCCGGGTCGGCGTCGGAGTGGGCCAGGCGGATGCCCAGGTCGATCACCCGCCGGCGCCGGGCCGTCTCGGCGACCAGGCGGGCGTAGCCGGCGGCGTTGGCCACCGTGGGCACGGCCTCAACGAGGGTGTGTAGGAAGGGGCCGCCGCCTACGTCGGCCAGCTCCCCGCTATCGTCCAGTTCACCGAGCACGGTGACCGGGTCGGTGGGCTGGCCCCGGTCGGCCAGCCGCAGGATAGCGCGCCAGATGGCTCGATGGGCGGGCCGGTAGAAGTCAGCTTCCTCAAGGACGGCGGCGACTTCAGCTAGCAGCCGCCCGGCGGCCAGGACCGCTCCCAGCACGGCCTCCTCGGCCTCCAGGTTGTGCGGCGGCTGGCGGTTGGGCGCAGGCACCGGGCGCAGCCGGCCCCGGCTTGCCGGCAGGCGCTGGTCGGCTCCGGTCATCGGCGCGGTTTGCGGGGGCCGCTCCCCCGCCGCTTCGGCTGGGGTGGGGGCCGTTGCTGGTCGAGGATCTGCTTGACGTAGCGCTCGGTGACCTCCAGGCCTTGGCCGGCCAGCTCGGTTGTCAGCTCGCGCACGGTCAGGTTCTGGAGCTCTTCGGGGCCGAGCCAGTCCAGGTATTCCTCGATGCGTTGACGCTTGGTCACCCCAACGCCGTCACCACCCCCGCCAGCAGCTAGACCGGCTTGGCCGTTCTGTGAGTTTTCCGGAAGGTGGTGACCTGCCGGGTTGGACCCGTACCCGGCTGCGGGCCAGCCGTTGGGTGAGCCGTTCAGCGGAAGGTTCCAGCCCGTTCCATCCGACCGCCACACAGCCCCGGGGACCGGGCCGGCCAACATGCCGTCCAGGGGTGGGGGAGCGATCGGGCCGAGCGGCTTGCCGAGGGCGCGCATGACCCACTTGACGATCTGGATGTCGATCTCGAAGGCCAGCATCATCAGCACCGGCGGCAACGCCGCGGCCAACCGTCGACCCGGATCAGAGCCGGCGTGCTGGAGGTTGAACCAGACCGTCAGGGCCCCGGTGAGCAGCATGGTCAGGATGGGCCAGCCGCGGCTGCCGCGGAGGATCCCGGCCAAGATGGCGGCGAGTTGGGCGACGATGAAGGCACCGTCTAGCAGCAGCGGCCACAGCCGGGTGAGCCGGTCGGAGTACAGGCCGGTGTCGCGGGCGTAGGCGTAGAGGGCGCCGTAGCTGGTGGCGAACGACACCGCGGCCACCCCGAAGGTGAGAGCGGCGATGGTGATGATGATGGCTCGGCCCAGGGGGTTGAGGTCCGAGAAGCGCACGGTCACAGCGGCCTCCTGGTCGACGAGGGCAGCGGGGGAGCGGGGGAGGCGGTGGCGGAGGAGTGGGCGCGGCGGTCGGTCTCGGTGCTGGCCCAGGTCCGCCACTCCCTCAGCCAGTCACCGAACCCGTCGATGACCTTGACGAGCGCTGGTCGCTGGTCGCGGGCCGCACTGTTGGCCTGCTTGCCGCCGGGCGCCTGGTCGAGGTCGACGCCGGTGGTGGCGAGCAGCATCGCCAGCAGGAACACGACCGCGTACTCGAACACGGCCCGGGCCAGCGGGCCGGGGCCGGCGGCCCGGTGGATGGTTAACAGGACCACCACCACGGCGGCAACCGCGATGGTGAGCAGCCCCCGGCGGGACAGGCCAGGGGCAGGGTCGTCGTGGCCGAGGACGAAGCCGGTCACGAGCAGGAAGCCGGCGACGGCCAGGGCTGGCCAGAGCCAGCGGCCCACCGGCCCAACGACTTGGAGGGGCAGGGGATCGTTGAGGGGCTGGCCCCAGGCTGGGGGCAGGCTCCAGCCGGGGGGCGGGCCGCCGCCGGCGTGGCGGGTGCGGTACATGTGGGGCACGGATTGCTCCTTGGGTGGTGTTGGCGGTGGGCGGCGCGTCCGTCCACGGGCGGGGGTCCGGGGTCGCGCCGCCGCACCGGGGCCCAGGGGTGGGCCGCGAGCTAGGCCGGTCGGCGTCGGCGGCCGAGGGGCAGGACGGGTTCGCAGGAGTGAGCGGCGGCGGCGCGGTCGGCGCCGGCCTTCGGGCCGCGGTACAGGGCCAGGCGACAGGTCATACAGCAGGCGGCCCAGGTGCCGTCGCCCATGTCGATCAGCCAGGTCGTACGTCGGGGCATGGGGGTTACCTCCTTCCAGCAGGCCGGGGATCAGGGAGCGGGGAGCGGTGGACGGCGGCAACGGCGGCGGCTGGGTCGAGGGGGCCGCCGGTGCCGCGGCACAGCGGGCAGCGCCGGTAGGCCGAGCCTTGGTTCTTGAGCCGCCGCTCCCGCCCGCGGGTGGCCGGGTACTCCAGCCAGGCCAGCTCAAAGGTCAGCCCGGCCGCGAGGGCGACCTGGACCAGCCGACCGGCCCCGGTCCAGCGGGGGTTGCGGTGCTGGCTGATGCGGCGGATGAGGTCGTCGGTCCAGCCCCAGTAGTGGCCGGCGTACTGGCCCCGACAGCCGTTGCCGACCAGGGGGGCGTGCTGGCCGGTGGCCGGGTCGCGGAAGCACAGCAGGTACACCCACCCCTGTGGGCCCGGCTGGACCCACGGCTGGCTGGCGATCCAGGCCCGCAACGCCGCCGCCTGGTCCCGGCTCACGGGTGGCGGCGGGGCCGGGGCGAGGGGGGCGGTGCGGGCGGCCTCGGCCTGGATGGCCAGCTTGACCGCGTGCCGCAGCCGGCTCGCCTGGACCTGGACCTCGAGGGGGAGCCGGCCGGTGAGCCGGTGAGCATCCAGCAACAGCAGCAGCCCGGAGGCGACCTCGACCAGCCGCAACTCCTCCCGCGAGCGGCCGGGCCTGAGGCGGTCGGCGCTGGCGGTCATCGCCGCCCACCCCCTTGGGCATAGCGGCGGGCGAGCTGCTTGACCTTGGCCACATACGAGCGGGAGTGGTTGTAGGCGAAGATCGCCCGGTCGAGATCCCGACGGGCGCCATGGCCGACCAGGTAGCGGGCGGCGGCCGGGATCGCTGCGGCGGGGTCGTGGGGGCGGCCGCGGCCGTAGCGGGCCCAGCTGTTGCCGGCCCTGCTCCCGGGCACACAGCCGATCGGCATGGGCCCACAGGCCCCAGCCCAGTTGCTGCCCGAACGGACCCCCGGGAGCGCGGAGCGGCCGTGGTCGGACTCGACCTTGCCGATGGCCGCCAGCACCGACCAGGGGACCCGGTAGCGCGAACCGGCGGCCCGATAGAGGCGCAGGTAGCTGGCGGGGATGTCGGCGACCGCGGCCGGGCTCGGGCTCGGCTGGCCGGCGGCCCGCTTGGGGGCCGGCGCCGCCTTCGCGGGCGCCTCGAGCAGGCCTAGGTCCTGGGCTACGCCGTAGGCGGTCACGGCCAGGACGAGCAGGCAGGCTAGGACGACGGTGCCGCGCAGCCCCAGCGCCCGCAGCAGTCCGAGGGCGATCATCGGGCCCTGCCTGGCTGGGTCGGGCCAGGGAAGCCGACGTGCAAATGCCCCTGGTGGCCGGCGTCGGTGAACCACGGCCGTCCCCCGAAGGCCCACGGCGAGCCGACCTCGCTCGGCTGTACCCCGGCCCGGCCGCGGCCGATCCACAAGGCCAGTCGTCGGGCGGCGGCGTTGGATCGGCTGACCGAGCGGCCGTCGACCCGGTCGACGTCGACCCCGCGCCACACCGAGTGGTTGGAGACCCGCCGGGTGCCCTTGACGTACCAGGAATGGCCGGTGCGCAGGCACGACACCCGAATCCGATGACGGTCGGCGGCCGCGATCAGCAGCGTGCGGACCCGCCGGTCCAGCCGCGGGGACCAGTAGTCGTTAGCGGGCTGACACCCAGCGGCGCTGGTGAAGCTCAGCCCCGAGGGCGGCCTGGTGGCCGGTGGGGGAGCGGGCCGGCTTGGGACGGTGATGGCCGGCAGCCCGCCGGCGACCAGGCCACGCAGCGCCTTAGCGTGGGGGGCGGCCAGCGCGGCCAGAATGGTGACCACAACCAAGACGGCCAACCCACCACCACGGGCTGGGCGGCGCGGCGTCGGCGGGGCCATCATCGGTCCCCACCGCCTTGGCCGCCAAGGGCCCGCCGGCGGCGCTGGCGGACCCGATCAACCGCCCGCAGCACCTTAGCCGCGTCCGGGTCCTGCCGGCGTCGGCTCCGGGCCTGGCGGGAGGCAGCTTGGGTGCAGGGCTGGCAGTAGGAGGACAGCCGCCGGCCGCGGTGGCGCCGGTAGAATTCCTCCGCCGACTTGAGCTGGCCGCAGCGAGGACAGCGCTTGACGGCGCTCATGCGGCCGTCCCCTCGGGCCGGTAGGCCGCGTCGACCAACCGGTCAAACCGATCCCGCGGCAGCCCCCGCAGCAGGCTGTGCAGGGCCCCGTCCGGGAGGGCGCGGACATAGGCGGCCAAGGCCAGGCAGCGGGCCCCGCTCACCGGGGTGACCCAGGCCAGGGCCGCGGCCGCATCCCCACGCCGCCGCCAGCTTGAGGTCCCGGCAACCTGGACCGGGTCGCCGGCCCGGGACCAGGCCCGGTAGACCACCCGACCCCTCGGGTCGCGGCTGCGGGTCAGGATGCCCAGAGGCCGGCGGGGTGCACAGGCCACCACCGTCCAGCCATCCACGCCCGAGGCGGGCTCGAATCGCACCACCAGCCCGGCGGGCAGCACCGGGCGGGGCAGGGCGACCTCGACCAGGGCGGTGAAGGAGCGCTTGGGAAGCTGGAGCAGCAGTTCGTTCAGCTCGTGGTTGCCGAGCCGGCGGACATGGCGGACCAGCTGATCGACGCCGCGGGTCACGCCACCTCACCGCCTTCCGGGGCTGGCGGGAGGCCCTCTTGCTCGATCCGGCGCAACACCGCCACGGGCACATGCAGATCCCGAGCCCCCAGGCGGGTAGTCGGCAGGCGGCCCGAGCGGGCCAGCTTGTAGGCCTGCCAACGCGAGATCCCCAACCGCTCGGCCGCCTCTGGCAAGGGGATGAGGATGCGAGGGTCGCCGTCCAAGACCGACCCGGGCCCGATAGGGGTGGGGGAGGAGTGGGCGGTAGTCACGAGGCACGCACCTCCTGGTGAAGGGAGGCGGCCAACTCGCGGATGGCCGGCTCGGGGTAGCGGCGATGGCCGCCCAGGGTGCGCTGACAGGGGAGTAGCCCCTGCTGGGCCCAGCGGGCGACGGTCTTGGGGGCGACCTGCAAGATGGCCGCGACTTGGGCCGACCGCAGGAAGCTTGGCGCTGGCGTGTTCTCCTCGGACGCGATCAGCTCGACCGCCTACGGCGCCGAGCAGATCATGCTGGGCCTGGTCGCCGCCGGGGCGGTGGCGACCAGGCTGGCGTTCCCGATCGCGCTGGGCACCGGCGCCCTGCGGGCCATCCTGATCCCGTCGTACCGGCAGACCATCACCGCCTACCCGTCGGCCGGCGGGGCGTATGTCGTCAGCAGGGACAACTTCGGGTCCAGGTGGGCCCTGGTGGGCGGGTCGGTCCTGCTAATCGACTACGTGCTTACCGTCGCGGCGAGCGTGACGAGCGGGGTGGCCGCCCTGACGACCGCCCTGCCGCCGCTGCAGCGACTCGTCCTGCCGCTGTCGCTGACCGCGATCGGGCTCATCACGTGGGCCAACCTGCGCGGGGTGCGGGAGTAGGGCCGCATCCTCGCGGTCCCGACCTCCGCTCACCACCCCGCCGGCCGATGAGTTTCCAGCTAGCCGGCATGCGCGCCGGTACCCCGGCCTGCAATGCTGAGCCCATGCGCTGCCTCATCGTCGACGACAGCCCCCGGTTCCTGGACGCCGCCCGCGGCCTCCTGGAACGCCAGGGCATCACGGTCGTCGGCGTGGCCTCCAACAGCGCCGACGCGCTCCAGCGGGCCGGGGAGCTGCGGCCGGACGTCACCCTGCTCGACATCGACCTGGGTGGGGAGAGCGGCCTGGAGCTGGCCCGGCGCCTCCATAACCAGGCCGGCCTGGTCCCGGCACCGGTGATCCTGATCTCGACCCACGCCGAGCAGGACTACGCGGAGCTGATCGCGGCCAGCCCGGCGGTCGGGTTCCTGCCCAAGAACGCTCTGTCGGCCGACGCTATCCGCGACTTGCTGGCCGGCCACGGAGACGGTGGCCGCGGCGACCCGAGACCGTGACGATGCTCACGGTCAGGTCGTGACAGCGCGCACGACCATCTTGCAGCCAGCAGGTACCGGAGGCTCCCATGAACTTCCTCCCCGGCACCCTAGAGGGCGGCCACCTGCGCAGCGCCCTCGGCGACGTCGCCCTCCCGGCCGAGGTCCGCGGCAAGGTCCTGAAGGCCGGCGCCGGTCGCGACCTGATCGTTGGCATCCGGCCCGAGGACTTCAAGGACGCCGCCCTGATGAACGGCAAGCCGGACGAGGGCCTCACCTTCCCCGCGGTCGTCGACGTGCTGGAGTCGCTGGGTCCGACAAGTACGTCTACTTCCAGCTCCACGGCGCCCGGGCCACCGCCCAGGAGCTGGAGGAGCTGGCCGCCGACGCCGGCACAGGCGACGCGCCGGGCGGCAACGACCAGGTCGTCGCCCGCCTCGATCCGGCTAGCCGGGCCCACGAGGGCCAGCGGCTCCAGCTGTGGTTCGACCCCGCCAAGCTGCACCTGTTCAACCCCGACAACGGCGCCCACCTCACCGCTGATCAGCCGACGTCCGACGACGCGCCGGTGTCGACGGGAAGCTCGACCAGCAGGGAGGTGCCCTCCCCGGGGCGGCTCTCGACGCGCAGGGACCCGCCGGTGGCCTCGACGCGGTCCCTGAGGCCGACCAGCCCAGAGCCACGGACGGGGTCGGCGCCACCCACGCCGTCATCGCGGATCGCCAGCCGGACCAGCCCGTCGTCGCGGTCCACGTCGACCTTCACGGCCGAGGCGTTGGCATGCTTGGCCACGTTGGTCAGCGCCTCGGAGACGACGTAGTAGGCGGTCACCTCGACCCGCTCGGGCAGCCGTCCCTCCATCCCCACCTGGAGCTGCACCGGGACCGAGGAGCGGCGGGCCAGGGTCCGCAGGGCCGGCCCGAGGCCCCCCTCGCTCAGGATGGCCGGGTGGATCCCGCGCGACAGCTCGCGCAGGTCGCCGAGGATCTCGTCCAGCTCGGCGCCGACGCCGGCCAGCTCCTGGTGAACCTCCCGCAGGTCGGGGGAGATCGTCGCCGCGGCGGTACGCAGCCGCAGGGCGAGGGAGACCAGCCGCTGCTGGGCGCCGTCATGCAGGTCGCGCTCCAGCCGCCGCCGGGTCTCGTCGGCGGCGGCGACGACCCGAGCCCGCGACTCCGCCAGCTCGGCGCGGCTCTCGGCGTTCTCGACCGCGGTGGCGACCAGTTCGGTGAACTCCGCGATCTGGGCCTCGGTGTCGGGCGGGAACGGTTCCTCGCGCTTGGTCGAGGCCGCGATCACCCCCCACAGGCGCCCGCCCACCACGATCGGGCAGCCCACCGAGGAACGGATCCCCAGAGCCCGCGCCTCCCGGGCGATCGCCCCACTGTCGTCGGCGCCGAAGCTGTCCACCCGCACCGGCCCGCCCGTCTGCTGCACCCCACGGGCGATGCTCACCCCATCCAGGCCGAACCGGGTGCCCACGGCCAGCTCGACCGGGACCCGGCTCCAGGCGGCCACCCCGGTCACGGTCCCGTCCTGCTCGTAGCGCTCCATGCGGGCCAGATCGGCGTCGCACAGCAGGCCGACCTCCCGGGTGACGGCCTCGAACACCAGCGACGGCGGGCCCGCGTGGGCAACCAGGGTGGCCACCCGCCGCAACGCCGACTGCTCCTCGACCATCCGGCGAAGCTGGGCACGCGCTTCGGCGTTGGCGATCGCCACGGCGACGAGCTCGGTGAAGTCGGCCATCCGCCCCTCCGTGCCCGACGGCAGCGGCTCGGCCCTGCTCAAGACGACCATCGCCCCCCAGCGGCGTCCCTCGACGACGATCGGGCTGGCGACCGAGGAGCGGACGCCGGCGCCACGCACCATCTCGCCGGCGGGGCCGGAGGTGTGCTCGTAGCCGTCGAACCTGGCCGGGCGGCCGGTCTGCCACACCTGGGTGACCGCCCACGGCCCCGTGAGGTCCCAGGTGGTGCCGACAGGGGGAAGGTCCGCCGTCTCGCCCGCCGCGGCCACGAGCTCCGCCCGGCCGCCCGAGCCGAACCGGACCATCGTGGTGACGTCGGCCCCGAGCAGCGTGCCCACCTCCTCCGCAACGCGCGCGAACAGCTCGTCCGGGGAGACCCCGCGGGCGACGAGGGTGGCCACGCGCCGCAGCGCCGCCTGCTCGGTGGCCAGCTCCGCCAGATCGTCGCGGTTGCGCTCCAGCGAGCCCGCCATGTCGTTGAACGCCCGCTCCAGCTGCCCGATCTCAGCCACGCCGGTCGCCGGCATCCGCGTGCTGAGGTTCCCGCCGGCGAGCCGGACCGCCATCTGCGCGGCCCGCAGGACCGGCCGGACGATGGCGCGGATGAGGTAACCGGCGAAGACCAGGACCAGCAGCATCGACACCGCCAGCCCGCCGACCGCGGCCACGACGGCCCGGCGAGCCGCGCCGTCCGCCCGGGCCTCCAGAGCCTCGGCGTTGCGGCGCTCGGCCGCGATGAACTGGTCGAAGTCGACTCGGATGGCGTCCACCCGCTGCTTGCCTTCCACGGTGGCGGCGAGCCCTCGGGCGGCAGGGTCGCCGCGCCGGGCCGCTTGGAGGAGCGGGGCCGCGTACTGGTCGATGTAGGCGCTGGCCGCCTGGGCGATCCGCCGGGCCGTGCGCGCCTGCTCCGGCTGTCCGGCCGACAGCCGCTCCAGCGCGGCCGCGCGCCCGGGAAGGTTCCGGCGGGCGTTGACCCAGGGCTCCAGGAACTGCTCCTCCCGAGTCATGACGAAGCCGCGGACGCCCGTCTCTAGGTCGATCACAAGCCGCTCGAGCTCGTTCGCGGTGGCGAGCACGTCCTCGGAGCTGCGGGCGGCGCCGGCCGACTCGCGCAGGTCGGCCACGACGACGAGCAGAACGGCGAAGGCGGCGGCCAGGATCAGCATGAGCAGCCCGCTGGCGAGCAGCATCCGGCCGGTCAACCCGCCCCCGAGGCGCACTGCCGGCGCAGGGGCCGCGGCGCCCGGCCGCCTAGCCGCACTCACCGATCCAGGCTAACCCACACAGGCCGGCCTGCCCATCCCCGCCGGTACGGCCGGCGCGGAGCTAGAGGCCGGAGGGGAACCGGTAGGTGGACGGGATCGGGGAGGGCAGGTGGGAGGCCGTGCCGAAGGCGACCACGAGCTCCTGATGGGACCCCAGGGGCAGCGTGGTGGGGTCGCCCTGATAGGTGGCGCCCGTTGACGTGGACCCGCAACCGCCGGTCGCCGGCGGCGCAGTAGCCGCCAAGGCAGCTCGGGGTGAACCGCACCCTCCCACACGGCGAAGAACTGCCCCCCGCGTAGGTGCGCACGGTGGGCGATTCGACATGGATGACCCCGCTGGCGTCGTGGGGTGTGCAGCGGGGCGAACCCCACGGCGGGATTGATGCCGATGCCCGCCGGCACCGGCACCTTACGGCCGTCGACGTACAGGTCAAGGTGCTGGTCGATGTGCACGACGGTGCCTTCGACAGGGTGCAAGGGGGGCAGGCCGATGGTGCGCAGGCGGGCGGCCGGGTCGGCGGTGTCGGCGCCCCAGGGCGTCGGCCCGTCTGCAGCCCGGGCAGCGCACCCGTCCCGGTCGCCGCCAGCCCGGACCGGCCCGCGACCGAGACGGCCAGCCCGCCGATCCCGACGACCAGCAGGACGGCCAGGGCCGCCGCGAGGCCCAACCGGCGGCGGTCGCGGCGGCGCCGGGCGGCTTGCCGGGCCCGGGCCGCCTCGTGGCGCCGCTGGCGAGCCTGCCGAGCGTTCCGGGTCACGACCGTTGTCCGGGCGCGGTGGTGGGGTTCGTCGGGCCGGTGGTGGCCGGCTCAGTGGTGGTCGGGCCGGTGGTTGTCGGCCCTGATGTCGTCGGAGGGGAGGAGGTCGAGCCGGGCGCCGTCGACGAGGTCGGCCGCGGGGCACGTCGTAGAGCCGCCGTTGGGCCCCAGCAGCCCGAACACCTCGCCCTCGGCCACCTCAAAGCTGAGGTCGTCCACCGCCCGGACCGGCCCGAACTGGCAGAGCAGTCCACGGCCGGCCACCGCGGCCGGGGCGACGCCGGCCTCGGTCACCGGGTGGCATTCTCTTCGCCGCGACCGACGTGGGCGGTCGTGCGCAGCGGTGCCTCCCGCAGGAGCAGGGCGAGCACCAGGGTGGCGACCGCGAACGGGATCGCCCACCGGTAGACGATCTGGTAGGAGCGGGCGAACGCTTCCAGCAGGCTGTGCAGGATGGGGCCGGGCAGGGCCCGCAGCTGCTGGGGTGCGCCCTCCAGGGAGCCGAGGTCAACCTGCGCCCGTCCGCCGGCGGCCGGGGGCAGCAGCACGGCCAGGTTGTGCTGGAGCCGGTTGAGCAGGACGGTCCCGAACATCGCCGTGCCCAGCGAGCCGCCCAGCAGGCGAAAGAACACCGTGGCCGAGGTGGCGGTGCCGAGGTCCTGGTAGGCGACGGCGTTCTGGACGGCCAGCACGGCGATCTGCATGATGCAGCCGATCCCGAGCCCGACCACCAGCATCCAGGCCGACAGCACCGTCGTGCTGGTGTCGACCTGGATGTGGGTGAGCAGCCAGAACCCGATGGTCAGCAGGGTCGCGCCGATGACCGGGAAGATCTTGTAGCGGCCGATGCGGCTGACCAGCTGGCCGCAGACGGCCGAGGCGACGACGATCCCCAGGGTCAGCGGGATCAGCTGGAGGCCCGAGGAGATGGCCGAGGCGCCCCGCACGACCTGGAGGTACTCGGGCAGGTAGACGACCGCGCCGAACAACGCCAGCCCGAGCAGGAGGGTGATGGCCACGGCGACGGTGAAGATGGGGTTGCGGAACAGGTGCAGGGGCAGGATCGGCTCGCTGGCCCGCGCCTCCCAGGCCACGAACAGGGCCAGGAGCGCGACGGCGGCGGCGGCCAGCCCGATGATCTGCACCGAGCCCCACGGGAAGGTGGTCCCACCCCAGGTGGTGGCGGTCACGACGCAGCCCACCGCGGCGACCAGCAGCAGCGAGCCGGGGTAGTCGATGCGGCGCCGCTGCCGGCGGAACGGGATGCGCAGGACCACGCTGGTCACGATCAGGGCGGCGATGCCCAGCGGCAGGTTGACGTAGAAGATCCAGCGCCAGCTCAGCTGGTCGGTGAAGTAGCCGCCGAGCAGCGGGCCACTGACGCTCGCCAGCGCGAACACCGCCCCGAAATAGCCCTGGTAGCGGCCCCGCTCCCGGGGCGAGACGAGGTCGCCGACGATCGCCATGGCCAGGGCCATCAGGCCGCCGCCGCCCAGCCCCTGCACGGCCCGGAACGCGATCAGCTCGACCATGTTCTGGGCCAGGCCGGACAGCATCGAGCCGGCCAGGAAGATGGCGATGGCGGCCTGGAAGGTGCCGCGCCGGCCGTACAGATCGGACAGCTTGCCCCACAGCGGGGTGACGGCGGTGGAGGTCAGCAGGTAGGCGGTGACCACCCAGGACAGGTGGTTCAGGCCCCCCAGGTCGCCGACGATCGTCGGGAGCGCGGTGGCGACGATCGTCTGGTCGAGGGCCGCCAGCAGCATGCCGAGCATGAGCCCACCGAACACGATGCGGAGCTGCCGTCGGCTGAGCGGACCCGGCGTGCCCGTGCCGGTCCGGCCCGCCTCGATGGTCTGCGCCGTCACGCCGTCTCCTTTCGGGTCGGGGATCACGCC
The DNA here is from genome assembly GCA_030146615.1 of Actinomycetes bacterium. GTDB lineage: Bacteria > Actinomycetota > CALGFH01 > CALGFH01 > CALGFH01 > CALGFH01. The sequence continues at coordinate 12,569 of JASLBL010000309.1, forward strand.
GGATGGACCGATGGCTAGCGGTCCAGCCAGCCGTGCTCGGCTTCCCACGCGTCCAGTTCCTGGTCGAGCTGCGGGAACAGCTCCTTGCATATGGCCACGCAGCCATGGCGGTCCGCGCGACAGACTCCCCACTGCTTGCATGGGCATGGGTCCCACTCGGAGGACTCGTTCGGCCCGGCGGCCACGGGAGGATCGGTAGGCGCCGCCACCTCGACGGTGCCGGTCGGCGATGCTGGCTCCTGGCTGCGGCGATTCGGGTCGGTCTTGCGGCCCTCGCGCTCGGGCTGGACCGCACCGTCCGGCAGGGCCGAGTGAGCAAAGCCACGCGTCTGCCCGAGGCTGAACAGGACTGCGAAGTAGTGCTCGAACATCGGGGGCTCCTCTCCAGCTACCTGGTGGGTGTCGCCACTGCTGGTGAGGATGAAGCTGGAGCGGCACGAGGTCTGCCCGGCCAGCGCCCGTCAGGGCTCCTGGCGGGCTGGCATCTTGGGGTGCCTGCTAGCTGGAAGCAAGGTCACCACGCTGGAGCCGAGGATCCGCAGCGTGCTCACAGCCGCAGGCTCGACCATAATCCCACCATGACGACGACCGGGTTGCGGGTGATCCTGGCCGAGGATGACGTCCTGCTCCGCGAGGGGCTGGCCAGCCTGCTGGAACGCTCAGGGTTCGAGGTAGCCGGGCAGGCCGGCGACGCCACCCAGCTCCTGGCCCTGGTCGGTGACCAGTCGCCCGAGCTGGTGGTGGTCGACATCCGGATGCCCCCGACCCACACCGCCGAGGGCCTGGAGGCGGCCCGGCAGATCCGCCAGGAGCATCCGGAGACCGGCATCCTGGTCCTGTCGGCCCATGTCGAGGTCGAGCACGCCATGGAGCTGCTGGCCGGCGGCCGGGGGATCGGGTACCTGCTCAAGAGCCGCGTCACCGACGTGGAGGAGTTCATCGACACCCTGCAGCGGATCGCCAAGGGCGGGTCGGTGGTGGACCCGGCACTGGTGGCCGAGCTGGTGGCCGCCCGCCGCCGCGACGACCCGCTGGCCGCGCTCAGCGCCAGGGAGCGCGAGGTGCTGGCCCTGATGGCCGAGGGCCGCTCCAACGCCGGCATCGCCCGGCGGCTGTGGGTCACCGAGGGGACCGTCGAGAAGCACGTGCGCAGCATCCTGACCAAGCTGACGCTCCCCGAGGCCGAGGACGACCACCGCCGCGTCCTGGCGGTGCTCACCTTCCTCGACTCCCGCTGACCGGTCACGCTTCCCGCTGCCCGGAACGCGCGGTTGGGTGCTGGCATCGATGACACCGCGCCGCGAGGGGACGAACCTGGAGGTTCGTTCTTAGGAGGTCACATGCAGGCCATCACCGTCATCCCGATGCAGGCGGGCAGCGCCCGCCTCGATCAGGTCGCCGAGCCGCCCCGCGAGGAGGGCGACCTGCTGGTCCAGAGCCTCGCGGTCGGCGTGTGCGGCACGGATCTCGAGATCAGCCGCGGCGCGTACGGCTGGGCGCCGCCCGGGCACGACCGGTTGGTGCTCGGCCACGAGTCCCTGGGCCGCGTGCTGGAGGCACCCGCGTCGAGCGGCCTACAGCCCGGCGACCTGGTGGTGGGCATCGTCCGCCGGCCCGATCCCGAGCCGTGTGTGAGCTGCGCCGCCGGCGAGTGGGACATGTGCCGCAACGGCCGCTACACCGAGCACGGCATCAAGCAGCTGGACGGGTTCATGCGCGAGCGCTATCGCATCGACCCCGACCGCGCGGTCAAGGTCGACCCGGCCCTGGAGAGGACCGGGGTGCTGCTCGAGCCGACCAGCGTGGTCGCCAAGGCCTGGGACCACATCGAGCGGATCGCGGCCCGGGCGGTCTGGCGCCCGGAGGTCGCGCTCATCGTCGGTGCCGGCCCGATCGGCCTGCTGGCCGCGCTGCTGGCGGTCCAGCGCGGCCTGGAGGTCCATGTGCTGGACCGGGTGACCACCGGCCCCAAGCCCGCCCTGGTGGCCGACCTCGGCGCCACCTACCACACCGGAACCCTGTCCGAGGCGGTGGCCCGCGCCGACGTCGTCGTCGAGTGCACCGGGGTCGGGGCGCTGGTCATCGACGCCATCGCCAAGGCCGGTCCCGACGGCATCGTCTGCCTGACCGGCGTCTCGTCGGCCGGGCGCACGCTCACCATCGACGCCGGCGCGCTGAACCGTGAGCTGGTCCTGGAGAACGGCGTGGTCTTCGGCACCGTCAACGCCAACCGCCGGCACTACCAGGCGGCCGCGACTGCGCTGGCCAAGTCCTACCAGCCGTGGCTGGAGCGCCTCATCACCCGGCGGGTCCCCCTCAGCCGCTGGTCGGAAGCCCTGCAACGGCGACCCGACGACGTCAAGGCCGTTGTCGACCTCTCCGCTTGACCGTCATCCGGCTCAGGCCGCCCCGTAGAAGCCTGTAAGTCTGGCGCGGATCTCGGGGGAGCGGAGGGCGGCGAGGGCGTCGCGTTCGACCTGGCGGGCCCGCTCCCGCGAGAAGCCCATGACCGCCCCGACCTCTTCCAGGGTGCGGGGGGGTGCCCGAGTCCAGCCCAAAGCGCAGGATCAGGACCTGCCGCTCCCGCTCCGGCAGGGCGTTGAGGACCTGCTCCAGGGCCTCGCGGCCGACCGCCTCGACGGCCAGCTCGTCCGGCCCGACGGCCGAGTCGTCCTCCAGGAAGTCCTGCAGGGCGGCCCCGTCGTCCCCGATCGGGGTGTCCAGGCTGGTGATGGCCTGGGCGGTGTCCTTGAGCCGGTGGACCTTCTCGGTCGCCATGTCGAGCTCGGCGGCCAGCTCCTCG
>JASLBL010000376.1 GCA_030146615.1 Actinomycetes bacterium
CGAGAACTTGAAGGCCGGCCGCGAGCCCCTGACCGCGCTGGTCGGGCACGCCCGGGACCGGGGGATCAAGATCGGCATCGAGAACTGTCCGATGATCTTCAGCAGCGACGAGTGGCCCGCCGGGCAGAACGCGATGTACAACCCCCGCGCCTGGCGGGAGGTGTTCGGCTAGTTCGACGACGACACCCTCGGGCTCAACCTCGACCCATCGCACCTGATCTGGCAGCAGATCGACGTCGAGCGGGTGGTCCGCGAGTTCGGCCCGCGGCTGCACCACGTCCACCTCAAGGACCTCGAGGTCGACCGCGAAGGCCTCTATGAACACGGCGTTCTGTCAGCCGGCATCGGCTGGCAGGTGCCCCGGCTGCCCGGGCTCGGCCAGGTCGACTGGGGACGCTTCTTCGCGGCGCTCTACCGGGCGGGTTACGACGGGCCGGTGGTCATCGAGCACGAGGACCGCGACTTCGAGGGCAGCGACGAGCGGGTCAAGACCGGGTTCCGGCTGGCCCGCGATGCGGTCAAGGCCTGGGTGGTCTGAGCGCAGTCGGCGCCGACGTCACCGGATCCTCATCCCATGAGGCGTCTGCACCTTTCGTCGCGTCTGCGCCCGATATATCGGATGCAGACGCGATGCAAGGGTGCAGACGCTGATCAGCCGACTCGGTCGGTGACGGCGCCGGTGGTCGGGTCGGACAAGATCAGCTTGCGGCGGCCGTCGGGGAGGAGCTCCTCCTTGACCACGGTCAGGCCGTCCTCTGTCCGGCGGGCCCGCTCGATCCGCGCGGTCGTGCCGCCGCGCCAGTCGAGCTGCACCGGTTCCCAGGTCCGGGAGCGGGCCGAGGCGTAGCAGGCGTCCATGACGGCGTTGACGACGTAGCCGTCGTACAGCGTCTCGGTCGGTTCGCGGCCGGCGTCGATGGCGTCGAACATGTCGGTGAACATGTTGGTGTAGCCGAGCTCGGACACCTCGTCGCCGACCGGGAACAGCCAGCCGCTCTCGGTCTCCGCCTTCTCGGCGACGTAGCCCTCACCACCGCCGGAGGTGAACATCTCGAACCCGGTGCGCAGGAAGTGGTTGAGCCAGATGGTGCCTTCGGTGCCGGCGACCTCGTCGCGCAGGTCCATTCCGCCGCGAAACGTCCAGCTGACCTCGAACTGCCCGACCGCGCCGCTCTCGAAGCGGACCAAGGCGATCGCGTTGTCCTCGGCGTCGATGGGATGGACCAGCGTGTCCAGCCAGCACATCACCTCGACCGGCCGGTTGCCCTTCCCCACGAACGACCGGATGATCTCGATGCAGTGGCAGCCGAGGTCGACGATGGCCCCGCCGCCCGCCTGCCCGGCGTCCCAGAACCAGGCGCTGTGCGGCCCCGGGTGGGTCTCGCGGCTCCGCACCCAGAGCACGTCGCCGACGGCCCCGGCCCGGGTCGAGGCCAGCGCCTTGAGGGTCTTGGGGGTGTAGACCAGGTCCTCCAGGTAGCCGCCGAACACTCCGGCCCGCTCCACCGTCTCCAGGATGCGGCCGGCCTCGGCGGCGCTGCGGGCCAGCGGCTTGGTCACCAGCACGGCCTTGCCGGCGGCGGCCGCGGCCGCCACCGCCTCCTCGTGCAGGTGGTTGGGCAGCCCGACGACCACGGTGTCGACCTGCGGGTGGTTGACCGCCTCCTGGATGCCGGTCGTGGCCTGCGGGATCCCCCACCGCTCGGAGAACGCCGCTCCCCGCTCCGGCGACCGCGAGTAGACGACCTCCACCCGGTCCCGGCCCCGCCGGCCGTGCAGCGTCATGGTGTAGAAGTCCCCGATCAGGCCCGTCCCCAGCATGGCCACCCGGTGCGACGTCGCCATCCTGCACCCTCCACCCTCGACTCCCGGCAATATGTCTAGACATTTAAGCACGGGAGCAAGTCGCTTGCCCGCCGGCCTCGGCAGCTGCTGTGCTGTTGGTCCGGGCCGACCACAACCCTCTCAACCGCAAGGAGTGCCTGCGGCGGGTCCCCGGCTAGGTGTCCTGCATCAGGCCGGTGACGTTCCCGTCGGCGTCGGCGACCAGGGCGATCAGCCGGCCGCCACCGACGTCGGTTGGTGGCTGGCGCTCCTCGGCCCCGGCGGCCCGCAGCCGGGCCAGGGCGGCCTGGAGGTCGTCGACCGGGACGTAGGGGACCGGCCCGGGCATGCCCTTGTCGTGGCCCTTCGGGTCGAGGCCGATCTGCTGGCCGGCGACGTCGAACTGGACGTAGTAGGGCTGGTCCATCGAGGGCGCCGTCCCCAGGAGGGCCTCGTACAGCGCCTTGGCCGCGGCCAGGTCCTTGACCGGGTAGATGATGGTGTTGATCCCTGCCATGCGATCCTCCTTGCGTCGGTGTCACAACGGACCGGTCGTGGTTCGTCACCGCCATGACGGACCGCGACAGGAGATTGTGACCGATGGACGACCATGACTGGCTGGCCGAGCGGTTCGAGGAGCACCGGCCCCATCTGCGGGCGGTGGCCTACCGGATGCTGGGCTCGGCCGCCGAGGCCGACGACGCCGTCCAGGAGGTCTGGCTGCGGCTCAGCCGCTCCGGGGCCGGCGGGGTCGAGAACCTGGGCGGCTGGCTGACCACGGTGGTGGGGCGGGTGTCGCTGGACATGCTCCGGGCCCGGCGGGCGCGGCGCGAGGACCCCCTGGGCGACCGGCTACCCGACGAGCTGGCAAGCCGCGAGGGCGGCGGCGACCCCGAGCGGGAGGCGCTGCTCGCCGACGCGGTCAGGCCGGCGCTGCTGGTCGTGCTGGAGACCCTGACCCCGGCCGAGCGGCTGGCCTTCGTCCTCCACGACCTGTTCGCCGTGCCCTTCGAGGAGATCGCGGCCGTCCTCGGCCGCTCCGAGGCCGCGGCCCGCCAGCTGGCCAGCCGGGTCGGCCGCCGAAGTCCGCGGCGCCCCGGCGGTGGCCGAGACGTTCTCGGGCCGGGCCCGGTTCGCCCGCCCGGCGCTGGTCGACGGGGCCGCCAGCGCGGTCTGGGCCCCGGGCGGCCGGCCGCGGGTCGTGTTCGCCTTCACCATCGCCGGCGGCCGGATCACCGGCATCGACCTGGTCGCCGACCCCGAGCGGCTGCGCCGGGCGACAATTGCCCTCGGCGGATGATGCGCCGGCCACCCGCCATCGGTCACCATGGCGTGGACTCCGGCAAGCACGAGCATGGGAGGGCGGTGATCGCCGGGTCCGCCGCCGACCCCTCCCACGCCAAGGCGCTCAGCCTGACCGTGGCCACCCTGTTCGTGTTCTGGCTGGCCCACGTGTACGCCCAGACCCTCTCCCTCCACCTCCGGAGGGCCAGGCGGCTGGTGGTCGGCGGTGCGGACGGCTATGGCCGAGGAGCGGCCGCTGCTCGAAGGGGCCGCTGCCGCTGCTGGCCGTGCTCGCTCTGGGAACCAACGGGGTGTTCGGCCTGCTCATCGTGCTCCTCGAGGTGGTCGTGCACTGAAGGCGGCGGCCGCGTCGGGCTCCCGGAACAGGCGGGGCGCCCAGGCGGCGGCCTCCGGCGAGTACTTCTCCCGCACCCTCAAGGAGCAGCCCAGGGTGTAGAACCTGGGGATGCTCGTCTTCCACCAGCGGGCGGCGCGGCGCAAGGCCCGGGCGGCGGCCGTCGCCGAGGCCCTGGCCCTGCTGGGCGACCTGGAGCCGTCCGCCCCGGCCGGGGGGCCGCTGTCGGAGCGGGGCGGGGTGTTCTGGGTCGAACTGCCCGACCGGCACCTGGCCGCGGCCACGGCCCGGCTCCCCCGCCTCGGCTACACCACCGCGGTCGACCGGCTCGTCCCGGCCGCCGGACCGGCCGACGTGCGCTGGCGGCGCCGGCCCTGGCGGCTGCTGCGGCTGTACACCGAGGACGCGGCCGGGCACCGGGAGCAGGCCCCGGACCGGCGGGTGTTCCTGTTCGAGGCCGGCGGCGGCCCGGCCCGGCCGGTGCGCGGCTACCGCGGCGACGGCGACCCGCTGGGCCGCCGGGGCCTGCCCGTTTGCGACGCCCGGCTACTGGTCAACCTGGTCGCCCCGGCTGGGCCGGGGCGGCTGCTGGACCCGTTCGCCGGGATCGGCGGGGTCGTGCTGGCGGCCGCGGCGGCCGGCTGGGCGACCGTCACCGCCGACCTCGACCCGAGCCTGCGCCACGGGCTCGGCGGCATCGGCGCCCACCTGGTCGCCGACGCCCGCGCCCTGCCCCTGCGGGCCGGGTCGGTGGACGCGGTCGCCACCGAGCCGCCCTACGACCGGGGCGTCGGGCCGCTGGGCGGCCAGGCTCTGGCCGAGGCCCACCGGCTGCTGCGGCCCGGCGGGGCGGCGGCCGTGCTGTGTGCCGAATGGCAGGCGGCCGGGCTGCGGGCCGCCGCCGCCGGGCTCGGGTGGACGGCCGTGCTCGACTGCCCGGTGGACCGCAAGGGCCTGCCCGTGGTCGCGCTGGCCTGGCGGCGGCCCTAGCCGGCCGGCCGATCCCCGCGGATGGCGAACCCGACGTGCTGGCCGCGGAAGTTGAGGGCGAAGTACTCCGGCTCCAGGCCCAGCGCCTCGGCCCGGCCGGCCAGCCACCGGAACCAGTTCTGCCCGGTCGGGGGGGCCGCCGGCTCGTCGACCACGCAGCAGGGCAGGACCACGCAGCTGTTGCCGGCCTCGGCCACGGTGTCGAGCACGGCCAGGTTGCTGCCGTGGGCGTGCAGGGCGACCAGCAGGTCGTAGCGGCGGCCGAGGGCCGGCCCGAACGGGACCCGGCGGCGGGCCACGGCGACGTCCCCGCCGAGGCGGACCCGCCGGCCGGTGGCCAGGTCCCGGTAGCGGGACGGGAGCGGCTGGTCGACCGGGTCGACCACCTCGGCCTGGAACCCGGCCTGGCCGAGCAGGTGAGTGAGCAGGCCCTTGCCGCCGCCGACGTCGGCGACCGTGCAGGGCGGGTAACGGCCGGCGATCCAGTCGGCCAGCAGCTGGAACCGGAACTTCCTCATCTTGGGCAGGTCGTCCCCGGACCGCCGGCCGCGGCCGGCCGCCCCGGGCGGGACCAGCCCGAGCTCCTCCAGCGACGGCGGCGGCGGGTAGCGGTGGGTCATCTCCCGTTGGGCAACGACCTCGCGGCGGTGGTTGTTCCCCGTCCCCGGCCGAAGCGCAGGTACAGCGAGGGGACGATGAACAGGTTGAGCAGGGTGGCGGTGACCAGGCCGCCCAGGATGACCACGGCCATCGGGTACTCGATCTCGTGGCCCGGGAGGTCGCCGGCGACGGCCAGGGGGACCAGGGCCAGGGCGGTGGCCAGGGCGGTCATCAGGATCGGCGACAGCCGCTCGGTGGCGCCGCGCAGGACCAGGGCCGGGCCGAAGGGCTCGCCCTCCTCGCGTTCCAGGTGCTGGCAGTGGGTGATCAGCATGATCCCGTTGCGGGCCACGATGCCGAGCACGGTGAAGAACCCGACCAGGGAGCCCAGGGAGATGATGCCGCCGCCCAGCCAGGCGCCGATCAGCCCGCCGACCAGGGCCATGGGAAGGGCCAGGAAGGCCATCAGGCCGAGGCGCCAGCTGCGGAAAGCCAGCACCAGCAGGAGCAGGACCCCGACGCCGGCGGCCACGGCGTAGCCGCGCAGGCGCTGGGTGGCCGCCTGGCGCTCGGCGAACTCGCCCAGCAGCTCATAGGAGTAGCCGAGGGGGAGCTCGACGGCGTCCAGGCGGTCCTCGACCTCGCCGATGACCGCGCCCAGGTCGCGGTCGCGGACGTTGGCGCCGACGTCGATCTTGCGGGTGCCGGCCTCGCGCTCGATGGCGTTGGGGGTCGGCTTGATGGCCACGTCGGCGACCTCGGCCAGGCGCACGTGGCCGCCGCCGGGGGTGTCGAGCAGCAGCTCGCGGATGTCGCTGAGGCTGCGGCGGACCTCCGGCTTGCTCCACACCTGGACGTCGTAGGCCTTGCCGTCGCGGAAGATGTCGCCGACCTCCTCGCCGGCCATCAGGGTGGCGGCGGCCCGGCGGACGTCGCCCGGCTTGATGCCGTGCTGGCGGGCCTTGGCCAGGTCGACCTGGACGTCGACCTGGGCGATGTCCTTCTGGAGGTCGACGTGGTCCTCGACGATGCCGTCGACCCCGGCGATGGCCTGGCGGATCTCCTCGGCCTTGTCCCGCAGGACCTGGAGGTCGGGGCCGCTGAGGCGGACGATGATGGCCTCGCCGCCGCCGGTCAGGACCTCGCGGATGCGCTCCTTGAGGTAGGTCTGGACGTCGCGGCGCAGCCCCGGGTAGCCCTCGACCACCTCCTGGACCCGTTCCAGGGTCTGGTCGTAGTCGACCTTGGGGTCGACGCTGATCCAGTTCTCGCCGAAGTCGATGCCGACCACCTCGTCGGCCGCCAGGGCCTGGCCGATGTGGGCGCCGAAGTTGCGGACCCCGGGGATGGCCCGCAGCTCCTTGCTGGCCTCGGTGGTGATCCGGACCTCCTCGGGATGGGAGGTGCCGGGGGCGGTCACCCAGTGCATCAGGAAGTCCCGCTCCTTGAAGTCGGGCAGCAGCGACTGGCCCAGGGCCGGCAGGACGCCCAGGCCGAGCAGGATCACCACCACGACCAGGGCCATGGCCGGCCGGGGCGAGCGCATGACTCGGCCGAGGACGGCCGCGTACCCGCGCTGGAGCCAGCGGACCAGCGGCGACTGGCGGCGCTCGAGCGGCGCCCGGTGCAGCAGGAGCAGGCTGAGGGCGGGGGTGACGGTCAGGGCGACCACCATGGAGGCGAGCACGGCCAGGGCGTAGGAGAGCGCCAGGGGGCGGAAGAAGGCGCCGGTGAGGCCCTCCATGAAGAACACCGGGGTGACCGCGACCACGTCGATCAGGGTGGCGTAGACGATCGCCGACCGGACCTCCAGCGAGGAGGAGAGCACCACCTGGGAGGTGGCGGCCAGCGACCGGTCGCCGGTGGCCAGCCGGTGCTGGCGCAGCCGCCGGACGATGTTCTCGACGTCGATGATGGCGTCGTCGACCACCACCCCGACCGAGATGACCAGGCCGGCCAGGATCATGGTGTTGATGGTGGCCTCGCGCAGGTACAGCACGTACCCGGCGGCCAGCAGCGACAGGGGGATGGCGACGGCCGAGATGACCGCCGCCCGCCAGTTGTACAGGAACAGGACCAGGATCAGGATCACCAGCAGCGACCCGAGCAGCAGGGCCCGGCTGAGGTTGTGGATGGCGGTCTCCACGAAGGTGGCCGGCCGGAAGATGGTGGTGTCGACGTCCATGCCGGGCAGGCCGGGACGCATCTCGTCGATGGCCGCCTCGACCCCGCGGGTCACCTCCAGGGTGTTGCCCCAGGGAAGCTTCTCCACGATCAGCATCAGGCCGGGGCCGTCGTTGATGACGGCGTCGCCGATCAGCGGCTGGTGGTCGACGGTGACGTCGGCGACGTCGCCCAGGCGCAGGGCCTTGCCGCCGCGCTGCTCGATGGTCACCTTGGCCAGGTCGTCGGGAGTGGCGATGGGCAGGACGTGGCGGACGCCGAGCCGCTGGTTGGGGGTGTCGATGAACCCGCCGGTGCCGATGACCGCGCCGTCGGAGTAGCGCAGGATGCCGGCGTCGAGGGCGTCGGCGGTGACCTCCATGACCTCTTCCAGCGACACCTGGTGACGCTTGAGCCGCTCCGGGTCGACCTGGACCTGGAGCATGTGCAGCCGCTCCCCCCAGATGGCCACATTCGCCACGCCGGGCACCCGCAGCAGGCGGGCCCGGAGCTTCCAGTAGGAGATCATCGACAGGTCGATGGTCGAGAGGGTGTCCGAGGACAGCCCGATCTTCATGACCCGGCTGGTGGCCGACAGCGGCTGCATGATGATCGGCGGGGCCGCCCAGGTGGGCAGGGTCGGCACCACCGTGGCCAGGCGTTCCTGGACCACCTGGCGGGCCTCCAGCAGGTCGGTGCCGCGCTGGAAGATCAGCTCGATCGACGACAGCTGCTCGACCGACTTGGACCGCAGCGCGTCCAGCCCCGGGAGGCCGTTCAGGGTCTCCTCGATGGGGGTGGTGACCAGCGCCTCGACCTCGGAGGCGGAGAGGCCGACGCAGGCGGTCTGGATCTCCACCCGTGGCGGGGCGAACTCGGGGAAGACGTCCACCGGGAGCTGGCCGAGCTGGCCGGCGCCCAGGAGGACCATGGCCGCGGCCACGGCGACGACCAGGAACCGGAACTTCAGGCTCGATCCGACGACCCAGCGCATCATGGTTGGCCTGACCCCGCCCGACTAGTGGCCGACGCCGAACTCGGTGCCGTACAGCTCAGCCGCGCCCACGCTCACGACGGCCGTGCCGACGGCTGGGCCGTCGGTCAGCACCGCCTGGCCGTCCTCGATGTCGTCCACGACGATCTGCTCGCGCAGGTAGGAGCGGGGCTCGCGGGTCACGTACACCCAGGTCGTCCCGGTGGCGTCGTACAGCACGGCCCCGTAGGGGACGACCGTCCGGGCCTGGCCCTCGACGGTGGCCCGGCGGACCGGGGCGGTCTTGATGCCGAGCCGCTCGACCGCCCTGGCGGTCAGGGTGAGGCGGCTGACGTCGCTGCCGGCGACGTGCTCGACCGTGGCCGGCTCGCTGGTGGCCCCGTCGGCCTCGGCCGCCTGCTGGGTGCAGGCCGAGAGCTGGAGGCCGGCGGCCAGCAGCCCGGCCAGGACCAGCCATCGTCTAGTGCGCTGCATCGGGCCTCCTGGAGGAGCCAGACCCGAACCTCAGGTAGAGGGCGGGCACGACGAACAGGGTGAGCAGGGTCGAGGTGACCAGGCCGCCGAGGACGACCACGGCCAGAGGCTGGAGCAGCTCGTGGCCGGGGACGTTGCCCATGACCACCAGGGGCACCAGGGCCAGGCCGGTGGCCAGGGCGGTGAGCAGGACCGGCGTGAGCCGCTCGGCCGCGGCGTGCAGGACCAGGGCCGGGCCGGGTGGCTGGCCCGCGTCGCGTTCGAGCTGCTGGCAGTGGCTGACCAGGGTGACCAGGCCGCGGACGGCCACGGCGGCGACCAGCCCGAACCCGGCCAGCGCGCCCAGCGACAGCACGCCCCCGCTGAGCAGGAGGGCGGCCACGCCGCCGGCCAGGGCGGCCGGCAGGGCCAGGAAGGCGGCCGCGGCCAGGCGCCAGCTGGCGAAGGCGGCCTGGAGGAGCAGCAGGATCAGCACGGCGGCGATGGCCGCGGCCCCGAGGACGCGGCGCTCGACGGCCCGGCGGTCGGCCTGGTCGCCGAGGACCTCGGCGTGGTACTCGAGCGGGAACTGGACCTTGGCCAGCCGCTCGCTGACGTCGGCCACGACCGCGTCGTAGTCGCGGCCGCCGACGTCGGCGGTGACGTCGATGCTGCGGGAGACGGCGTCGTGGCGGATGACGCTCAATGCCGGCCGCAACCGCACGTCGGCGACCTGGCCGAGCTCCACGTGCCCGCCCTCGGGCAGGTCGACCAGGAGCTCGCGGAGGTCGGCGACGCTGCCGCGGACGTCGGGGGCGCCCCAGACGACGACGTCGAAGACCTTCTGCTCCTCGAACAGGCTGCCGACCTGGATGCCCGACAGCATGGTGGCGGCGGCCCGGCGCACGTCGCCCGGCTTGATCCCGACGCGTTGCGCCTTGGCCAGGTCGACCTCGATCTCCAGGGTCGGCTCCTCGACCATCTGCTCGACCTGCTGGCGGGTGGTGCCGTCGACGCCGGCGAGCAGCCGCCGGACCTCCTCGGCCTTGGCCCGCAGCACCTCCAGGTCCTGGCCGTACACCCGGACCACGAGCCCGTCGTCGTCGCCGCCCAGGACCTGCTCGATCCGCTGCTTGGGGTAGGTGAGCAGCTCGCCGTCCATCCCGGGGATGCCGCCGGCCACCGCCTGCACGGCGGCCACGGTACGGTCGTAGTCGCCGCCGGCGGCGACCCTGACCCATAGGTCGGCCGAGTTGACCGCGGCCGCCTGGTCCGACATGACGGCCCGGCCGACGTGGGCGGCGACGTTCTCGACCCCGGGGATGGCCTTCAGCTCGCGGCTGGCCAGGGCGGTGACCCTGGTCATCTCGGGATGGGAGGTGCCGGGGGTGCCGGTGAGCCGGACGAGCAGGTTGGTGTCCTTGAACGAGGGGGCCAGGTCCTGGTCCAGCCGGGGCACGGCGGCCAGCCCGAGCAGGAGCACGGCCAGCGCCGCCGCCCCGGCCAGGGCGGCCCGGCCGGGGGTGCGCAGCACCGGGGCCAGGGCCCGCCGGTAGCCGGCCTCCAGCCACCGGGCCAGCGGCGGGCGGCGGCGCTCCAGGGGCGCGCCGGCGAGCAGCAGCAGGCC